>JBAQUG010000495.1:0-4134 GCA_049297395.1 Victivallales bacterium | reverse complement strand
GGAGTTTTTGCACTTTCCGGCTTTCTGGAAAAATCAACCACAAAGACGCCAAGGCACCAAGGAAATTATTCTGTCGAGCATTTTGATATTCTTGTTCTTATCGCCGACTCTCCGTTTCACCGGCTCGCCAGTTCGATCCTCACTTTTCCCCCTGGCTACGCTTCCGATACGCCGCAGGAGGGAGTTTCGCGTTCCGTTTGAAGAAGCGGGAGAAGTAGTAGATATCGTTGAATCCGCACTCGACGGCTACGTCGCCGATGGACCTGTCCGTGGTCTCAAGCAGGCGCTTCGCCTTTTCCATGCGCGAACTTATTATGTGGCGCAGGGGGGATTGTCCTGTGCTTTTGCTTACAAGATGCCGCAGGTAGTCCTTGCTGATGTAGAGGGTGTCGGAAATATTGTCGAGGGAAATCCTGCCCTCGTTTTCGCGGATTATGTGGAGGGCCTTGTCGATTTTTTCACTCTTATGGGCAGCTGCACCTTTTGACTGTGAAGCCATGATGCGGCGGGTGAGTCCGACGATCTGTTCTAGGAGTCCGTTGGTGATAAGCTCGCAGGATTCCTCCTTCGCGTTCAATTCCTTCACAAGCTGTTCCAGAGGATACCTGAGCGTCCCGGAATGGTCATGCCAGGTGCCTGAAAGATCCTCGAGTCCGCTGCCGGAGACACCCACGCATATTGCACAAAGATCTTCGGTATTCTTCTGCTTGTGGGAGATGCCAGCTGGTGCGATATGGAAATCATGTTCCGAAAAATCCCAGCTCCGCCTGTCAAACGATATCCGCCCCCTGCCCTCGGTGTAATAGACCAGTTCCAGGGCATTATGGCTGTGAGATTTCACAAGAGCCCCGGGATTGAGACGCGATACAAAACAGAATTCGAGCTTCATGTCTTTTGTAGAATTTAATGGTTATTGAATACATTGAAGTTAGCATAAGGCAGGCAAAAGTAAATTACAAACACATGGAATTCCGCCCCGAGGGGCCTGGGGTCTTTTGGCCGCCTGTCACGCTGTTTGCTCGTTGTCCGCCGTGGCGGACTCCTCACAAACATCATGACAATCAATTCCAAGTTCGCCTGGCAGTCAATGCCGCAAGGCATGTTCTCAGTCTGTTTTCCTTGTTTGAAATGGTACAGGCTGAAGACCGTACCTACTTGCTCCGCTTCCCCGGACGCGGGAATCCAGTTCGGATCGCCGTAGCCGCGTTCATCCAATGACGAATGGATTTCAAGCGCCAAGGCTCAGGGTACAATAATTCGCAGCGGCAGAATTAATTCGGCAGGATCATTTCCCGGGAACTTTTATTGTCATTCCGGCTTTCAGGCCATTCGGATCTTTGATTGAATTAATCTTGTAGAGATTGTTCAGAGTAGTGTTGTAGTCGCGGGCTATCTTGTTGAAGGTATCCCCTTTCTGCACAGTGTAGGTTCCATAACCATTTCCGGACGCCTGCGCCTTTTTCGACGTGCCTGCAGCAACAAGTACGGGAGCCGCGGAATTCTTTGAGAGAGGCGAGGTTTTATCCTTTGAAGCTGCAGGCATCGCAAGGCTCGGCTTTGATTCAACCAGTCCGACGTCGGCATGGTCCATGCTTTTGACGAGTTCCGGCGGAGGGGATGCTTTTTTAGAGCTCTTTTCATGGACAACTGCGGCGGCAGCGGCTGCGGCTGATGATGCAGCGATTTTGCCGGCCTCTTCCTTCTTTGGCGCAGCCGGGGATGGTTCTGAAACTATTGGAGCGGGAATAGCCAACGGCTCATCATCAGGGCCAGAAAGTATCTGCTTCTCCAAGGCGCTCTGCTTATGCGAGGAAATCTTTTCATCATTGACCAAAGGCTCTGCGTTTGGAACTGGCGCAACAGCTGCTTCAGGAATGCTTTTCTCTACAAATTCCATGGTCTTCTGCTGCAATGGGACAGGATTCTGCGTCTGGGATGTGTTCGTACCATTGTATTTCCAGCCGTTGAAAACTGCGATGCCAAGGATGGCCACCACATGGAAGGCTAGCACGACCAGGAAAACCAGAAATATCCAGCCTCCTCCCCAGCCTGATGATTTTTCTCCACTGCCACTCATACTGTATTTTATTCCTAACAAGATATTTGATTACCCCATACCATAGTCTTTATCAGAGGGAATTTCAAGTTTTAGCGATACATGACGGGAGGCGCAGAGTTACAAAAGCACATGGTTACAAGCGAAAGTTCGTAAGTTTATTACCAGGCTTAAAACTTAACACCTGAAACTTAAGGGCTCGCTAAAACCAGAATTCCGACGACTGACGACCGTATCCTGTATCCAGTTGCCGGACATCACTTGAAGTCGGTAAACGGAATCCACAGGAACTGGAAGAATTCCGGACCTGCCCCGAGGAACGGACCTATGCCGGGGATCCAGAGCAGTCCAATCTTGAAGTCGCTCGAAGTTGGCGTAATCCTGTCCTCATAGCCGATGGCCAGTGCGAAATTGAACATGGCTTCAGAGTTTATGCGCAGCCCCTTGTCGTCATAGACGGAGTCGCGCATGACAACAAAGACCGGGAAGAAGATGGTCGCGGTGCGGAGCCCATAACTTGTCGCGGGGTTGAAATTGCCAAGCGTCGACCAGTAGAACACAGGGAATACCGGGTACGCTTTCGAGGCCCACCTGCTGGTCGAAAGCTCCTTGTCATTGCATGAGATAGAGAAGTTTGATTCGCCAGCCGGAATCTGCCTGGCGAATTCCATGGAGGGAGCGGACATCTGCGGTCCACCAACCTTCTGGCTCAAGCTTCCGCATCCCGCAACCAGCAACAGCACTGCGGCAACAACAATTGGAATATATGGATTACGCATTTACATCCCCTCCTTATTCTGTTCACGCGGATTACAATACTCAGAAAAAAAGCAAAAGCAATCAGCCGCATGACCGTGCAGACTTGAAGACACTGACGAACACAGTTAATACCAACCACCAAGGCGCCAAGTTTTAATACTGTAAAATATTTATCGCTGCTTTTAGCCTGTGCAAGTCCGTGGCAGCCCAGGACACGGCGTGTCCGGATTATTCCACTTGAGCGGATAGGTTCTGCACTGCAATGGACGGCACTCATATATCCTGCATCCCGGCGGCAAATCCACATAGAAGGGGCAGGTACCGTCTTTGTTCTCGTTCAGGGAAACGCCGTCACCATCGCCCGGCATCACCATGGTCTCATAGAACTCCGCAATATCCATTCCTATGGCAAGGGCAATCTCCTCCACTTCCTCCTCGGAGACATGGACGTACCCATGCCACCTGCAGCATTGTCCGCAGCGGATACATGTAAATTCAGAATTGTTGATGGAAAGGTTCATCCATAAAGATACCAGAATCTTTTCAAAAAGCTAGATACTCTCCCAGTCTTTTCCATGCCGGGCGCAGGCCTTCCTCATGGCGCGCCGCCAACCTGGTTGCATACATTCAATTGAGCCGGCAAACGAGTACCTCACAAGACGTTTTGACCGGCAGGACGGACGGAAAATACCCCAGGAGGATTTCTGCCGGCTCAGCGGCAGGACCGAAGAAACTCACGGAAAAAACTACAAGTACGACATCAGCTACGAGGAACTCGGGAGGATCCTGAAGAGATTCTGCCCGGCATATCAGGTGGAAGTGGAAAAACTGTTCCAGCGGATCCTTTTCAGCTATGTCTTCTCCAGCGGCGACGCGCATCTCAAGAACTTCTCCCTGTTCATGACGGAGGAAGGAGACCATGTGCTGACCCCGGCCTATGATCTGCTCTGCAGTTCAATGAATTTCCCCGATGGGTCGCTGACCAGCTGATCATTTTTTTCAGACGTACTTCCGGCATTTGCATTCAGATCTAGAACCGCAGCAAACAATGCCAGAACCGTGATCATGACAAATCTTGACATATACCTTTCCTCCTTTCCGGCTGATGGAAATATTGATTCCGTTCTAAAAGGGTCAGACCTTTTCGAGAATTTATCTGTACATGCCAAGGAGCTGAAAAGGCATCCTTAAACGTAACCGTTAAGCTGGCTTTACGCGCGGACAATCGTGCAGATGTTCTTGGAGTATGCCACTTTCGCCGAAAGTGGCTCGAGGCTCTTTCGGCGAAAGAGCCATACTTGATTGCGTAAATGAGGCTG
>JBAQUG010000494.1:0-4775 GCA_049297395.1 Victivallales bacterium | reverse complement strand
GGTATCTAGTCTACAATTCATATATTACAGGAACAGATACGCTGCATTGTGCTGCCGTGGACAAACATTCCAACTGGATGTTTCACACTTTCGGATTCAGGGAAAGGGCGGGCTTTTTAAACATTCTGAGGGTGAAGGAAGGTAGCAAGTATTTCCTGCTTGCAGACAGCTCCCGGGATTTCATGCTTAACTATGAGGCTCCCTCCATTCAGGCAAACTACACCGCATGGGAACATCACTACGCCTGCATGCGGCATCTGAAACGGGCTAATTTCAGTTTTCTCGATGGACATGCAGAAGGAGTTTCCTCCTCTGAGGCTGTTGATTATGGAATAAACTACTGCATCATTGGCAGCCCATGACATTGGAGGCTAGTCCTTTGGAACCGATAAACGATTTATTTTTTTAACTGAAGGAGGATAAGGAAATGGGGAACTTCTCAAAAAATCAACTTTTAAACTCAGGACTGCCGCCCAAAACCAGGGGGATCCGGACAGCTTTTACAGTCATAATGGCAGTACTGCTGTGCGGCGGCACTGCATCAGCCGTTCAACTGCCCGGTGTAACCTACACATATTCGGAAGCTCCTCCCTCCTACGGCGAAAAAGTGAAGGCTGCCGGGGTGCTGGATCAGAAAGATGCCCTGCTGGACAGTGATTTCAGCACCGGTGTCAGATGGAACGCCGGCGATGGCAGACCATTGGCTACCGTGATCGATTTTGAACTGCACGGCTCACACCTGCAGGATCGCATCCGCATTGTTTCCGTTCCTTTGAATGCATGGTGGAACACCCCGCACGTCAAGCTGTCCGCCCAGCTGGCTGCGTCGGGCGAATGGGTGACTTTGCTGGACAAGGACTGGCTGACCCTGGATCCTCAGCATCCCAAGCCTGATGACATATCCCTGCACGATCTTGTCGTGCAGGCCGATGGAAAGGAATTCACACACGTACGGCTGGTCGTCTCACGCCCTAACGCATGGATTAACATGTCCCTGACGGGGGTGGCTTTTTACGTGCGCCAGGGGGTTGAACTCAATGCCAGACCCAACTGGCAGGTGTACTTCTCCAATCAGGCTATGAAGGTAAATCTGTTTGCGACAAATGATACCGGTCAGCCAATGCGCGACGTGAAAGTGGATCTGATTCTGCGTGACACGGCGGATCCCAGAATTGTCTTCATGCTCGGCACGATAAGCATTCCGGAACTGGCCGCTGGACAACAGATGATTCCTTTTGCCTGCAAGGCTGCCGCCGAGCCCGGGAACTATGATCTTGTGCCCGTCCTTCTCCAGCCCAAGGATGTAAAACTGGTGGTTGCCGACAACAATCAGGAGGTCCAGATATTGGCGCCGCGGAGCAAATATTGGTATCCCATAGGCACTTGCGCCATGGGCTCCAAAACCGCCTGGTATGGCGCATCCGCCACGCACAACTGGCAAACGGTCTCCCAACCTCCCAGGGGATTTGAGACAGGCGACAGGGTAGGTGATTTCCTGTTCCGACTTTCCAAGCTCAACCTTGCCAACTCCATTTGCGACGCATTTAACTTCCGCGACCAAAAAGAAATGGGGATTCCGGAAAATGAGCTTCGTGCGGTGGATAGCGAAGGCAAAGTATTCAACAGTCAAGGACGAGTGTCGCATACGCCTGCATACAGCCCTTTTCTGCCTAAATGGGAATTGGATCCCGAATGGGCGCCCCGCCTGAATTACTGGGACGGGCATCCCTCTTTCTACGAATACTCACATAGCAACGAGTATTGTTTTGTAACGTGGTTGTCTGGTGGACGGGTGCTTGACTACAGCGCATGGGCCGTCCGCGGGTTCCGGCAATATGCCAAGGATATCCACAAGGACATAGCCGCACTGAACAAGCTTTACGGCACGAACTACGCTTCGTTCGACCAGGTCGAGCCACCGCGGAAGTACACAGGTCCTTCGGCGGTCTGGTTTGATTTTCTTCGGTTCCGCAAGTCCGGCCTGGGGCAATACATGGGAAAGGCCTACCAGGCTTTAAAGCCCTCTCTTCCCAACACGCCTGTCGGCTTCAAGGCGATTGGACTTGATTTTTATGATTCCAGCACGGGCATCGATCCGTATCTGTGGCGGGATGGCGGCGACTTCTATGGCGTGGACATCTACCCGTTCGCCCGCGCCGGCTACGACGATATGGCGCGGCAGACAGACATGCTCCGCACACAGCTGGGCGGCAAGCCCATACATGTGCTGGAGAGCGGGGTCTCGTACCAGCCCGTCAGCCCACTGCCCAGAACAGGGCTGGACTGGAACCTATGCTGGTGGCCTGGGTTCCTGCGCGGCATCGGAGGAGTGACCTTCTTTATCTGGAGCGATGGATGGGAAGGCATGTCGGTTGCCATGTCCGGCTACGAACTTTCCCTAGGTGGCAAACCAACGGAGCAGGGACTGGAAGCGGCAAAGATGTTCAAGCAGGTCCAGACTCTCTCACCTCTGTTGAAAACCGGCCATGCGCTGGGTGTTCAGATTGCCATATACTATCCGACAGAGGAAATGGATCAGATACCAAATACCGAGCCGGTAAATGCCCTTTACGGCGCTTATCGTGTCTTCATGCAGACACAGTATCCCGTGGATGTAATAACCTTCCACAATATCCGTGACGGCGAACTCTCAAAATACCGCGTGCTGGTGCTTCCGGCGGCGGAGCATCTTTATGCGGATGCTGCCGAAGCAATCAGGAAATTCGTAGCCGATGGAGGCATTTTGATCGCCGACGGACGAAGCGGCTTTTACGATCAGTATCATCGTGAATCCCACCTGCTGGATGACGTGCTGGGTATCACGCATGGCCCGGCTTCCGATGCGTTGACTTCAATAGCAGTGGATGCAAAGAACAGGATACCGCTGCCTAAGATTTTAACGGCTCCCTCGCCGTACGGAGGGTGGCCTGAAATGAAACCAGGAGCTGATTTAGAAAAAATTTCGGATTCGAGCCTGCCGGCTCTGGCTCCAATGCCGCGGGCTGAGATCATCACGCCCGATGCCGGATCGACGGTGCTTGGAGTCTTTCCGCAGGATACGTTGCCCATGGATTTGACGGACTCCATCATGCCGGCTGTCGAGAAAGGGCTGCCAGCCGGTGCGCCGGCCATTGTCTCGCACAGTTATGGCAAGGGCAAAACGTTATACATGGCCGCCAGGGTGTTCACGGCATACCGCAACTATTTTTACACCCACAACCTTCCGCCCTACCCGGCAACCCGCGAGCACGAGCTGGAAAATCAGGGTGATCCGGCTACCAGGCAGGTGCTGATGAAGTTTCTTTCCGATAATGGAATCCAGCCGCCGGTGAAGATTGACGCGAGCGCTCCAAAGCCATTTAGGGAGCCCACCGGAATGCCGAACGACCGTTTTCAATTCATATCATACTGGGGCAACGGGGACGGGGCGTTGCTTGGCATAACAAATTGGGGGCCGGAGATACATTATGATGTTCCGCTGTCGGTGGAACTGCCTTTTGACAAGGTGTCCGCCTTGTACTGCATGGAAACCTTCACGCAGGAGCTCTATCCGCTGGAGTACAAGCTGGAAGGCAATCGCCTAAGCTGCAATTTGCCGCGCCTTGAGGCGACCGTGATCCTGATCGCGGTCAACAGGAGCGGTCCGGTACTGGCGATGGCCAGACAGGAAAAGTTCGGCGGAACGGTAAGCGTGAAGGTCTGCAACTATCTGCCTGAGGCGACCAAGGGGGCTATAGAAGTCCGGCTGGATGGTGAGGCCGAGCCCCTTAGTGCAATGATACCGTACAGTCTGAAGGCGAATGAAAGCGCAACATACGCTCTCGATTTGAAACCGCCCTCGGCTTCAAGACTGCTTGACGAGAAAGGCACAGCCAAGCCTCTGTTCGTATGGGTGACCTACGATGGTTCAGCCCGATGCTTCGCCAAGGTCTTTCCAGGTCCGGCGGTAAAATGAAAATTACACAATCAAAACAGGAGACGCAGACGGGCTATAGGATCACCCGTGGGTACTATCAATATCAAACACCGCCAGAAGAAGAAGGACGGGGAGCCGGCGGCAAGCCGGTTCCAGTGGACATGGCAAAGGGCCAGCTGACCGATGGACACGGGGAAGATGGAGGACAGGGAGTCTCCTTCCCAGGCAGTGCGAACTCTCCCAGATTTGTGTCGATTGTCTTTGACCTGTTGGAGGATCAGCCATTGAACCAGGTGGATATTATTGCGCGGCCGCCCAATGAGTACTGGGGAATCCAGGATGTCAGCGTATTCTACCGGTCCAGCAGCGATCGCGTTTACCGCGTCGCCGGTACAAAAGTCTGGTCAAAGGATATTCCGCAGATGTCGTTCACATTGGAAAATCAGCCTGCAAGGTTTGTGAAAATCACTTTGTCACGGAGCGCAGATCCTTATGTAAACATGCCGCTCCAGAAGGTGATCCTTCTGTCCGCGAAAAAGCCGACGGACAGTGAATTGTCCGCGCCGCTGCCAGAGCCGGGTGCCACGATGGCCTTGGAATTCAATACTGACGCGGTACTGGTTGATCGTTATGGGCAGTACCTGTACGAGGACTGGCCAGGCAAGATCAAAGAGGATGCGCAACTGGTCGAAGATGCGAAAAAGGAGGAGGCTGAGCTGGCCGGTGTCACTCTGGACTTGAAACGGTTCGATCAGTATGGCGGTGTCAAGGCCGGTCCATCTGCCGCTGCCAGCGGATTCTTCCGGCTGGAGAATCTGAATAACCGGTGGTGGTTCATCACACCGGAGGGGAATCGCTT
>JBAQUG010000493.1:0-15308 GCA_049297395.1 Victivallales bacterium | reverse complement strand
CAAAACCGCCATACTTCAGAACTTAAAGAGCTCTAAAGACCGCATTTCCTCTTTCTTTCCTTTTTCCGCTGTATTTGATGCAATAATTTGCTATGTAAATACGTTATGCTATAATGTATCAGTTACGATGTAATTGGAAAACTCAGTTTTAATCGGAAAAAATAATGGATAAAAGCAGGAAATTCACGCTCATTGAGCTGTTGGTGGTAATAGCAGTGATCGCCATTCTCGCAGGGCTTCTGCTTCCGGCATTAAGCAAATCCAGGGAAAAGGCCAGGCAGACACACTGCCTGAACAACCTGAAGCAGCTCGGACTTTCATTCATAATCTACAAGAACGACAACAAGGATTTCGACGTGGGCTGGATGTCCCTGCTCTACCCGGATCAATTGAAGACCACGCAGATATACCAGTGCCCCTCGGACGGCAATCCGCCGGGCACTGAAGCCAAAGACTGGCTTGCCAGGATAGATAACGACCACAACACGACGTATGACAGGATTGGGAACACAGGACTTAACGTGAATCCAAATACCGCCGTAGGGCATATGAGCTACTTCTATGAGTTCTCCGATGCGAAATGCGCTTGGAGCCTTCCTGATGATTTTAATAGCACCTTGGACAGGCCTTGGGCAGACGTGAAGAACCATCAGCTCAAGAACGGTGACTATAATTCCAAGGATGGCACAGGCCATCAAGGAGCGTATGATGCCACTCTTTTCCCTGTCCTCCGCTGCTTCTGGCATATCAAGCATCTAAAAGATTATGGGCCAGGGAAACCTATTTCCAACTCTGAAGCTCCTGTGTTAAACGTAAGTTTTTCCGGCAACTATTTCCTGAGCAGGGCGCATTGGGAAGAAGGCGTCTGGGAACCGTAGGAGCAAGTGAAGGGAAGATAAGCTGAACTTCGAACATTCAACATCGAATGGGGAGGAAGAACAGGAGCAACGGAAATGAATCGGAGAGGCGGTGAATCGGAGTTGAGGATTGTTGGAGTTCATCACGTTGGCACGTGGGACGTGACTCACGTGGCGGCATGATATTTAGTGAAGCATGGAAAGAAAGAGATGCCGGCAGGTTGCCAGCGATCCAAAAATACGATTTCCTATACGATAAACTTACGCACATTGAAAGCAGTCTCTTGAAAAACAGCTATGTTCTTGAAGAATAAAATACGCAGGGGGGTCGGACTCGACATAGGTTCCAGCTCCATCAAGGCTGTCGAACTATCCTGCTCGAAGGAAGGCGCAATCAGCCTTGTCTCACACAAGCAGCTGAAGCTCCGCGCAGAGGGAATTCTCGATGAAGCAGAGCTGAAGCAGAGCCTTTCACACTGGCTCGACCAGTCAGGCTGGAAGAAAAGGGAGATCTGCGCCGGGCTTCCACAATACCTCGCCACAGTGCAGGTGATGGATTTCCCGGAGGCCCCCGAGACCAAGCTGGACGAAATGATCTCCTGCGAAACCCGCCAGCTCTCCGGTATCTCGGAGGAGGAATTCATCCACGACTACCATGTCATGCCTCCCGGATATGGAAGGAAGAATCCGGCGCTGATAGGCATTTCCCGCCTTTCCGCCGTAACTGAAAAACTCAACATCCTGGAATCCGCAGGGTTCACGCCGTCGGACATGACAATGAACAGCATGGGGCTCATAAACACCCTGTTCAGCCTGCATCCGGAGGTGAAGGATGTCAGCGACCCGCAGATGATACTCGAGATCGGGGCGGAGAATTCAACTGTCGTGATATTCGGCGGAGAACAGATCCTGTCCGTAGGCACGCTCATGTTCGGTTCGGAGAAATACACCAGGGCGCTGGCGGATTTCCTGAGTCTCGACGAGGAGAAGGCCGAAGAGGAGAAATTCAAGACGAAGATCGATCCGGAGAACACCGGACATCCGTTCTACCATGTCTCCATCAACTTGATTACCGAGCTGGAAAATGCGATAGAACAGTGGAAGGCCCACGAGAACTCCGAGATGGCCGGCCTTGAATTCGTCAAGATCTGGCTTTGCGGCGGCGGCTCGATGCTCGCTGGACTGCCCGAAGTGCTCGAAGGGAATTTCGAACACAGCCAGACGGAGATATTCGGACCGAAGGACGCCGACGGAAAAGTTCTTCCTGAACTGTCCATCGCATATGGACTGGCCCTCCAGGCCCTTGAGGCCGAGGACGTCGGCATCTCGCTTGCACCTGCGGAAATAAGATGGGTCTCGCTCAGGAAGAGAAACTTTACATTCCTCTCCGCTGCGGCCTTCCTTTTTATCGTCTCGCTGTCCATCTATCTTATCGACTTCTACATCAAGCTCAGCAACGAGGACGTCGTCAACACGAAAATCATCACGCGACTGAAGGCATGCGAGGGGTTCATCCCGGAGCTCGATAAAATGGGCGAAGACATAAGGCATTACGAAAAGACGCTCGTACCGTTCGCCATAAAGGGCGGCAACATCCCGAGGTTCATTTCAGCCATCAATGAGATAGGAAAGATAAAGGGCGACAATTTCTTCTTCATATATCTTGCCGACGAGAAAAGCTTCAAGGGACTGAAGATGGAGAGGAACACCCCAAAGGAGGGCCAGGGCAGGATATTCTTCAGCAACATCACTGCAAAGGAGCCCGGCGGAGCCTCCAAGAGAGCCAGGAATGAATCCGTGCCCGTAAGCGCCATGACAGAGAACCGTTCACTTGTCCTTATCGGATTCACGATCGCGGCCACCAAGAAGGAACACTACGACATCGTGCGCCTGATACAGACAAAGCTGAGCAAGTCCTCCCTTTTCAGTTCCGACAGCGAGGAAGTCGACATTCTTTCGGAGGAGGAAAGGATGGGAAGGGAGGACATCATGTCCTCTCCATGGATATCCCAGGTCGTGAACAACAAGGAGATCAATTCCAAGATGAGCGGCAGCAGATTCCGTGATTTCGCCATAAAGCTCCCTTTTGCGGAAACCATCGTCAACCAGTCGGAGCTCAAGGAAAACAAGGAAAAGAAGAAATGAGGAAATGGCCTAAACAGCATGCCAGCCTTTTCACCGTAATGGTGTTCCTGCTGCTTGGCGTTATCGGCGCCCATCTGCTCCTTGTCAGGCCTCTGTCCGTAAAGGTCCGGGAAGACCGCGCCTATATCAGCACCGCCAAGGGCGAACTGACAAAGTCAGGATGGCCCCTTGATCCGGGGCGGCTCGCGACCTACCTCCAGATGAAGAAGATCGAACTGAATGGAGGCAGGCCCGAAGGCGCTGCAAAGGACACGTCAGGCATGAGGAAGAAATCGCAGGACGTAATCATCCGGTGCACCTCGATGCTCAACAATAAAATCCAGAAGATGTTCGGAAGCACCTCGAACTTCACGCATGATGTGACCAGGCTTGACTACCAGGAGGTGTACAACGAGCTCGAACAGAGGCTCGCCGGCAAGGACATCTACCTTTCGGAGGAGATGCTGGGCCTCGGCGAAAACACACAGTCGCAATACATCTACCAGATGATACTTCAGGCCTGGGTGCTCGACAGGATCACATCGCTCACAATTGAGAGCGGCCTCCGCATACAGTCCGACGACAAAGTGGCTGTCCAGGATGAGAAAGGGCGGAAAAGGCCTGCTGCGAAACTCCAGCTCATGCCCATCATAGAATACCGCCTCTACGGCGAGGACAAGACCCCGTACGTCTACGAGATCCCCCTCCGTTTCGCACTGTATGGGAACACCGACACCATCTGCAAACTCCTCAAGAGCCTCCAGTCGGGAGGGAACTTCTTCCCGATATCGCAGATACAGATATCGTCGATCCCGGAAGTCAGGAACGATGACACACAGCTGTCGCTGGAAGCCAAGAATATCAGGATTGAAATCGAATGTTCCGCTTTCTTCTGCCCGCTCGACAGGCCGGCAGGCGAGGCGCCGAACAAAAAACAGTCGGCGCCTAAAATCCTTCCGCAGGGAGCATGAAACCATGAAGAACATTGATGTAGGACAAGTGGCTGAGAAGCTCCAGAAGAACTGGGAGAAGACCCTTTTCTGGCTCTCCCTGCTCGTCCTTGTCCTGGCTCTGGCCTTCCTGCTGGCCAATCTGTTCAGTACCAAGGATGAGAACCTCTCGCTGTCGACAACTGCTCCAAAGCCGCGCACGCTGCTCAACGAGAACGCACTTGCCTTCCTGGACGATCCTCCATCCCTGGCAAAGGATGAGAATCCGTTCTTCTTCCAAAAGACTTTTGCCGTGAAGCAGCCGAAAAAACAGCCTGCTGAGAACAAGAATGCAAAGCCGCCACCGGAGACCAAGAAAGTAGAGCCCCCCGTCCCTCCTCCTGCGCCTCCGCCCGCCCCCACACCTCCGCCTGCGAAGGTGCTGAAAATGCGCTATCTGGAATTCAAGACCATAGAGTACAAGGGAAGCACCAAGTCCGCTTCGGGTGAAACACTCGCGCTGATATCGGTGTTCGACAGCAGGACAAAGGAGACAAAGGATCTGACTGTCGCCCAGGGCGACATGATCGACGACCTTGCCGTAGGAGTCGTAACTTCCGACATGATCGTCATACTCGACAAGAAAAACCAGGAGCAGAGCATAATGCTCCAGACGAGTGAAAAGGTGGTGGAGGAATGAGCGAACAACCGGTCACCATTGTAAAAGGAGATATCTTCGAGATACTCCAGGCCCGCGGCAAAATATCGAAGCAGCAGGCCGATACGGCCCAGAAGCGCATGAAAAGAGAGGGTATCCCCTCCCACCAGTCGCTCATCGAACTTGACTGCTGCACCCAGGAGGACATCTACAAGGCCCTCAGCGACAGCACCGGAATCCCCCTGATCTCCCTGAACAAGCTCGAAATCGAGGATGAGGCAAAAAAATGCATTCCGGCCAAGACCGCAATTCATTACAAGGTAGTACCCATATCACTCAGGCAGGGGACTCTTGAAGCCGCATTCGCCACCCCTCCGGCAATGCGTGTCCTGGAAAACCTGCGGCTCCTGGTGGGGAAACGCATAGAACCGCGGCTCGCCACCTCCTTTGAAATCGGGCTCACCCTGAAAAGCATGTACGGGCTTGGCGCCGAAACAGTGATCAAGATCCGCGAATCCAAGATAGGCGACAGGTTAAGCGACAGGGAGATCCGCTACAAATCCGCAGCAGGCGACATCTCAATCGACGATGAATCCGTTCCGATCATCAGCCTGGTGAACCAGATCCTCACGGACGCACTGGAAATGACCGCAACCGACATCCATATCGAGCCTTTCCAGGACAGCGTCAGGCTCCGCTACAGGATTGATGGAATGCTCCAGGAAATCCCTGTGCCGGACGGCGTCCGCAAATTCCATGAGGCCATAATTTCAAGGCTCAAGATCATGGCCGACCTCAACATCGCCGAAAGAAGGCTTCCACATGACGGACGCATATCGGTGCGCGCAGGCGAGGACGAATTCGACCTCCGCGTGTCCATCATGCCGAGCCGTTTCGGTGAAACCATCTGCCTGAGGATACTCAACAGGAAAACCGTTTTCCTCTCGATGACCGATCTCGGCCTTGAGGACTCCGACTTCAGGATCTTCCAGAAGCTCATAGACCTCCCGCACGGAATTGTCCTTGTCACAGGCCCGACAGGAAGCGGAAAGACGACGACACTTTATGCCGCCCTCGCGAAACTGGCCGAGTCCAGGAAGGACAGGAAGATTATCACCGTCGAGGATCCCGTCGAATACGAAATGCCCGGCATCAGCCAGATACAGATGCACAGCCAGATCGGACTTACCTTCGCCAGCGGACTGCGCTCAATACTCCGCCACGACCCTGACATCATCCTCGTCGGCGAGATACGCGATGCTGAAACTGCGGAGATCGCAATCAGGTCTTCCCTCACCGGACATCTGGTCTTCAGCACACTCCACACGAACGACTCCGTCGGGGCTGTCAACAGGCTCATCGACATGGGAGTGGAACCCTACCTTCTGGCTTCATCGCTGGTGGCATGCATAGCCCAGCGCCTTGTCAGGAGGATATGCACGAACTGCAAGGTGAAGGATGAGAACATCCCCCCTCAGATCCGTTCTGAAATTTCCCGCCTTCTCGGGATCAGACCCGAGGAAGTGCAGGCATGGAAGGGGAGCGGGTGCTCCAAATGCAACCACACCGGATACAAGGGAAGAGTCGCCGTATATGAATTATTCCTTCTCGACGAGGAGATACAGGATCTTACCGCAGCCCATGCCGCATCCAGCGAATTGAGAAGGGCCGCCAGACAGAAGGGGATGAAGACACTGCGCGAGGACGGCTGGCTCAAGCTGAACCGCGGACTCACCAGCATCGAGGAGGTCAGCAGGATCACAGGGAACTTCCTGATAAGCTACAGCATGGGCGATTCCTGAGGATTCTGCACTTTTAAAATGCCGCACCTACCTGCACGCACGGCACCATTTCGTCCGAACTTCTATGGAACGCCACCAACACGGTGGCACAAATATTGGGTTGGACAAAACGGGAAGGGAGAAAGATGCCGGCAGGTTGCCAGCGATCCATCAATACAATTTCCTATACAGTGTTTCTTTTTCCGTACGTCAGATAGCCTCTCACATCCATGCAAAAAAAAAACGGAGCCGTTGATTATCCGGCTCCGTTCTGCAAAAAGTATCTGGTACTCAGGAAAGGTGCTTGCTCACCAACTTGGTCATATCAAACATCGTGACCTGATCCTTCTTGAAGATAGGCTTGAGTTTGTCATCAGCGTTGATGTTGCGCTTGTTCTTCTTGTCCTGGAGCCCGTTCTTCTTGATGTAGGCCCAGAGCTTCTTGGTGACTTCTGTCCTTGGAATCGGCTTTGATCCTACGATCGCGGCCAGAGCTTCGCTTGGTGTCACCGGCGCCATGAACTTCGAGTTTGCTGTCTTCGCCATGCTTCTTTTCCTCCTGTTTATTGTTTGAACTGACTCAAAAATAGCAGAGGATATGGTAAAATGCAAAGGAAAGTCGCGTTTCAATCGACAGAATTTTACAAGTCAAGCCTGCGCCAGAGGACTCAGATAAATTCCAATATCCCGTATTCATCGACCAGATGGTAGTTGATCGCCGAGTGCGGAGATGTCGAAGAATACGCGGGATTCCTCTCCGGACGCGTGTAGTCGTACCTGCAGAATGAGAATCTCCATTTCAAGCCCGCCGACACCGTTTCCTTTTCAACCAGCATGGAAAACGGTATTTCAGCCAGCACCCGCCATTTCCTGGCGGCACGGTCGATACTCACCCTGCTCCGCACAACAGGATTCCATATCTTGAACGACTCCAGCATCTCATCCGGAGACTTGAAATCCTGCTTCAATTTCTGGAAGCAATTCGGGAATGGCAGCCTGATCTGGAACTTCTGGTTCCGTGGCGAAACATGGATCTCATAATAGGAATCCTGCCCGGCCGGCCTCAGGAAAATCTCAAAGACATCCCCCGAGCCAATGGCAATCCTGTTGAATTCCTCCTCTCCGGTATCGTTGAAGATGTCATCATCGCAGAGTTCGGCATAGACAATAAGGGAGGTTCCAGTCCAGGCGGCCGCAGCCTTTGCCGGACGGAAATCATGTGAGGGTTTGTCAGCCCATCCCTGCTGGAATTCTGCGAATTCCGCAGTTTTGAAAAGCTCCTCGGCGGCCTTCCAGTCGTCGATATTGAAGCTTCCTGCCTTATGGCATTTAATTTGTGGAATGATTCTATCCATCGCATAATATCAATTTCAGCCGTAAATTTTTCAACAGGGGGAAGAAGAGAATGCATGATTTACTTTTGCACGCCATATGCTAGTTTTTGATCTTCCAAATGAAAACTTTCTATTTTCATGTCCTCCTTGAAGAATACGAAAAAACTCTTGACAAGCTTGTATCGACGACCCTCCGCTCTGCAAAAAGCGTAGTTCTCATGGCTCCCTATTGCATCGAACCGAACCGCAATGACGCCATGCGCGCCAGGATGGACGAATATGGCGCTGTAGTAAAGAAGATCTCCGCAAAGAGGAAGACTTTGTTTGTCGATACACAGGCCGCATTTGACGCCATCCTGGAAAACTGCCATCCTAACGCGCTTGCATGGGACCGCGTCCATCCCAGCCAGATCGGGCACATGGTCATCGCCCGCGCATTTCTTGATGCCGTCGGATTTGAGTGGAACAGGAATGGGATTTCCAAACAGGGGAACCTCTAAAAATCCGCAGCTGGCGCGTTGTGGAAGTTTTCTGAAAGTTCAAAGATAATTTCTGAATGCAGGAGGATGGCCGATCATTTATTCCTACGGGCAATCCCGCAAGCCGCCAAAGGGAGCCCATCGCCCTGACAATTTCCGATATCTCGCCGGCCGACAGGTCTCAGCCGGCAATTCCTTTCCCTGTAGACTGATGGCGGGACCCCTGTGACCTTCCGGAAGATCCTGCTGAAGTAGTAGGGGTTGCCTATGCCGCACTTGGCGGCGATGTCGGACAGGGAAGACTGTCCGTCGCTGAGCTGGTGGCACGCGAATTCTATTCTCCTGCGGATAAGATAATGCATCGGGGATTCACCGAAGGTCTCACGGAAAAGCTGGCGCAGGTAGTCAGGACTTATGAAGAGCGAAGACGCAATCTCGCCTATGCTTATCCTCTCATCAAAGCGTGAGTCGATGATTTTCTTCGCTGCATCCGCATGATACGGAAGCCCCCCGCTCCCTTCAGGCTTCTGCGAAATTCGCAGGATCTCGATTGAGAGCTGTCCTGCAAGCATGTCGATATAGTCGCCCTTGAACGGGTTGTCCGATTCCGCCTCGGACATGATCCGGGAGATGATGTTCTCTGTGCCTTCTGTTGTCTTAAACACGCCGAACGGGATCCTGTCCGAATTGCATCCGCTGATCCCGATGCAGAACTGGCTTCCTTGCCTGTCGTTCCTTATCCAGTGATCCCTGCCGGGCTGATGGGTGAAAAACGTGCCGTCTGAATATTTCGCTGAAACTCCGTCGCAGCATATCAGGCCGCTGCATCCACGGTTGAACACAATTTCAGTGCATGGATGGTCGTGGGGGTGGCACTTGTGCCCTTTCTCGACAGTTATTCCAAAGGTAAAAAAACATTTCGCCGAACTCATGCCCACCCTGTTTTGTGCAAACACATTTCTCCGGTCAGTGCATTTACTAATAGACCGTTCCTGATTATAGTTCCGCATATCAGAAAAATCAATTAACCGGAGAAATATCTTATGAATGCAAAAGAAAGGATCCTGACCACCCTTTCGCACAGGGAACCGGAACTTGCCCCATTCGCATGGGGTTTCGGCCCGACCCGCGAAATGAGCGCAGTACTGGAAAAATTCTGCACTGGAAAAGGGATCAGCTGGAAAAAACTCAGGGAACTTTCAGGAGACATAACGGGTGTCGGCCCCGGCTACACCGGCAAGATGCCTCCTGGCGGCAATACTTCCACCGATCTCTGGGGCATCAAAAGGAAAAAAATGAATTATGGCGGAGGTGAATACGAGGAATTCACAGATTTTCCCCTCGCCGGATTCGAAAGCACTGGACAGCTCGATAGATACCCATGGCCCGACCCCCTCGCCTACGACTACGGGAACTTCAGGCAAAATCTACTGTCCAATCCGCTCGTAAAGGAAAAGGCAGTGAACTTATCCAGCGGAAATCCGTTCGAGATATATTGCTGGATGACCGGACTTGAAGATGCGCTTGTCAATACGATCGTCAATCCCGGACTTGTGAAATGTGCTCTTGAGCATATAACAGGTTTCTTTGAAAAAAAACTGGAACTCTGCATGAAGGAAGCCGGTGATCTGATCGACATTGTCTTCATAGCCGACGATCTCGGCAGCCAGAACGGGCTCCTGATCTCAAGGGAATCATACCGTGAAATCATCCAGCCGTTCCACAGGAGGCTGACAAGCTGCGCAAAGAAATCTAATCCGCGCGTCAAGGTAATGTTCCACAGCGACGGTGCGGTTTTCGACATACTCCCCGATCTGATGGATGCTGGGATCGACATCCATGAGGCTGTCCAGACTGACGCCGCAGGGATGGAGCCCGAGCGCCTGAAATCAGCCTACGGCGACAGGCTGTGCTTCCATGGCGCCATTAGTGTCCAGTCCCTACTGCCCCATGGCGATGCCAGAACAGTAAGGGATGAAAGCGCCAGGCTTGTGAAAGTCCTCGGAAAGAACGGTGGTTACATTCCGGCCCCTTCCCATGCGGTCCAGATCGGAACTCCTCCCGAAAACGTGTTTGCCATGATGGAGGGCGTCCTCGGGAAAGAGCGTTTTGAAGAATATTTGAAACTGTCAGAAATATAGGTAGGACCGAACTGGACCATCCCTGCCGGATTTCCCGGCAGGGGATGGATACCAAACTTACGATACCATGTTTCTATTTCAGCGCACGAACCTCAGCGTCCTGATCTGGAACGGCCTGAAATCCAACCTGCACTTCCCGGATGAAGACTTCACTTCGCGTTTCACATTCTCGAGCATGTCGGTCTCAAGGAGCTTCCTGAACGGAAGCGCCGTGCGAAGTTCGCAAGATGTCGCTGTCCGGGCAGCCTCGTAAAGGCGCACGATGACATCGCCTGAACCATCCTCGGCAGGTTTCACCGTTTCAATGATCACGTTCTCCTCGCCGATGCTGAAGAGGCTTTTCCTTTCGGATCCGCCTTCTGCGGCAAACGCCGGAATATTCAGTTCGTAGGATGAACGGATCAGCCCGCTCTTCTTGAATGTGCCGTTCCAGCAGTAGAAGGAATACGTGAACTCCTGATGCCCCTTGTCGGCGTTCATGTCCGGAGCCAGCGCCGACTTGAGCAGTGTCAGGTTGATGCTGTTCTCCTCCACGCTGATACCGTACTTGCAGTCGTTGAGGACTGCGGCACCGCGAGACTCCTCGACAAGGGCGGTCCACTTGTGGTTGCAGACTTCAAACCTGGCCGCATCGTATGGGCGAGTCGCATGGGTCGGCCTGCGCGCATGTCCGAACTGGATCTCGTGAAGGGCGTCCTCCGCCTTGACAGTCACGGGAAAATTCGCCTTGAGCAGCTTATGGCTCTCCTTCCAGTCGACAGACGTTTTGAAATCGATCCTGCGGCTTCCCGCGTAGATGACTATGTCCTGGACGAACTTTGAAATGTTCAGCATCCGTTCGACCCTCACCACCGCGAACACCGGACCTTCGGCGACAACTTCGATCTTCGCCTTTCTATCCAGCTCTACCGGCTGCAGCTTGTACATGCTGTCGATGTCCCAGGCATCAAACCAGCCAGGAACATCCTTGTACATCCTGATGCTGTTGCAGGCGCCTGCCGCGAAATCGCGCCCGCTCTCCTTGTCCAGGATCTCCGTGATCCCGCCGGAAGAGTTGAGGCTTATCTTCAGGAATTCGTTCTCCATCCCTTTCACTGACACCTTCAACGTCGACACGGACTTTTCAGGGGCAGATTTCCTGAGAGGCATCCAGCCGGCTGAAGGGATATCCTCTACGAGTGCAAAGTTTTTGCCTTCATGCTTCTGGACGGACAGTTTCTTTCCGTCAGCAGTTTCAACTCCGGAAAAACCGGATGGCAGTTCGACGACCGCGCTGCGATCCCATGAGAGGGAGTTGAACACCGTCACCTGATCCTTTTTGCCGTCGAGAAGTTTCCTTCGGGCATTTCCGGCGATCTCACCGGCCTTGGAAATCACATTTGCGTATGATGCCTCGGCCTCCTCGTAGACGCGCTGGATCGAAGAACCAGGAATGATGTCATGGAACTGGTTGAGGAGGACATCCTTCCAGAGGCTGTCGGCCTCCTGCAGGGGATATTTGAATCCCGCGATTACCCCGGATACCGCGCCCCAGAGTTCGGCTTCGCGCAGGATATTCTCGCTCATCCTGTTTCCTTTTTTGGTCTTAGCCTGGGAAGTGTAGGTTCCGCGGTGCGCCTGGAAATAAAGTTCTCCGACCCATGTCGGCAGCTTTTCAGTCCTTACACCTTCAAAATAGGAAACCGGCACATCGATCTGGCAGCGCGGCAGGCCCTCGAGATCCTTTTCTCGGCGCAGGAATTCGACGTGTTCGCGTGTCGGTCCTCCACCTCCATCCCCATAGCCGAACGGCAGCAACCTGCTGTCGTGCACAGATTCCTTCTGCACGCGTTCATGCCAGCGCTTCATTATGTGCGTGGGCTTCGTCTCGGAATTGTAGTCGTTGTGGAGGTATGAGAGCACACGGGTGCCGTCTATGCCCTCCCACCAGAATATATTGTATGGGAACGGATCTCCGCCGTTGTAGGTCCAGAAAATCTTCTGCGTGGAGAAATATTTTATCCCGCATCCTTCCATGAGCTGCGGAAGAGCGCCGCTGTACCCGAACACGTCCGGCAGCCACATGAGCTCGCTGTCGACCCCGAACTCCTCCTTGAAGAAGCGTTTGCCGTGCATGAACTGGCGGATCAGGCTTTCACCGCCGGTCACGTTAGTATCCGGCTCTACCCACATTCCGCCGTCGGGTATCCACTGTCCTTTCTTGACGGACGCCTTGACTCTCCCGTAGAGTTCGGGATACTTCCGTTTCACCATCCGGTAGAGGTGTGCCTGGCTCTGGAGGAACTTGTATTCGGGATATTCATCCATCAACGCGAGCTGCGACGAGAACGTGCGGCAGCACTTACGCTCGGTCTCCTGGAGAGGCCATAACCACGCCACGTCGATATGCGAGTGCCCGAAACATTTCATCAGCGGCGAAGTCGGCCCGTTCTTGAGATCAAGCAGGGGTTTGAGTATTTTTCGTCCGGCCTTAACGGTCGCGAGCATCTCCTTTCTCGGAAGCTCGATGTCCACCGCGAGCGTCATCTCCTTGAGCGCATCGTCTATCTGGGCGACCCTGAGGGATTCCGTGTCGAGCATCGCGTCGCGGAGCATGACAAGGGTCTCCACATCGAACCAAAGCTGGCAGAGTTCCTCCTCCCAGATTCCGAACGTGCTGACTCCGACCTTCACCTGCGTCGGATCCGGCTCCGGAACCGTCTGGAATCCGTAAGGGTTGGGTCCGCCTCCGCATTCGCGTGGTCCGTGTCCGGAATATGATTCGACAAGAATCTCGTATTTCTCGCCGCCCTTGGCCTTGCGCGAAAGGGTGATCTCCTTGTGTCCAATATCGTTTGCGCCATGGTTCCTGCCATTTATTGATATCGCGGCCTCGCCTCCGACGTCAATACGCGCGGCGATGCGTTCGCCAGCGGCAGTTTCAGGCAGGATCATACTGCCCTTGAACCAGCCGTACTCCCATTTCGCGCCCCATGCTGTGCCCGGCAGCATCTTCGTGAATTTCCTCTTGAGCGCCTCCTTTCCGGCAAGCTGCTCCTTCGTCACGAAGCCTTCGAATTCAACCGTTCCAAGCTTTATGTAGAAAAGACTTGGCATCTTGTTGCGCCAATGGTCTATCCTGCGGCGCCATTCTGGATTAATTGACATATTGAATTTTCCCCTTTGAATTTTGGTATTGTTTTTGAAAGGATGAAATTTAATGTATTACGACCGGAAAAAAATGCACGCTTCCGCTATTCCGTATGCACTTTCCTGCGGTGCTTCGAGCGGTACTGGTTCGCCGTCATGCCGGTCTTGCTGCGGAACTGGCGGTAGAAGAAGTAAGGGCTTTCGTATCCGAGTTCCTCCGCGATCCTCATTGCCGTTTTGCCGGTCGTCTCAAGAAGCTTCTTGGCCATTTCGATGCGTCCACGTATGAGGAAGCGCTTAGGGCTTTCACCGGTCTTCTCCTTGAAGGTGTGCGAGAAATGCGACACGCTCATGAATGCGCTGCCAGCGATCTTCTCCAGATCGAGGCTGCCTGTGAGGTTCTTCTCCATCAGGTCCATGGCGCGGCTGACTCTCAGCTGCACGGAATCCACTCCTTCGGAAATATGCTTCTGCAGCATTTCGTTTATCGCACGCCTCAGCTTGATCACGAACTCGACGAGGTAGGCACCCAGGATCAGATCCGAGCCTTCTCCAGGATTCTCGAATTCCTCCACCATGCTGTTGAAGAGATCGTAGAACATCTCCTTCCTCGGAAGCGAAATAACGGGGCCGACCTTGTCGACGCGCGGAAACTCGATGCCGGCCTCGGAAAGAGCCTCGGCCTTGAACCGGAAGACGAAGTAGGAGACCGTCTCAGTCCCCGCGAATTCAATATGGGCGTCGCCCGGACGGAAGATCATGAGGTCCCCGGCATCCGCACTGTACTGGCGGCCGTTCAGTTCCAGGTTCCTCGTCCCGCGGGTTATGTACAGCAGCTCGAAATGGGGATGGAAATGCGGTTTCTGGTCCCTGGACGGATCCTGCCTATTATTGATATGCGCCTCGATCCTGCCGCCTGTCAGGTCAACATAGACGGGATCACGCCACAAATTCTTATTTCCTATCCTGTCAGCCATTCATCCCCTGATGCATAAGTCCGATGTTTTCGAAGGAGGGAAATCTAGCATGAAGGGCAGAAAAGTAAATTGAGGTCAAAGGGAATTCCTGGACGGAGGCATGCCCAGGATTGTTCAGCAAGAGGGAAATGCCGCAGGATTTAAGCTTGGCGAAACATCGTTTTATTGTTTGCAGCCCGTTGTTCCAGCATATATATTCCCGCCTTTGGTTTTTCTCTATGTAATCTTTCAATCAGACAGGGGGTTCAATCATGAAGAAAATCATCGCGGCATCCTTAATGCTAATCGCCGGCTTCGTCGCAACAGGACTTTTTGCCCAGGAAACATTTCGCGACCTTGTCGGAAATGTAAAGGTCGGGCCAGTCCGTGATACCGCGCAAGTCCAGGTGCCCTTTATCGTATGGGGCGGCGATGTAGCCACTTTTTATGCGAACGGCGGTCTTAAAACCCAGCCCGGCACGATTTTCAACAAGCTGAGCCTCAGCATGAATCTGGTTCCTGGAGACGACTTCATCCAGCAGGTGCGCAATTACATGTCCGGAGAGTCGCCGTTTCTACGTGGGACATTCCATATGATTGGAATGGCGTCGGAAATAATTGGCAGTGATCCCAGGACGAAGGGCGTGGTTCTGTTCCAGCTTACCTGGTCCGCCGGAGACCATGCAGTCGCCAGGGAGAACATAAAGACGCTAAGGGATTTGAAGGGGGCCAAGGTGTGCCTCCAGAAGGGTGGCCCGCACGAGGGGCTGCTGGACGATCTCCTGCACGATGCGGGCCTGTCGTGGAAGGACGTCACTGTCGTATGGGCCAAGAATCTGACCGGTCCCGACAATAGTCCGGCCGCAATGTTTAAAAAGGACAAGAGCATCGATGTGTGCTTTGTCATATCCCCGGACATG
>JBAQUG010000492.1:0-2598 GCA_049297395.1 Victivallales bacterium | reverse complement strand
AGTGGAACGAGAAGAAATCCGCCAGCAAGGGTGCTGGCGGTCCGGTAAGATGGTACGCCGCCACCCCTGGCGGCATCGGTGGAGAAGTGGAACGAGAAGAAAATCTGCCAGCAAGGGTGCTGGCGGTCCGGTAAGATGGTACGCCGCCACCCCTGGCGGCATCGGTGGAGAAGTTGAACGAGAAGAAAATCTGCCAGCAAGTTGCTGGCGGTCCGGTAAGATGGTACGCCGGCACCTTTGCCGGCATTTGAGGAGGAGCAGAAATGATTGATTCAAAAAAATATAATTTAGATAAAACCTCGGAGCTGCGCAGGCAGGCCGAAGAGATCGTCCGGAAAAAATCCGTCAAGCAGCCGGTCAACCCCGGGGCGATGACGCCGGAAGAAATGCGGCAGACGCTCCACGAACTGCGGGTGCATCAGATTGAGCTGGAGATGCAGAACGATGAGTTGCGAAGGTCGCAGGTGGAACTGGAAACTGTAAAGGCGCGTTACTTCGACCTCTACGATCTGGCGCCAGTCGGCTATTGCACCATCAGCGAAAAGGGGCTGATCCTGGAGGCAAACCTCTCCGCCGCAACCCTCCTGGGCGTGCCCCGGGGCGCACTGACCAAGCAGCCGATCAGCCGGTTCATCTTCAAAGAGGACCAGGACATCTACTATCTGCGCCGCAAAAAGCTCCTTGAGACTAGCTCCCCGCAGGCATACGAAATACGGATAGTGAAAATGGACGGGACGGTATTCTGGGCGCGGCTGGAAGCAACCACCGCGACGGATATCGCCGGTGTGACTGTCTGTCGTGTCATGCTGAGCGACATTACCGCTCCCAAAAAGGCGGAGGAGATTTTAAAGCGCGACAAAAAGACCCTGGAGAAAATGGTGAAGGAGAGATCCATTGAATTAATAGAAATCCGGACAGAACTGGAAAGAGCGAAGCGTCTATACGACATTGGAACTCTGGCCGCAACCGTCGCCCATGAACTGCGTAATCCCCTGTTCGGAATAAGCCTGGCGACGACCGTCATCAGAAGTAAAAGTACTGACAACATGATCGCGCATCAAGTACAGCTAATAGACGAATTGCTTGTAGAGAGCGGACAGATCATAGACAATCTTTTATTCTATTCACAGTTGAAGCCGCCCCAGCACAGAACCCTGGATCTGCATTCCCTTCTTGAGGAATGTACTGACCAAATACGGACTGGATGCTCCAAAAAGAACATAGCTGTTTCAAAACACATTGATTCCCTGAAAGGTGTTCCTATAAGCGCCGACCCAGTCCAAATCAGGGAAGTTTTCACCAACATATTGAATAATTCCTCGGACGCGGTCCCCGATCGTGGGGGAGAAATAGATGTCAAGGCAAGGGTTTACCGTGAGTTGGTTAAAATTCATATAACCAACAACGGTCCTGAAATAGCAAAGGCCGACTTAAAGAAAGTATTCGATCCGTTCTTTACAACCAAGATAAAAGGCACAGGCCTCGGGCTCACCGTCTGCAGGCAGATTGTAAAAATGCATGGTGGTTTCATAAACATCAAGAGCGGGAAGGAAAAAGGAACATCAGTTATCATAACCATTCCCAAGACGAATCCAAAAAGGGGAAATGACCTTTTTAAAATTGGAACCAGCCCGTATTCCGGCATTCTATGAAGACGAGGCCGGTAATCAGTGGCACGAGAGACAGCGGACACTACATCTCAGATGCAATATTTCCAGGCAGGAATGACTTTAACCTCAAGCCCGTCTACTTCGAGGATTTCTTCTTCAGCACAAGTGACAACCTGTGCGTTTTCGCATAAATATCCACCGCCGTGTAACTCGTCAGTTTTACTGGGGGTCGGTCCGAATGCCCCCCAACTTAAGTGTCACCACCCTGCGGAGGCTTGTTGTCCTTTAATGAAATCTTTATATTCCCAAGGCTTACGCCTTTGGGCTACATTATTTCACCTCCTGCGGAGGCTGATAAAATACAGTGAACCGCCTTTATATATTCAGCCCTCGCAGAGGGCGACATGCTGTCCTGTCGCGCCGTAGCATCTTAGCGAAGGCGGAAGCCCCATGCGCCTGCCACGGCGTAGGCTTGGCGAAGCCGGGTAAGCGTGGGGATGATGAACAATCAAATAAATTTCCCAGCCTCCGCAGGGTGGCGACACAATATCAATTCTGGATTTATTGACCGACAAAACCGCTTAAGTTGGGGGACATTCGGGTCGGTCCCAGGACTTCTTCCCGAGGTACGAGGGAAAAGTACGGAACTGACCCAGCGTTTTTGTAAAGACTCCTGACGCATTACACCGCCGTCCCATGGATGATTGGATTAATGGATGGCAGGACAGGGATTTGGGCGGTGAGGGACTCGAACCCCCGACCCTCTCGGTGTAAACGAGATGCTCTAACCAACTGAGCTAACCGCCCATATTTTGAAGGGTCATAAGAATAACCCCTCTTATATGTTCTTGCAAGGTACGTATTCAGTAAACTATGCCGTTTACTTAATCCGTAGTGAAAATAAAATGCCAGAATTGCCGAATTAGAGGTAGGGACGTCTCTTCCGCCTTCGCCAATGTTGCAATTGGCTCAACTAGAAGTATTTTAC
>JBAQUG010000491.1:0-3944 GCA_049297395.1 Victivallales bacterium | reverse complement strand
CACTTATAGGAAGCACATTGACTGGAATAACGGATTATTACGACACCACCGCTCTGCCAGGCACGCTCTACTACTACTGGGTGAGAGGCAAGACCACCTGGGGTTCCAGCGGTTTCAGCAATTCGCTTCAGGGAAATCTCGCTACCGGGGCACCCTTGACGCTCGCGAACGGCGCTGCGGTCACAGTCAGCGGGGACGTTGGAACTACGAAACGGTATCAGATCTCTGTTCCTGCCGGACAGAGCCTGCTTGAAATCAATGCAAAAGCCGGCACAGGCGACTGCGACCTGTCGGTAACAAAATTAAGCCCCCCACTCCCCGGCGAACCCCCATATCTGAAATATGGTGTCCATGTCACGAACAACGAGACGATCAACATAGACAATCCTCAGGCGGACACATATATAATAAGCCTCTATGCGAATACGGCGTATTCCGGACTTACCCTGACGGCAAAATACTATCTCGCCATGCCTCTTCCTCCTACGGCTGTCAACGCCGGCGATGGCACTTCCGACAGCGCGATCATCGTATCATGGAACGCCTCTGCCGGAGCCATGAGCTATGAAGTATGGAGATCCGCCACGGCCAACAGTTCGCTGGCCGTGAATATTGCCGATGTCTCCGACATCAGCTATATCGATGTTCCGAATCCGACCAGCAATCCGCTTTCTGTCACTGCGACATATTATTATTTCATAAAGGCGAAGAACGCAGGCGGCACGAGCGCATTCAGCGCGAACAACAGCGGATATCTTGCCAGGATTCCCGCCGCCCCGACGACGGTGACCGCCACCAAGAACACATACTTTGAAAAGATAATCGTCAGCTGGCCGGCAGTTGCAGGAGCGACATCGTACCTGATCTACAGGAATACCACGGGGGTGTTCAACGAGCTTGATCAGATCGGCGAAGTTGGATATGTCAGCAACTACACGACCTATACCTATGAAGATTATGGAGACGTAGATCCAGAGCCCAACACCAATGTCCCAAACCAGAAGTATTATTACTGGGTGAAATCCAAGAACGGCAGCGGTGCGTTGAACTACAAGGGCGATTACGGCACCATTAGACATAGCGGGCCGGCCTCGATAACTGCAAGCCAGGGAACACTGGCGGAAAAGATCAGGATCAGCTGGTCTTCAGTCGGACCTGAAATGACCGTCTCCTACAATCTCTACTGCGACAATGTGCTCGTAGTTCCCGCAATTTCAGTCACATGGTATGAGTATCCTGTAGGATCTGTAGACACGGGCACGCATGAGTTCAAGGTCGAAGCGTCTTTCAATGCCTACTATGTGAGTGATTTCAGCCCGACATGTACGGGTTATGCCCAGAATGCCGCCATACTGCCACCGGCGCCCACGCTGAAGTCTGTCAGCAATGGCGAAGGAAACTATGTGGAAATAAAATGGGCCGAAGTGCCTCTCGCGCTTACATATAATCTTTACAGGAAAATAAATGCCGGGGCTCCATGGGATGTCGCCATAATGACAAATATCCAAGGTCCTGGCGCGACGATTTCAGCCTCCGACATTACAGGTGATGTCGGACAGAAATACCTCTATGCCGTCACTGCGGTAAACGACATCGGAGAAGGTCCCATGAGCGCGGCCATGACAGGATATGCGGCCGGTCCCAGCATGGAGTTTTTAAAGGGAGATACCCCAATTACGCTGGGAGGCTTATACAAGAGCGAGACTTTCTTCAAGATCTTTGTCCAGCCCGGTTGTTCAAGGCTCGTCATAACTCTGGCTCCTGGCGGCACACCATCAGGAAACTGCGATATGTACACGAAGCTCGGTTCATATCCGACCCTGACAAGCTACAATGCCAGGGGAGTCGAAGGAACGCCTGTCGGAGGGGAATCCATAACCATATTAAATCCTGCAGCAGGAATGTGGTATATCATGCTCTATGGAGCAACAGCCTACAACGACTTTGATTTCTCGGCCACCTATTACTCAGCTACCGACATAATCCTCACGGAAGTGCCTGCCAACGACCAGCCGGCCCCCTTCACGGCGGCGTTCAAAGGGAAGGTGCAGGATGAGACGCTCAAGGGAATAGCAGGCCTCACTGTTGGCGTAAGGAACCCGTCGACAGGTCTAACATACTGGATTCCGACAAAAACAGATGCAAATGGAATTTTCTCATACTCCATCCCTGTCAGCGCTGAAGGAGTATATACCTTTGATTTCACATTAGGCGCGATTCCAGACTACGCGACAACGGTCGCAAGCTACACGATAAAGACAAAGAGAAGCCCAACCGACATCTTTGATTTCGTAGGATACATACCATCAGAGACTGTAACACTCGATCCTACAATCGCCATGCAGGACTACATGAATCTCAGAGGAGGATTTACGAACATACCTCCTTTTATTGATATCCCCACATATGAATATTTGTGGATTCTACACTCGCTTTCCTTTACATCGATGGATCCGAATATAACTGCCAAGCTGGACTCAGGATTATACATGCTGTATTACGGACCCGAAGGAGTCGCCGTCGGCAATTGCGGAAATGAGGTATCGCCAGAAAATCTCGGCTACAAGCCTAGCCCGCTCATGGTCCATGTCGCCCAGGACAGACAGACTGAAGCCTTGAACGGCCTTAAAGGCAACGGCCTGATCGACAATGATCTTGCAAACACGGTTGAAGAGGGAGGCATCGGCGTCGTTGTCATAGCAGGCGTAAGCAATCCGTGGGGCGATACCGGGCTCGACTTCGACTACGACATCTCCCTCAACGCAGATGAACAGATTGAACTCCTTGAGAATGCCGCAGGATTAAATCCCGGCACGGTCACAGTCCAAGGAACCTACAAATATGATGCCGTGATCGGCAGGGAGCTGCATATCAGGCTTGACGGAGGCGACAGGGAGATCGGAGTAAGGAGTTCCTCGTTCTTTGAACAGCTGCCGCTGCCATAGCGGCGGAATATTTGCCAAAAAGACGCCCATGCTGATTGTCTGGAGGGCCAGCGAGAGTTCCTGCCTGACCGCCCCGCTCGTTGCGTCAGTCTTACTTGGGCATGTATCGTTTTTTACCGAAGCATGGCGTTTTCGATGAAAACGCCTCGAGACGGTTTCGCGTGCGCGACGTTGTCGCAACGCGACTCACGTCGGCGAAACCGTCATACTTGATCGATTTGCCTGCAAAACAAGGCATGAGCAAACCTTAAAAAAACAAGGCTGGCGCATTACCGATCTTCAGTGCTTCTTCGATTCCCGTGACAGGCTGGCTGCATTTGTGCTTTTTACAGACATAGATGGTCGTTTTCCCATCGACCTGCTTATAATCCTTTGCGAATTCCGCAATCTTCAGTATTCCAGTTTTCTTTTTGACGGCAGGAACAAATATCAGCGACATGAAAGGCTGGTATTTTTTCCTCAGCGTCTCTGTGAACTTCGCAGCTTCAGGATCATCTTCCTTGCCGACAATGACAACTTCCGATGAATTCTCAGAATAAAGCAGTGCACTCAGGTAGTTCGTGAAGCTTCCGGAATATCGGTTGATAAGTTCCGCGACTGATTTGAGCACTTTGGATGCAGTCTCCTCGTACTTCGGGTTCCCGGTCAAAGCTGAAAGCCTAAGCAGGTTCATCATCTGCACTGAGTTTCCGGAAGGAAGGACGCCGTCGAAATTCACCTTTGGCCTGAAAATCAGGTTCTCATGTTTTTCAGAGGTCATGAAATATGCCCCTTTGTCCGTATCATAGAAGTTTTCCCTCAGAATTTTGTCCAGCCCAATCGCGGCGGAAAGATATTTCTCATCAAAGCCGGCCTCATAGAGTTCGAGAAGCCCCCATATCATGAATGCGTAATCGTCAAGCTGTCCAGCAACGGCAAGCTCGCCGTCTATATACCGGTGGTAAAGCCCGCCTTTTCCATCACCCATTTTCTCCAGGATGAAATCAGCGGCTTTTGATG
>JBAQUG010000490.1:0-1868 GCA_049297395.1 Victivallales bacterium | reverse complement strand
TCTCTTCCCAGGCAACGACGTGACGATCCGCTGCGCAGATATCTCAATCAAACCTGTCGACGTTGTCCTACCGAATCCGAGTTTCGAGATGGGCGAATCAACGCCGACAGGATGGTCGGTGTTCGGTTCCGCGAAGACGGCATGGGTGGACAACGCAGCCCGCGCGGGAAAACGATCCGTGTCGGTGTCCGACGCGCCAGCCGGACAATTTTCCGGCTGGTCAGCAACAATTCCGGTCAGGGCTGATCGCACGTATAGCTTCGGCGGATATGTCAAAGGTGGCAATCTCGCAGCAAACGGTTTCGTTGGTGGCGGAGCGTTCGCCCTTCAATTCCTTGACGCCCAAGGGCAGGTGATCGGGGATCAGATCATTTCGGCGGCGGTTTCTGCAAACACCGAGTGGACCAAAGTCATGACACGAAAGGCACAGCCTCCCGATGGAGCCATCTCCGCGCGGCTTGTCGCCGGACTCCAATACTGCAACGGAACCGCCTGGTTCGACGATGTCGATCTGTCCATCGAGGAGGCGGAGCTTAAAACCGCTGCAAAAGTTATTCGCACCCCCAAGCCGTCTTCATCAGTCAGATACGCCAAGAACCTGCTCAAGAACGGTGACATCGAAGAGGTAATCGACGGCAAACCGGCAGGCTGGACATACGTCGGGAAATCCGAGCCTGACTGGAGCAAGGATGAAATCGACAGGTTCCACACCAACGGCCGACCCGAGTTTGCCATTGGGCGCGGACGTGGTGAGTTGAGCACCGGTACCGTCTACGACGGCAAAGGCGCGCTACTGAACATCTCGATCGATCCGCCGATCTCCCCCAAATCTCAATGGTATGGACGATACATGGTCGACGGCTACTGGCTCTCCGATTCTATGTCTTGCGAGCCGGGAAAAGGCTATCTGGCAAGTTGCTGGCTCAGACCGGGGACCATCATTGACGGGGCGTGGCATGGCCCGCTGGAAATCCGCTTCTATGACAAAAACGGTGGTCAGGCCGCTCCAAAAAACTATGTGAGATGCGGTCTGGGCGACCGACCTTCTGGAGTGTGGACGTACTGGGTGTCCATGCCGTCGCTTGCTCCCGACAACGCAGTATCGATGCGCCTCCGCTTCGGTCAGGAACTGAAGGCGGACGCTGGCGGGTGGGGCCGTACCTATGGCGACAACTTTGCCGTCTGGGCGCTTTCAGACAGCGCCGAGATTCCGACCGCTGAAGAGTATGTCGGACGCACAGATGCGTTCCTCGACTGGTTTATTAGAACTCATTCCCAGGTCAAACCTCCATATCTGCCGTCCCCCTCGGAAGCGGTCGGCTACGAAAGTTGCCTGGGATCGCTTGCGAACGCCACGATTGGCAATCTTTTCCACGACCCTGACGCTCCCACAGCGCTTACCTTGCGCATTAACAATCTGCTGGGAGAGGACCGGGAGGTCTCCCTTAGGGTCACCCGGATGAACTGGCTGGGGGATGCGGACGAGCCGTTTATTCTCAAAAACATCAAGCTAACCGGTTTCGGTGAAAGCAAGGCGACCATCAACCTGCCTCCGACAAAGAAGTATGGTGCATTTTATCTTGACGCTGAAATTCTTGAGGGCGAAGCAGTCATGGGAAAGTTCAGCGGCCGTTACGCGGAAATGCCGCCTCTCGAACGCCCGAGGACGGCTGAACAGATATGGGGAGTCACCCCGCTTACTCCGCTCTACGGCGACGGACGCCCCTTCGAGCGCGAAATGGGCGAGATGATGCGGATTGCAGGATTTGGCATCGCTTGGGTCAGAACTCCTCATATCAGCAGCACGGAACCGGCAAAATTGGCCGAGACTTTTCAAAAAACAAAGAATGTTGTCCTGTGGTATAAGG
>JBAQUG010000489.1:0-5453 GCA_049297395.1 Victivallales bacterium | reverse complement strand
CTGGCAGGAGCGGGAGATTTTCCAGGCTATAAGTGGAGAACAACTCTGACGCCCCGCCTTCGCAGCCGGCGGTGCAACCGCCGGACGCGAAGGCGGGGCCTGGTGTTTGTGCAGTCGAATGCAATATAGCTGGCAATCTTTATTTCCTGCCAGTCAAGCTGGCAGGGGATTGTAGACCCTCTGGGTCCGCTAAAAGATAACTTGGGTATTTGCTGGCGAAGACATTAAGTTCGACACCCTCTTAACCTGACCATATCCAATACAATCCTAGGAAAGCCTGTGTCGTTGCCGCATGGCTGGAAAAATATGCGGGAAAAACTTTTACTCCCCCCTTGACATACTGGGACGCATGGGATATAATTCATTTATATGAATAAGCATATATATGATAATTCCGTTTCCTACAGCCCGCTGCATCGCCAGATCAGCGAGAGCCTCCGACTTTCAATCATAAAGGGGGAGTTCCCGCAGGGTGCCCGGCTTCCCACGATCCACGAGATTGCGAAGAAATGGAAGACAAGCTATTTCACAGCCCAGACAGCTTTGACGCCATTGGTCGCCGAGGGCTTGCTCGAGCGCCGTCGTCGCTTCGGTACTGTTGTCGCCAGCGGGAAACGGACGTTGGATACCGTCGGGATCTACTTTGGCAGCGACTTCATGGGATCGGCGGAGGCTGGCTTTTACCATCGGCTCTATCAGGAACTGCGGACACGCATCGAGAAGCAGAAGATAGGATTTAAGCTGTGGGTTGACTATCGTCCGGAGCCGGAACAGGACAAGCCGTTGCCAGAGATGCTGAAGGCGATCCTGGCGAATGAGGTGCAGGGCCTGATCATCCCATGGGGGAACACCACGAACATCTCGTGGCTCAAGGAGTTGCCTGTGGCATCTTCCTTCCTGGGCTCCGCCGGAGGAGAAGGATGTGTCAGTGCCGACAACAGACAGATGATAAGCCTTGCCATCGGCAAGTTGCGTGAAGCCGGATGCCGGACCGTCGGAACAGTTGCGGCATCGGAGTACTTTCTTGGCAATACAGACGGTACAGCAGTAACCGGACGGTTTAAGGAAGGGAGTTTTTTCGCTTCAGAATGCGCGAGGCAGGGATTGGAGACAAGACCTGAGTGGATGCTGTACCCTGACAAACCGAAAAATCCCACGACTCTTTATGGTTATGAACGGTTCCACCAGCTTTGGTCTCTCCGCCGCCGCCCTGAAGGTCTCCTTGTCTGGCCGGATGTGATTGTGCGCGGCGTGGTGTCGGCGATTCTCGAACTCGGCGTGAAAGTTCCCTCGCAGTTGAAAACGGCGTTCCACCGCAGCAAAGGAATTGAACCACTCTGCCCATTTCCGTCAGTGTGGATGGAGTTGGACGTGGGTGCGGTGGCGGATGCCTTGCTGGCACAGCTGGTGCGGCGTGTGAAAAGGCAGGACTCCCCTTCCATCAGCATCCCGTTTACGGTGGTCGATAATTCGGGGTCGGTGGAGTCTAAAATGTATATGAGGTAATTTCAAAAGTAGTCAGAATTCAGCGGCCTACTGCGGTGACCGCAGTTTTATCAGTGTGAAACTTAAGTAGTTTGCGATCTCCGAGCGCAAAAGACAAAGAGGCCGATTGCGCCAATGATGTCGCAAGCTACTCAAAGCAAGTTTCAAAGAAGGAGTCAGGATTCAGAATAAATTTGGATTTGAGTTCGAATTTCATTCTGAATTCTATATTCTGACTTCTGAATTCTTGCAAAACGTGAGTTTTGCAATTGGTTCATATGAAAATAGCGGATCACTCAAATTTAACATGGAGGAGATCACATGAAAAACATAGGATTACAATCTACAGGAAGTAAAATATTTCCGGCAGGAAAATATTTTACTCTCATAGAGCTCCTGATCGTCATCGCGATCATCGCAATTCTCGCGGCGATGCTGCTGCCCGCCTTGAAGAACGCGAAGGGGGCTGCCAGCAAGATTGCATGCATCAACAATATGAAGCAACTGGGTACGGCGGGCAACAACTATAACATTGATTATAACGGCTGGCTGCCGCACTCCGATCTTGGCAGCACAAATGCCTTCGCCTGGTATGACTTGTTCTACGGCGGTTACTTCGATTTCTATAAGATGCAATGCCCGTCCAATTCCGACAGGGAGTCTTTCGTCAAAAATGATGCATCTAGTTCCACCTACCTGGTCAATGCGGAACTTTATTATCAATCTCCAGCCTCAACAAGCCATCGCTTCAATGTGTCCCGTATTCCATCACACTCAACAAATCCCTGGTTCGCGGATAATCAGAGAGTGCCCGGACTAAACTATGGCTATCCATGGAGCCGCTCATGGTCTGGAGTACAGGACATCGCTGCTAGGGGTGGATTCTGGCACAATATCGGACTAAACATCCTTTTCCTTGACGGACATGCGGGATGGGAGTCGCGCCAGAACATTTTGGAGAGTTGGAAATGGACGCCATGAGAAATTATAAGCCTTCGAAGGTATGGCGGGAAATAAAATGGCAAATCAGAAAGGTGAAATGTATAAAAGCATGAAAATATTACCTTCAGCGGCAAAAACCAGTGGAAGTAGAGGAGAGGGAATGCCGAAGAACCGGCTGAACGTAGTCCACGTGCCGGAAAAGCTTGGAACAAATGTTCGAAAATGGATGGAAGGTCTGTCCCGCTTCTACGGATTCAAGAATATGAAGGTCGTCAATGCTTCCGAAGAAGATGGTTGCTGGATGGTGATTTCAGACCGGCCGCGCAAATGCGATATTCCTTCTATTTCTGGTTTGTCTGTGCCGGAAGCATATGAACTGCGATCCTCGCAAAACGGGATCCACATCAAGGCAAATGACCGGAACGGGCTCCTATATGGATTTGCAACAGCCTTTCAAATACTGGCCGATAAAGGAGATTGTGTCCCTGTTTCCATGATCGAAGATGCTCCACTCTACCCCTTCCGAAGTTTCCAGCTCGACCTTGCACGCCAGCCGGAAACCCTCGATACCATCAAGAAATGGATTGTCCGCATGGCTGTTTTTAAAATGAACAGGCTTGGGCTCTATCTTGAGGACGCCTATGCGTACCGGGCATGTCCTGGTATCGCCCCTGTTGGAGCGCTTGATGCGGACTCATACAGGGAAGTTGATCAATTCGGGCGCTTATGGGGAGTCGAAGTATACCCGATGATGAATTGTTACGGGCATATGGAGAACTTCCTGAACCACAAGAAATATAAACATCTTTCCGAGGGAAGGGAAGGCAAGGCCGTAAGACCTTGGCTTGGCGATGCCAGCGCCACTATTTGCGCCAGCCTTCCGGAAGCAAGGGAGCTTCTCCGCGGCATGATCCTGGAATGGGGAGAAGTATCATCCAGTGAATTCCTGCATGTAGGCATGGATGAGTGCTGGAATTTTGCCAGTTGTCCGCTCTGCCGGAAAAAGGCCAGAAAGGATGGAGAAGGAAAAGTCTTTCTTGAACACTTGCTCTTCCTGCGGGAAACGGCAGGCGAGGCAGGGAAAAAGATCGGCATCTGGAACGACATCATCTATTGGTTCCCTGAAATCATCAAGGATATTCCCAGGGACGTTGTCCTTTTCGACTGGGAATACGGACATGTTCCATCGAGGAGGCGCTACTGCGAATTGAACCACATAGCCACCGATCCTGGAAAATGGATTGCGCGGGAAAATGGATTCCAGATGGTGGCCTGTCCATCGACACAGCTTGAAAACATAAATTCATACCGGCGCTACTGCGATCCTTATCCGATCAGGGGGTTCCATTTTACAACCTGGGGGCTGTGCCATAAATTCCTTGATGAATGCCTGTCTGGTTTTGCCTATGGTGCCGAAGTCTCCTGGGCCAGGACACCGGCGCCGCTCCAGGAATTTTCGAAAAGCCTTGCGGGCGTCTGGTTTGGTGTCAAGGATGAGAATGTATCTTCCAGTATCCTGCAGTCTTTGCCGAACTACAGCGATCAAGGGAATGATTCTACAAATCCAATATCCATGATCAAGCACGAGCTCAGTGAAAAATCATTTGACCTGTCTCACAGGTTGCGCCATTCGCTCGTCAATGCCAGAATCGCGGAAGGGATGGTGAAACGGAACAAGTCCACGATGAGTTCCATCCGATTGAACTTTGCCAGAACGGCCTATTCTGAGATTTTGAACATCGCGGTCAACGAAACAGTCGTAGCCATCCGCCAGCTGCTGGACAGTCCCGGAGCGGAACATCTTGTCGATTCATTGAATGTCCGCCTCTGCGAACTTCGCACCCTGCGTTCAGAATTAAAAGCGAACATTGCCGAATTCAACAGGTTCTGGAAGCGGGAACGGAACGATATTCCTATGCGCCATAATATCGGCGTTTTCGAAAAGATGCCTGGAAAACTTGATGGTTTCATTGAAATCATTGAAAGTTTTTTGTGCGATTATCGCAAAGCTCCGAACAAACTCGGAAGATACTGGCTTGCCATCGAATATGCCGAGATAGACTGCAATTACCGCCGGGTTGAAGTAGATGCATCTGATAATGGGGTTCAGTGGAAGAACATAGCGGTTACCCGTGATTGCGGAACTGAGGCATACAGGGAAGTGGTGGCTCTTCCAGTTGCCAGGACGCCTAAATTCATACGGATTACTGTCAGCAGGGTCGGAGCATCGGCAATCCAGAACGTCAGGATCGTTGGCTGGCAGGAAGAATGGTTTCCGATAAAGATAGCTGGGACAGAAGGAAAAGTCCTCAATGCCGCGCATCTGCTTCGCGATGACAGCCGTGCCATTCTCATAGGCGAGCCTGACACATGGCTCGCGTTCCATTGTCCTGAAACGAGCGCGAAAAAAAGCTCTGTAATCCTGGAGATGGCGCCCTATGTCGCTTATCCCGGCCTAAAATAATTGCTGAATTGAGTAAATGTAACACAGGCATCTTGCCTGTGTACTTAAAATACAATTTTCTATACAATTAAAATAAAGGGAGAATGAAAAATGGGAAATATTTCAAGAATGCAGCCTCCGAGAAACAAACTATTGTCTTTTGGTCTTGTGGCCGCCGCCATGTGTCTGACAGCAGCGACTCTTCAGGCGGGCTTGATAGCGAACCCGGATTTCAAAGAGATCGCCGACGGCAAGATTACTGGCTGGAGCTTGGAAGACGGTCAGGCAATTCCTGCGGAGGGAACTGTCCTGTCGAAGCGAGGCGTGACGGTCTCAGTAGGCGGCGACGAAGGAAAACGCTGCGTGAAAATGGAGGGGCACGGACTTGCGGATGGAAATGGTGACTACGCTCTTGTCGGTTCGACGCCGTTCGAGCTCAGGCCTGGATGCGAATATGAAATATCTTTCTCACACAAGGCATCGGGCTTGCTTCCTGAAACCGGCGACCGGAGCAAGTATGCCGCCCTTGTCATGGATCTTTTCCACCTCTCCGCGGACGGGAAGTTTCTGGCCAGTACAAGGA
>JBAQUG010000488.1:0-19744 GCA_049297395.1 Victivallales bacterium | reverse complement strand
AAGCATGTACGCATCAGGCCAGTTCCTGCCGAATATCCCGAGACCTACTTCGACCGTGCTGTAGTCCCTGAGCATCTCGGCGCCCTTTATCAGGTCGTAGAGTGCTACTGCTTCGGGGCACAGTTCCATGCTGTCCCCGGAAAACGGGTTCTTCACGACTTCGTTTTCAGTTCCGACCTGGAGCCCGTCAATCAGCTTTTTCTCCTCCTCCGTGATTTGCATCTTTTGTCCCTTTCATTTCCATTCCGGCATCATCCGGCACGGGATCGAGTTTAAGGCTGATCCTTCCATCCTCAGATGCCGTGACGAGATCATCGAAGAAATTCAGCACGCCGTCAAGCAGCGTACGTATCCTCTTCGTTGTCCCAGGCCGTTTCTGCACATGCAGCACGGCGCAGTATTGCTTTTTCAGCATGGGGATATCCACGACAAGAGGAGAACGTCCTTTAAGTTTAATCCCATCCATCTTCAACCTCCTTTGTACTTCTCTACGCCGCACGTTTTACCGTTCTTGCAATGTTCATGTTGATGTCGAAATACACCTCGCTGTATGATGGCGCTGGATCCTGGATGATCCTGTAAAACACGTTCATCATCAGCGATGCCGCCATGAAGTTCGTGAATATCAGCTGCGGGCTTTCCGCGATCTCCTCGTCGCAGCCTATCTCGTCAGGTCGTTTATCCCTTGGAAACTGGATCTCTGGATGATGCTTCGTGATCGGAGCAGTCAGCACACGACCTTTCTTCTTCAGAAATATCTGGACATTGCCGTCAGTGTGGTCGTTGCCGCCGGATATGAGCGTCGCATCCCTGAGTCTGAGCATGTGCTCCTGCACCAGGTTCCGCGTCGCATGGTTGTCAACGCAGAGCATTACGGTGTCTCCCGCCTGGATCATCCTTTGGATATTCGCCGGCGTTACGTAGTCCGTGACGCTTTTGATATCCAGTTCCGGGAACATCCTTGAAAGACGTTTCGCCCAGGAATCCGCCTTGTGCTGGCCTATCTCGTCGCATGACACGCGCTGCCTGTCGGCGTTCTTTATCTCGTACCTGTCGCCGTCTACCAGCAGGATCTGTCTACGATCCCTGTCGCCGTGCGCCAGGTATCTCGCCATGGGTTCGGCCAGAGCACCGCCTATTCCTCCAAGGCCAATAATTATCAGCTTAGCCATTATGCCTCCTTTCCGTTTTTCCATTTTACATCTTTGTCGTACCGCCTGTAGACGCCTCCGTCGGCAGGCACGCTTTCATCGACGTGGAATCCGCACGTGTATCCCAGCTTGTCGCCGGGGTCGTTGGTCACCGTGCCGCGCTCGCCGCCAAAGTGGTCGGCTATCAGGTCGCCCAGCGCCTCCAGGAAGCGCTGGTACTGATTGCTGTCGTCCATCTCCTGCGGTGCGCGCCTGATGATGTCCAGCATTTCTTTGTCTGTAAGAATCTTCGCCATTTTTCAATAGCCTCCTATATACATCCTTTATATCTCTCCCTGCCGTTTCTCCATATAACACCGGTGTCGTATTTCCTAAACACCCCGCCATCGTCCGGCACGTTCGCATTGTTGCGGAATCCGCATGTGTATTCCCACTTGCCTCCCGGCGCGGTATAATCCACATATCCCGATACTCCTCCGAAGTGCTCGGTTATCAGGACCGCCAGACCTTTAAGGAACTTGCTGTACCGGTCCCTGCCATCTATCTCCTGCGGTGCGCGCCTGATGATGTTGATCATTTCACTGTCCTTGAGAATCTTTGGCATGTTTCCTATCCTTTCCTTCGATGCATTTCCTGCATATGTTTCCGTCTTCAGCCCCAGCGATATTGTCTCTTGGAAATAGATGCCCGCATCCGTCGCATTCGATTTTCCGGTTATAGACATCTTCGCACTGTTTCAGGCAGTCCGGGCACCATCCGTGCTCCACTGTCTGTTTGGGTTCGCCGCACAGTTTGCAGCCCGCATCCGCAGATGTATCCGCATTTGACACCTCTTCCTGTGTCCATTTAAGGCCGACCACGCCGGGATAATATTCCGCCCCGCCGGCATATATCCTGCCTGTGGAGTTCGTACTTGCGGGCGGTGCGCCTCCGGTGACGATTACATTCTCGCCTCTGAACGTCTCCCTCGCAACAGGAAAGACTATTCTCCTGCCGGTCTTCTCGTCCACCAGAATCCATTTCTTTTCATTTGTCATTTTTTGTTCTCAGCCTCATTTTTATATTTCCTCTATGTTTTTTGGCCATGCAAGGTTCCACCTGAAGCAGTTGATCACGCATCTGCCGCTTTTGCGTCCAGGCCTGCCCGCAGCATCCCAGGGAAACCGGCAGTAAGGCTTCTTGCATTTTTCATCGCCGTATATGACGACATCTTATTTTTCAAGTCCCTCCCTTGTCGCGAGCCAGTCCGTCGTAGGTTCGCGTCTGGCGTATTTCACATCCCAGTCCGCTATATGCATTTCAGTGCTCCGCCCTGGTTATGTTCGATCCCAGCGCCAGCACGCGGGGATGCCTGTAGATGTCGTCCAGGCTTACCTGCACGCGCTCCTTTTTTGAATTCACGGCAACTGCGTATCCCGCGAGATACTGCATGTTTTCCCAGCCTACGCTGACGAAGATTGCTACCTCGCCGGGCTTCAGATGCGCGGCCACGATATCTGTGATCTCGAACTCGATGTCGTCCTGTTTCCTATCATCCCAGTACGACGACGACCAGCCCGACTCGCCTGTCGACAGCAGCGCCACCTTGCCCTTGTCCTTGTCTCTTCCGGGCTCCACGCGGACATCGCAGTTTTTCACCGCTGCCTTGAACTTGCCGACGTTCCTGACCCGGAAATAATTGCTCCTTGCATATCCATAGTAGCTGGACATCCTTCCTCCTTTTCCGGGAAAAGTCCCGGTTTTTATTTATGCTTGTCGTCCTGATCCCTTTTCCTGAACAGTTCTCTGATTCCGTCCCTCCTGCGTATGCTCTCCTCGGCATATCTGCGGTCGATTGCCGCACAGCGGCCCCAGTATGGGATGACCCAGTCGTCGCCGAGCCCCGTGCAGACGAGAACCATGGCCTTGCCGCCAGTCACCGCGATTATCTGGTAATTGGCGGCACTGTCGGCGTACGGCTCGGATATGTACCGTCCAAGGATTTCACCCTTTGACTTCGCCTCCGCGTCCATCTTCCGGAACCTGGACCAGTTCCTTTCCATGGCCTTGCTGGATTCCTCCCAGCCTGCAAAGTCAGACTTTTCAGGTTTGTACAGCGTCTCTCCGTCTTTCGCTTTTTCCTTCATCATATCTCCTCCTGCACGCTGGACAGGCGGTAGATATCGGTCCAGCGCCTGCCGCACTTGCAGCACATCACCGGCTGCCTGGCTTCCCCTGAATCGGCTTTCAGGGCAGTTGGCGACTCTATTTCCCCGGATCTGCACCACGGGCAGCGCACAGGGGATTTCAGATACGACTTCCTCATCTTCTGTGTCAAGCTTTTTCTTCCTGTCATCAGAACTCCTCCGTTTTTCATTTGTCCGGCGGTATATATGGTGCGCTCTCGATGTCGAACACCGCCTGGTTCGAACCCACTGCGAACGGAACATCGTCATTGCCGCATGAACCCCTGGCAAGGTCTACGGGCTTATCCGTATGGAAGATGAAACAGGCCTCCCGGTTTATCTCCTCTCCTCTGTAGGTAATGAGCACGTAGTCATACAATCCGCGTCCTGCGGCTTTCCCGCTTTCCGCGCAGGCCGCCAGGCGGACGGGCATCCACTTGCAAGGTTCCCCGACAAGCCTGACCTTCGCCGCCAGCACCGTCATCGCCCACAGCCTGAACCCGGGAACCGGCATTACGGGATCTCCGGATTCCATGGGATGCCATACGCTCCGCGCTTTTGCCGGCGTGTATTCGCAAGGCGCTACATGCGGACGGTAAACCAGCCCCAGATCCCTGGAGTACAGCCAGCCCGCGAACTCCGCTGCGTCCCTGTAGCGCCTGAACACGCATAAAGGGCCGCAGCCTTCGCCGGGATGCGACGCAATGCCAAGACTGCCGCCACTCCCGTATTCAACACTGCAGCGCCCCCTGACACATGCGCTCCTGAACGTGCCGTCAGGCATTTTCTGCAGCACCTTCCAGCCCTTCCGCCACATGGCATCCTTCTCCATGTACTACCTCCCTGTTGTACAGTTGCTCCTTCAGCCACTCTGCCAGCGCTACGCAGCCGCTCACCGGTATGCCGGCCCTCATGATGATCCAGCCACATCTGATGCACTGGTATCTATCGGTTTTGCCGTCGGTGATCACGGCCTGCCCGTGGTCGTGTCCGCCCTCGGAATCAAGCCTTGTGATCGCCGACACGGCCTGGGCGTTGCACGTGATCTCCTCAATCCGGCTGCAGCCGCAGGACGGGCATTTGAATTTCAGATCCATCAGAACTCCCCCATGTCCATTATGCGGTTTCCGAACTCGTGATTACGGACAGGAAAGTCAGGCATATGATCCCCCTCGTTGAACGGGAATTGCCTTTCCGCAGATTTCACCTGCTTCATCCAAGGATGCTTCTTCGACTTTCCTTCCGAATGTCCGGGCATGTCGCTGATGATGTCCTGCGGCCTGCACTCGAACATCCTGCCGTTGATATACACGGCGCTGGCAATCTCCGGGAACGGCAGGCTGATCCTGCCCAGCACGATGTGCAGCCCGTCGAAGTTTGCGACATCGCCGTCGTCTGTTGATGAGAAGAACGCGCCCATGTTGCAGTGCGAGTGTATTGTGCCGGCAGGCGTTACTTTGTCCACGCTTTTATATCTCAGATGCGCGGACTTCACGATCTGCCGGGGCACGCTCAGACCCCAGACACCGTTCTCATACGTGATCAGCACGATGGCTTCAGCCTGGTATTTCATGTAGACGGCCCTGAAGAAGTCCAGGGCCTGCTCGATGAGATCCCAAGGCAGCTTCGCCGCCGTCCATGCAACGCTTTCCTTCACCTCCGGATATTCCGGAAGCTCCGGCACTTTGACAGTGCATTCGCAGAGACCGGTGCTCTTGCGCAGATAGAATCCGTTCCTGCCGATTATGTACGCCGGCGTATCCTTAACTTCTTCGCCTGACTTGAGCACGGGTATTTGCATTTTGTCTTCCTTTCTTTTTGGGTTTGTTTTTTTCGACGCATCTTTTTATGATGGTCTTCAACTCTTCAAAGGAGGGATCCTCCATTTCAAGATTGATGCAGCCTAGCTCATTGCTGAGCTTGAGAGTGAGCTGCGACGCCAGCAGCTCATGGAAACCTCCCTTGAAGTTTTTCAGCTGTGCCGTGTCCATCTCGAAATACTTCCTGAAATAACCGTCCAGCGTAATGGGACTTCTCTTCACCTTCTCCATCACCTTCTTGATTCTTTCCATGCTTCAGCCCTCCAGCAGGTCATTTGCGATCTCGCTCAGTTTGGAGAATGTCTTCCACTTGACCTCCGCCACATGGAAATCGCCGTCCTCGCCCAGGCGTTCCCAGACTGCAAGCGGATCCCCGCTCCCGGCGGGACTTCCGCCCTGCCTGAAGATTTCCGGCAAAGCGATTTGGAAATAAGTGTCCAGATCCGAGTTGAACATGGATTCCCAGAAGAAGTTCTCCGTGCCGGCTATCTTGTCGTCGAGCCTGCCTTCGAGGCTGAACTTCAGGTCGTCGCCTATGCATACCGAGCAGTCGCCGTAGATGTTCTTCAACGGCAGCCTGCACAGCGTGTCCGAGCTGTCATTCACGGGTTCGCCCGAACAGAACACGTACAGCTTTTCCATCGCGCAGTTGAAATAGCTGTGCAGGAAATACACATGCGGCAGGCTCAGGCAATACTCGGCTGTCCCATCATCTCCGCGCACATTGATCTTCTTTACAACAGGCTGCTGGTGCGTCAGGTATAGCCGCCTTTCATTCTTTGCCGCATAGAAGATCACGCGCTCCGGCAGTATCGGCGTCCTGACTCCAGCCGACAGCGACAGGCTTTCATAGAAATCATCGACGGTCACGGTCTTGGTCTCCTGCACCGAGCGCAGTACTACCTTGCCGCCTGTAATCAGAATCTCGTCCATGGTAAGTTCCTTTCTGTTTTTTAGGGAAGTGATGGTGGCTTGCCTTCAGCAGCCGGAAGATCCAGGAGCTCCGTCCTGGATCCGCAGGCTGCAGAACTTTGGACAGGAAAATCCTGTCCATCCGATGGCGGTGTTGCACCGCCCGGTGTTTTCCAACAGTTCATGGAATCATTGGAACGCACAATGCCAAGCCACTGGGGGGGACATAGTCCCTTCCTTATTTTTGAAATGGGAAAGTATCTTGCATAAGTCTGGGAGCGGTCCCCGGAAGCGCGTCCGCGTGACTGCGCTTTGGCAGTGACGCGGAAAGTGAAGCCGGGGACCCGGAAGACCTTTGAACAGAACAAGTCTGACCTGAACGCTGCAGCGTTGCGCCGCAGTTTGCGCCCATCATAAATGATCCAGAGGCGATCACCTCAGACGGACGGCATGTTGCCAAGATACTGTTTTGAAACTAAGCTGCGATCATCGTCTGCATGTTCGCCGAACGGACCGCAAGGAGCCTTTCGATCTCCTTGATGTCCTGCTTGAAGCTCCGCGTTGCTTCCAGATTCACCGACTGGAAGTATGCGGCCATGCCTTTCAGGCTTTCATACTGCTTCTCATCAAATGGCTGGTTGTTGACCAATGCCATCTTGACGTTGTGCAGTCCGGCCCGGATATTGCGTCTGAGCTTCCGAGGGATGTTCACCTTGCGGTTCACGACTATCCCCGTGACTATCTGCCTGCGGCCCCTGCGCATTACGCGTGTCTTCTTGTCGTTCAGCCTGTAGTCACACTGCTTGACGACGAAGTTCACTGCAGGCAGCATCTCGTTCAGCTTCACATTGTCCGAGCTGAAACAGAGATCGTCTGCGTAACGCGAGTATGTGGCATCATACTTCTTTGCCAAGGCGGCAAGCCTGACGTCCATGCCCTTAACCGCGATATTCGCGAGGAAAGGGCTTGTAGGCGCACCCTGGGGCAGGTAGCCGTCGAGTGTGCAGGTGCTGGCGATGTCCTTTGCGGTCTGTGCCGGCAGTCCAGCATTCATCAGGGCTGTGATGACCTGCGGGGCCTTCGTTGATCCGAAGAAATCCTTCAGGTCTAATTTGATGACAACCTTCCTGCCGACATGCAGTCTGGTATGGGTGGCCGTAGAACGCCCGGTCACAAATCCATGGGCGTATGAGCTGGGACGTATTCCCCTGGCAGTAAGCCAGCGCAATATGCCCTGCTGCTTCTGTTTGAGCTCCGGTTCGGGTTCGGCAATCATGCGCATAGTGCCGTCTCGCTTCGGGATCCTGTGGAACTTGTAGCTGCTGGAATCCATTGGTAATTCCTCCTTACATGTTTTCCTCTATGAACTTTACGGCTTCATCCCCATAGGTCCTCCTGATGAAGTCCGACAGGGAACCGTCCCTGTCGATGTCATATCCCCTGTGGGCCGCCATCCAGTCATCAAGCTTGATGATGTCGAGGCAGAATCTTTTCGTCGCCATCGTCAGCAGTGAATGCATGAACTCATTGGCTGGAAGCTTGAATATCCTGGCGAACTCGTCCTTCCTGTCCTGTATCACACATGCGAATGTCTTCATCGTTTTCCTGTTTCCTTTCAAAGTTCAATAGTTTTCGTTGTACAGTTCACCTGCTTTTTTCATTGCTGTCTTTGCCGTTTCAAACTCTCCCAGCACCTTCTCAGGTCCGTCGGCATATTCAATAAGCAGCCATTTCTTTTGCAGCCTGCTCCAGACTGCGGAAAATCTTTTCCTGCCATCGATCCAGCAGTTGTAGAAATACTGCTTGCCGCCAGTCATCACACTCGGGACTTTATGCCAGTCCATTTTATTTCCCTTTCATTTTGTCTGCCGGCTTCCTTCATTATCCGGTCTTCATCAATGACTCCTTGTTCACGAACAAATCCGCACTCAGGTTCAGCCCTCCGGCCTTGGCGTTCACCTTGTCGAGCAGGTCCAGCCTCTTGAACTCCATGTGCATGGTCCCCTTCTTGTACCATTTCACCGTGAAGTATTCAGTCTCGCATCCCGGCTTCCCATCCTGGCATGCCTGCTTTATGGAGGTGACGAGGTTCCCCGGATATTTAGACACGCCTTTGCCGTCCATGAGATGGAACACGTTGTCCATGGCCTGCAGGTATTTGTCGTTGTGGTACACAAGGCCCATCCTGCCGTTCCAGATGTTCTCGAACATCCCGGTCTTGATCACCTTCCTGCCGATGATCTCCCTGTTGTTCGTCCTGTAGCCGTCACGTCTCCACGGTCTCAGCCAGTTGAATATCTCCTTGATTGAATCCTCGAACAGCTTGTCAATGTTGACAGCGTAGCTTTCAAACCACGCCTGTATGTTGTCCAGGGTGAAGTCGGGCAGGTTCTTCTCATCCTCCATCTGGCTGTTTATCTCGTCCCGCTGCCTGATGCTGCAGAACTCGAACACTCCGGACCGGTGAAGCAGGAAATCCCAGGCGCTGCCTTTTATCTTATCAAGGCACTTCTCCTTGCTGATATCTCGATCCAGTATGTGCGCCCGGTAATCCCCAAGCGCCAAGCCAAGTTCCTTCTGTGCGGTTTCGAGGATATCAATGGCCCTGCTGAAATCCTCCTGTGACTTTTTTACTTGTCCTACTATCGCTGTGAACGTTTCCCGTTTCATAATGTCGGTATTCATAGGCCTCCTTGATTTTAAGGCGGGCTGACTTAACGGATAATAAAAGGGGGTTGGTTTTCCACCAACCCCCTTTCTTTCAGTTACTGCATCCCGAACAGCCCCGCCAATCTCCTGTAACAGAAATCGGCTCGTGCCGGACTGTATTTCTTCGCCGTCTCAGTGAAGCTGTTGTATAGGCTCCACTTCGTCGGCTCCCTGAACTCCTCGTGCCTGGGTTCCTTGAACTCGTCCAGCACCGGAACGATGTCGCAGGATGGGATGGCCCTGATCTCGGCGGCCATCACCGTGATCACCCTGGCCTCGTCGATGCTTACGGCTTCGAGCTTCATCCCATCTATCCTCCGCTCAAGCCTGACGTACTGTTCTCCCAGCTTGTCAAAGGCTCCGGGGATCAGTTCCTCGATCTCTATCCGGGACGTATGTTTCCTGCGGATCACGACCTCGCCCCCGAAGGCAAGGTTGTCGCAAACCGTTATTTGGGCTCCAACAACCAACGAAAGGGCGAACCTCTTGTCATGGCTGTTCCTTATCCCCAGCGCGCGCGTACATCCACTGCCGCCTGGATTTGCGAAGTTCAGTACACCGAACATCTTCATCCCATCGCCAGTTAGTCCGTATTCCTCCTTGACCAGTTCATAGCCCCTGCGCTTCGCCACGTGCGTCACGAACTCCGCCACCTCGTAGTGAGGCACCGGCCGCCATGACATCGTCGGCTTCGGCGTCAGCACATCCTTCAGTTCATCCCTGGACACCCTCCTCGCACCGCAGTGCAGTATCAGATTATTTTCCATTTTCGCCTTCTCCTTGGTTTCGTATTTTGATAAAATCTCCTTTATGCCGTGTCCGGTCAGCAGGAACCTGGGCTGCGGCTCCCACTCATTCTCAAGCCTTTTGAAAAAGGCCGTAGTCGCATCATCGTATTTCGGCTTCATGCGGCAATCTCCATCTTCCCGGGATCCTGCCTGTATTCGCCAGCTGAAATCGTCCTGGCCTGAACCCTGTGCCACTCACTGCACGCCGCAGCATATACGCAGTCACCGCAGAAAAACGAACTTTCGTTCGGCAGGAACGCCTCGGCCTTGATCGCGTTTTCCACTGCGCCGACAAGCTTGAGCATCCTCTGGAAATGGTCGTGCTTCCGCATTGTCGGGTATCGCGTCACAGCAGGCTTTGCGGTCTTCGTGACGACATCATACCTGAACAATGTCTGTTCGGGATCCATTCCCATTTCCTTCCAGCCCGCATAGAGATAGCATGTCGCCTGGAAGTCCTTCGACGCCTTGTCCACAGGCCATTTCCTCGCCGCCGTCTTCCAGTCCACTATCGCCGTGGTGCCGTCAGCCAGCTTTGACACAAGATCGAACTCGCCGATTAAAACTTTATCAGACACCGGCAAGCCCCTGTAGTCCGTCAGCGCTACGCGGAATGGAACGCCGGCATCAACCACGGTTTCATCCTGCGGCCAGTTATCGAGCAGGCATGCAATCATGCTCCTGCCTAAAGTGTCGCAGCCGTTCTCATCGCAGTCACCGAAGCTGATGTCCTCCGAGCTCCTGCACTCCTTCAGGAAGCATTCACTGAAAAAATCCTCGGCCTCAGCCACGTCAACTCTCTTCCCATCCTTCTTATTTACGGCGATCCACGTGGCCGCGCTGTGGAACGCCCCACCGAAGAGCAGGCTTAAAGGCCTGTGCTCCGGTTCGAGCTTGTAATAGTACTGAAACGCCCACTGCAAAGAACAGGCTGTAAATTTAGTTATTCGGCTGAATGACCAATGCGGCGCATTCATATAGTTCCCGGGAATAGCCATAAGTCTCCTTTCTGTTTTAGTTGATGGAAAAGGGCGCCGGCAACCTGGCAGTTGTCACCGGTGGCAGACTTTGCCGGCACCCTTGGTTTTTACCGTATCTGGTCGATCATCCTGCTGCACTGCTCCCTCGTGAGGTCGTATGCGCTGCCCGCATTGAGCCTTCTCAGGAATGGCGTGATGTCCACGGCCTTCTCCTTGGCGATGTCCAGCAGATAAGTGACCTGCTTCTTCGTCGCCGGCATACCGCCGTTCTTGCCATTGCCGTTCGCCGGGGCTTGAGCCGCCGGGCCTGCACCAGCTATTGCTGGTTTGCCATTGAGTTCGGTCTCCACGGAATTCTTCACCAGCTCGAAGGTCGAGTGTATCCTCTGCTTGAGCTGGTCCTCATTGAGTCCGTCGGGCAGTTCGATCTCGATGGATGCGTGGAAGCACTTCGAGCTGTATTCCTGCTCCGCCGGAACCTTCTTCTGGTATGATGCGTTCAATTTGAGCATATCTGATTCCTTTCAATATGTTATTTTCCTATTATGCCGGCTTACATGAATATGGAAAGCCGGCCATGTAAGGGACATTCGTCCCTATGCCGCCGTGATGAACGTAAACTCGTCCATTGTCAACGGGTTCACCTTCAGCACATGGGTGTAGGTTCCTTGGCCGTATGCCTTGTCAGTTGACTCTTCCGCCTGCACTGCCGCAGTGAACGGGCTTGCCGCCGCCACAAATACGCAGACCCTGCCGATTTCCTTGCCTTGGCTGATAACGCCAAGCATTACTTCATAAAAGTTCATATTTTCTTCCTTTATGTTTATTGGTTTTGAAACAAAAAGAGCCCGCACAGCCAACGTTTAAGTCAGCCATGCGGGCTCTGGGGAACTAGGAATGGAGATCTGGTGGACTAGAAGTTTGCTGCTGTCCGGAATTTCTCCATGAGTTCCCTGGTGTTCCTGTAGCTCTTCTCTCTCGCTTTTACGTTCTTCTGCGCATCCCGGATCTTCCTCTGGAATGCCGCCGCAGCCTCGAAACTGTCCCTTATTTTGAGCTTCAGCTCATCGGCTGATTTCACAAGCTCGTCAAATGGATCGGTTTCGCTACCGACCATCGTGAGACCGGACTTGTGTTCGGCCTGAGCCGTCTCGGCATTCGCCTGCGGTGGCACCGCCGGCTGTTTCACAGTTTCCGTCGCTGCCAGGGCAGGAACCTGTCCCGCCGTTTCATTCGTCTGTTTCGCGTTCTTCACTTGATCCTCCTTGTTCTGATATTTGTTGTTTAAATACTCCATCAGCTTTTCTTTCGGAACCGGCATCTTGTATGGCATGAACACCATAAATCCCGGAACCTTGCCCGTAGCCATAACCGGAGCTTGTTCCTCTCCAAACCTGAACCTGTTATAGCCCAGCTTGAACGCCCTGAGCAACCTTACATGTCCCATCGGAATGAACTTCTCCTCTGTTCCCGCGTATTCGCCCTCGGCCTTGATGGCATAGGGCGTCTTCATATTCTGCGAGAACAGATGGACACCGAACCTGCCTGCCTGCAGCACCGTTACCGGATCCTCCTTCGAGCCTTCAAGGCATGGAATGGCCCGGCGCAAAGCGTCGAGCCCATCCATGCCGAAGACCACCGAATTTGTCAGTTTCTCAGTGGGCGGTATCACCTGCAGGTAGTTCGGATAATTGCCGCATGGACAGCGCACGGAATAATGCCATGGACCTGATTTCACGTGTATGCGTTCCGGCGCAGGATTCTTCCCAGCTACCATCTTGACTGCGATCTGGGCATCATCCCTGAAAAACCCCTCAACCATTATCTTCGTCGGCGGAATCATGGCTTCGAACTTCTTCGGAAGTTCGCATGGCAGCACGACAAGCTCCGACCCGTTGGTCGCGATCACGGAGTTGTTGTGAACGAATGCCGACATCAGGATCTTGCGGCTTTCATCTATAGATGCCGAAGGGAACACCTTATGCAACGCTTCGAAGAAATCAGCTTTTACAGGTTGGAACTCCTTTGGCTCCTCCGGCCATACAATCCAGTTTTCCGGATCTTCAATCTTGAACAGCCGTTCAATCCTCTGTCCTGCGATTTCCGCAGTGACCTTCACCATGTCGGGCTGGACACGCTCAAAGACGATATCGCCGGTGCCGGCATCACCCTTCAGGAACTTCTTCAATGCCGCAACCTCTATGATTATGTCTTCCGTTCCACTGCCTTGAATTGAACCAAATCCGTACGTGATGTGCTCATCAATGTTTGTTGCCGACACTGATGCCCCAGACTCATCGCTTCTTATCCTGACGCAGCTGAGTATGCGCAGGCTGTTCTTTCCTGCGATCACCTTGCCGATACCCGAGATAGCCTTCATGAAAACTTCCTTGCCAATACTGAACATAAAAACCTCCTTTTCCAGATGTTAAAATTTCGTGTAGCTATTGAATCTCTACATATATTATAACGGTATCGGGGGTAGTATTTAGGCGGGGTTACGGGGGGTCAACTCCCACCCGGTGCTAAGTGTACGTTGAAGCGCAATCCGCCGAATATTCGGCGGATTGTGGCCGGCAGCCAGTCCTGCCATAACATGATTATGACAGATCCGGACGCCTCGGACGGGGTCTTCAATGTTACGCATGTACTGGTAGAAATATTTTATCTTGTTACCGGGATCGCTGTGTAGAAAATATTTTCCACATATGCACATAAGGAGTTTGTCGATGGCGTCCGGACCGTCCGGGCTATGTGCCGATTTATCGGCGGATTGGGATCATTTTGGAAGTTTCCAGATTGAAGGCGGCATTTTGTGCGGGCAATGTTGCCTTCACAAAAGGATGGACAGACACCCGGGGAGGTCGAAATTGCAGGTTTTGAAGGCGAAGCGGAACTTCTACCTTTAAAAAGGTAGAAGTTGCGAAATCATGGCTGGGATACTGCCTTTAATCGTGCCAGTACGCTCCAATCGGCATTGACTGCACCGTGCCACCGATATAGAATATCAGCCTCAATGGAGGATACTGTGGACCGAACAATACTACACTGTGACCTGAACGGCTTCTATGCCGCCGTGGAATGCCTGCACCATCCCGAGCTGAAGAACGTGCCGATGGCGGTAGGCGGCGATGTAGAGAAGCGCCATGGCAATTTCCATGTCAGAAAATAGGCCTGGACAATTACGCCAATCTTGATTCCTAGCCCCTTCCTAGGCTATCTTACCGCATGATGTAATAAAAATTCCTATCACCTAATTACGCCTTGACATTTAAAGAGTTCTGACTTACCCTATACCTCAGAAGATGAAAACTGCTTACACCATTTCGGAAGCGCAATAAAAGTTTCCTAGATAGAAAGAGCAGGAGCTGGTCTACCAATGGGTGTATCAGAGCCTTTGCATACATTGTTCAGTTTAATTTAAATACGACGGAGGCACTAAAAATGGTTGACAAAATCATTCCGGCAACGGACGAAAAAACGCAAGTAAAACAAAAGTTATCTGAAATTATGATACATAATCACGTGCAAGCGGAAGAGGCAAAAAAGAATGGATTGAGTTATAACGATCTTAAATTACAAAATTCGGCGAACCAGTCTTCACAGGATGTGAGTGCAAAAAAACAGAAAGCTCAAACATCCAAGACCGAGGAAAAAGAGCAAGGCAATGATCAGTCATATGGCATGGGTATGTAATTACAGGATAGTCTAGAAAAAATGAAAAGCATACAAGTATTTGAAGGGCAAGAACTGAAGACTGAGCCCCCGTCGCCATCTGTTCCTGCCGGCGCGCGGTGTCAATTTGTCGGTTCCGGCTTGGATGGAAAAGATGTTACAGTTTCTCTTTCCGAGGAGACACTGAGCCGGCATATGCTGTTTCTGGGAGGGATCGGCACAGGTAAAACCAATGCCATCGTCCAGCTCCTTTCCCAGCTTCGCGGCACAATGGCAGAGAATGATGTCATGGTCATCTTTGACACCAAGGGTGATTTTTACAGGGAGTTCTATCGTCCTGGAGACATTGTGCTTGGCAATGATGCAAAGGCCACGGGTCCCGAAGGGGTTGATTACTGGAACATTTTCAGGGAGCTGGGAACGGGCGACGCCCTTGAGTCGAACATACTCGAGATAGCCAAGATGCTTTTCCAGGAAAAGCTTCAAAAGACCAGTCAACCATTCTTCCCCAACGCAGCGAAGGACTTGTTTTGCGGAATCCTCACCGACTTCGTCCGGAAGGGGGCCGTTGAGGACATGAACAACGCCAAGTTGCGCGCCTTCCTCGACCAGACGCCATCTTCCGAGCTTCGCGCAATGCTCCAGGCGCATGTCGACATGAAGGCCATGGTCAATTACATCGCAGATGACCGCTCTCCGCAGACCCAGGGAGTGATTTCAGAACTCCAGCAGACCATCAGGGAAATTCTAATTGGAAATTTCAAGAAGCCCGGCACGCTGTCCATCCGTGAATGCATCCGCAACAAGGGTGCCCGATGCATTTTCATCGAGTACGATCTTGGCATAGGGAACATGCTGACGCCAATCTACCGTCTGCTTTTAGACCTGGCCATAAAGGAAGCATTATGCCGGGAAAGGAGCGAAGGTAATGTCTGGTTTGTGATTGATGAATTCCGCCTTATCCCTAATTTGCAGCATATTGACAACGGTGTCAATTTTGGACGCAGCCTCGGGGCAAAATTCATCATAGGCGTTCAAAATGTCGAACAGATATTCCATTCGTACGATGAGTCTTTGGCGCGAAGCATTCTCTCCGGTTTCATGACTGCCGTGGCTTTCCGGGTGAACGATTCAACTACACGAGAATTCATTCAGGGCGTGTTTGGGAAGAACAGGAAAAAAGATACCTACATGGCTTCGGTACAGACGCGAGGAATAGTTGAATCTGTCCGAGATGCAAATGTGGTCGAAGACTGGGATATCGCCGGTCTGTGCACCGGCCAGGCAATCATTGGCATGCCCGGCCAATTACCATTTCACTTACAATTCAAAAAACACACTAGGGAGTAGCAACTCATGAGCTTCAAACTGTTTGACAGTCATTTGACCGCCGCAGAAGGGGAGGTGACTGTTCGTTCCTATCATTGCACCCGCATGGCCCCTATCTTGTTATTTTTTGGTTTATCTGCGAATGGCTATATAACGGTAACAAATAAGCGGGTAATTCATTTTAACAGCGGTTCTTCGCTTGGAGGATTTGGAGGTGAATGCAAAGGATATAACGAAGTGCCAATCGCAGACGTTTCCGGTTTTGCTGTCGAGAAGGGGACGCATTTCAGCCTTTTGTATCTATTGGCGGCTGTTTTTGTTGCTCCAATAGGAGCTGGGATTATATCGGCAATAGGGCTGTGCCCATTCTTCCTTTTCTTATTTTCAAGCGGAGGAACCAGCAATCCGCTCCTGTTGAATCTGCTGATTTGGATCCAGTTCATTGTTTCAACCGTTCCTCTCGTTGGGTCGTTTTATTTTTCGAGGGATAATATTCTACGTTTAATATTGGTGTTAGGCAGTGTGTTTATGTATGTCGCAATGATCGCTATATCCATAGGAAATGCGATTGTAGCGTCAACGCATGTTAAAGCATGGACTCCTACCGGTGCGTTATCACGGCAGTGTATAATCTTTTTTGCATGTATCTCTGCTTGTTATGTAATTGTCTGTCTATACTGGTTCATTAAAAGAAAATACGTTAACATGGCCATTTGGTCAAAAAGTGCCATGAATAAGCCAATCTCCTTTTCGGGTATTTTTCGTGTAGCGCAAGATGGTTCCAGTTCTCAAGCAGGTTTTACGAGTCTTCTTTCAATGTTTCCTGCATGGATTAAAGCACAAAAGGAGGCTCCAACGCCAGATTCGGAAGAGATGTTCAAAGAAATTGGAGCAATGATCACCGATCTTCAGGTCATGGGGGATCATTCCATTGAGAAATGGAAACAGATAACGAAAACACCGGACACCAAGATGGCGATCTTAAGCGGGGAAGTAGTCGCAAGATCTCGTCGACTCGTACTTCGTCTTGCAACGGCCGCCGTAGTATTGGTTGGTGTTTGCCTTGCAGCCGACAAGGGAATAGATGCTTATGTCCTTCGCGAACAAAGGATCAAAGAGGCAATTAAAGACGCCCAGAAGGAACATGAGCACTACGCGCTCATGTTGAAAAAAGAGTCTGAGAAGGCAACATTAAAAGGTCTCATCACTCCAGAAAATGGTCAAAAACTCACTTCTCTCCTTGATAAATATGGTGGCGAAGAATGGATGAATGTGCGTGCGAATCTCAATGAAGCCAGCGCGTGCTGGCAAAAGGGGAACAATTGGACTGCTTGGTCCAATGCGTGCAGTTCTGCCGCCAATGGATTCCCCCGGGCCGTTAGGCAGATGTATGCAGGAATATGGCTGGAAAGAGCGGAGATTGAAGTTCAAAAGGACAATGCTGCTGGGATTTTATCTTTCGCCAAAAAGGCATTGGAAGAATATCCCGGACATGCAAAAGCTGAAGAGCTAGGACGTCTAGCTAATGCTATTGACGGGTATAATAAATGTCTGGATACGGAAGTCAGGAGGGGACGCCTAACTGCGGGTAAAGAGGATAGTCTTGTCGGGCAGATGGACGTGTATGGCGGGGATAAGTGGACAAAGGTCAAAGCTTCTGTAAATCGAGCCAAGTCGCTTCGCGCTCCGCAAACGCGGTCTGCCTGTGTAGATGCCTGGCTAGAGGCTGGAAAGCTATTGAGAATCATGCTTCTTGAGCGCTGGGAAGATGCCCTTCCTCTTGCGCTAAAGAGTGAGAACTGGCAGGTATTGTCTGCATTGTCAGAGGATATCTTGTCTGTGAACCCCAGCCATGAGCAGGCAAAAGCCATGCTTAATTTGGTTAATATGATTAACCAGGCGGAGGAATCCAAAGCACAATACAATCAGTCCTTTGCGTCAGCCTTAGAACGGGCGGCCAGGGAGGGATACGTGAACTGGGATGACAAGAACGCTTTTGTTCAACAGTTGGATTGGTATGGCGGAGAAAATTGGAAAACGGTGAAGGAAATCACTGAAAAAGCCAAAATCCTTGGAGAAAAGAAGAAGGCAGTAGAATGCCTTGCCCAATGGAAATCAGCTGTCGTCAACTTACCCAACGCCGCAGCTACTGCGAGGGCGGGATTCTGGCTGAAAAAGACCGAGAATGAAATCAAGGACAATAATTGGCCGAAAGTCTTGGCTTATGCCGAAAAAGCATTAAAGGAACAACCAGGGAATATTCAAGCTGCGCAAGCAAAACATTTGGCTGAATGCCAAGGGAAAATCGGAGTGTTGGAGAAATCTTATGAAAGTGGCTTGAACCAGGCGCTCCTACAAGAGGTTGCGGCAGGAAGACTCAAGACTGGCGATCAAGCCGGCCTTTTCGCCCAGCTGGATCAATTCGGCGGTGAATCTTGGAAATCTGTCAAGGAGAATACGGTAAAGGGAAAAACTTTTGCAGCGCAGGGGAAATATGAAGAAAGTTTTGTTGCATGGTCATCGGCCAACCAGAAAATCGCATCGGCAATTCGATGTATGCGCACAGAACTCTGCCTCCAGACCGCAGAGGCGGAGAAGCAGAAAGGGAACTGGGCGAAGGTATATGCTGTTTCCGAAAAGGCATTGTCCGAGGATCCTGAAAATGAGCACGCTAAAAAACTAAAAAACGAAGCCAACATGCACAGCAAGTGATGTTGTCCCTTCCAAGAACGTTATTTCCGAAAGTATGAAAGTTATGAAAGTCATGATATTCTTGCGCCTGATTCCGGCCCGTGCGCTTGGAATGGCGCTGTTAGCAATGTTACTTCTTCCCGGATGTATAGCATTCCCGGTTGGGACAGGAGTAGTTGTTTCCCAATCTGACAGCCAGCCCCGTACTGTTTCTGAAAAACGCACCCCGTTGAGTGGACAATCCAGTGAGTTTGCTCCAGCAACTACCGAGCTCCACAATGTATATGTCTCTACTGTTGGTGTTACAAACATGATCGAGAGGGAAACAGTCATAGACCATACCGTTAAAAAGGCCGACAAGATTTTCCTGATCGGCTTTTTTCCAGGTATTTGCACCAATTGGGTAGTAGGAAAACCTGCCACTAAATCCTATGCCGGAGATATAGGTCAAGGCTTTGGTGGCGCAGTGGCCACTGCATTGCTTGGTGGAATACCTATGATTATCGGATGGTTTGAAGAGGGGAAGAGCGAATGGGAACCGGTAGATTTTGAGAATGGAAAAGGAGATAAGTTTCGCTGGACTCGCACATGCATAATTGGCTGGGGTAAATCTGGTCGTACTTATAATACCACCACGAGTCTTCCTCAACCACTTGTAAAATTAGAAAAGACGGAGCCGCTTCCCTCTGGCGAGGCGTTGATTACCATTCATGGAACGTCGCTTCAGTACAAGGCAATGACGGATAAGGAGGGACGGTTGGTTATTGATCCGTCCCTTCTACCAGTTCGCACGCAAAAACCCCTACTCGTTCGCTCCGAGTATTCATCCAAGTCACCTGTGATAAAACCACAGGAAATCCTGATTCCTGCGGAGTCTTTCGGGACTCGCCTGTTTGATGATAACACATTGAAAACTATCTCATTCAACAAGTTCCTATATTTCGAAGAAGAGTTTGATTTTTCTTATGTTGAAGGTCAAGCAGGAGCTAAATTGACTGCTTCAATTGAGTACAAGGGGCCGGACGCTGGGGATTCCCGCATGGTTCAAGTCACTGTCACAAACCAGGGAGCTGGCACTTGCTACCGGCTTTTGGGAAAAACACTGTCATCCTTTGCAGCCCTGAACGAACAGCTGTTGTTTTTTGGAACCGTCAAGCCGGGACAGAGCGTCACACGGGCAATGAAAGTAAGCGTACCGCCCCCGGCATTTGATGACGCCGTTCTGCCGTTTACGATACAATTCAAGGATGCTTGTGGAGCCGCGCCTCCGCAGGATAACGGAAGCATCGTGGTCAAATCCCTGCCGCGTCCTAAATTCTCTATTACCGCCCATATAGAAAAGGAAGACGGTGTGGTTTGCGAGAAGATTAAGAAAGGAGACGATTTCACCCTTGTTGTTGACGTTGCAAACACTGGAGAAGTCGCTGCCCGTTCTGGTAATTTTACCTTGACCCTTCCTGATGATAAATCGTTGAAGTCGTTTTCGGAACGGAAAGTGGATCTTCCGACAGAATTGGCCCCAGG
>JBAQUG010000487.1:0-5654 GCA_049297395.1 Victivallales bacterium | reverse complement strand
CTCTAATACAATGAACATTACTTTGCAGGCGTTTAATCTTAGGGAAATATTATGAATGAAGTGCATCCTGTTCACAAATTGAAGACAAATGCCAAGATACTTTTTACAAGCGTATTCGGTCCGTATTCCAAGAAGGATGACTATGGGAGCATGGAGTCGAATTCAATCGAGCTCTACCACAACCAGGTGACCCGTACGCAGGGTGCAATGTCTCTCAGGATGTTCCATCGCTCGTTCGGACTCATGATGATCCAGAAGAACATCGACGCTCCGACCACCCTCCTGGATTTCCCGACACGCGACAGGTTCATAGAGGAGCTCAAGACAAGGAAATATGACATCATCGGGATAAGTTCCATCATACCGAATTTCCCTAAGCTCAAGGAGATGTGCAGGCTTGTGAGGGAGATCCAGCCCGAGGCCACAATCGTCGTAGGGGGGCATATTGCGAACATCGGCAACCTCAAGGAACGCGTAGAAGCCGACTACATAGTAAAGGGTGAAGGCATACGCTGGTTCAGGAAATTCCTCGGACAGGACGAACACGCGCCTATAAAGCATCCAAATGTATTGTCAGGTTTCGGCGCCAGGATAATGGGCATCAGTCTTTCGAACAAGCCTGAAGACACCGCCGCCATACTCATACCTTCCGTCGGATGTCCGATGGGGTGCAACTTCTGTGCGACCTCGGCCCTCTTCGGAGGGAAGGGGAAATCCATTAATTTCTATGAGACAGGAGACCAGCTTTTCGAGGTGATGGAAAGCATCGAGAAGGAAATGGGAGTGAGTTCATTTTTCGCCCTCGATGAGAATTTCCTGCTCCATAAGAACAGGTCCATGCGCCTGCTGGAACTCATGAGGAAAAATAATAAGAGCTGGGCCATATTCATATTCACTTCAGCGCAGATACTGAAACATTATACGATGGACGAACTTCTCGGACTCGGTATTTCATGGGTTTGGATGGGGATAGAGGGCAAGAACAGCACGTATGAGAAACTTCATGGCATCGACACTAAAGGTCTCATCAAAAATCTCCAGGACAATGGCATAAGGGTGCTGGGATCGTCGATCATAGGACTTGAAACCCACAGCGCCGACAACATCAGCGAGGTGATTGATCATGCGGTGGCCCATAACTCCGTCTTCCATCAGTTCATGCTCTACACCCCTACCCAGGGAACGCCTTTCTATGAGGAAATGAAGGAGAAAGGTCTTCTTCTTCCGGAATCTGAATGCGCCCTGTCCGACGCCAACGGCCAGTACCGCCTGAACTACAAGCACCAGTTCATCGAGAAAGGCAAGGAGGAGGGTTACCTCATTGATGCCTTCGACCGCGATTTCAATGTAAACGGACCCAGCATATCACGCATGATAAGGACGACCTTTGACGGATATATGAAGCACAAGAACCATCCTGACGAACGCATCAGGCGGAGAATCAGGCGCGATGCGAAGGATCTGTCGACTATCCATGCAGGCGCCATATGGGCCCTCCGCAAGAAGTACCAGAATGATCCCAAGATTGTCAAGATCATGGAAGACCTTCTCAGCGAGATCTATGCTGAATTCGGACTCAAGTCCAGGATTCTTGCTCCTCTGATAGGGTTTTACATCTACGGCTCCATCGGCAGGGAGGAGAAGCGGCTTGCAAACGGCTGGACATACGAACCTCCGACATTCTACGAATTGAATGATGCGGCTCTGGCATTAAAGAACAAGTAATCAGAGTCATCCTGCTGGATGACGGATTAATGGGTTTATTAAAAGACAGTGCCAGGGTGGCCTAGTGCCCAATTTGCCCAGTGGTAATGGCAAAAACGAGGGGTCAGTTCCGTGCTTTTCCCTCGTGCCTCGGGAAGAGGTTTTGGACCCGACCCCGTAAAGGCTGAGCCATTACGCCCAGCGTCTTTTAATTCGTAATTTAATCGTATAGGAAATTGTATTTTGGGATCGCCGGCAACTTGCCGGCATTCTTCTTCTTTTCTACTTCTTTCGCCAAGCATTATGCCACCAAGTTGGTGGCGTTCCATAAAAGTCCCGGCGAAGCCGGTTAAGTTCAACTCGGACACTCGGTCACTATGCATCTTGGAAACTGTTATTGCAGCGATCCCGCCATCCATGAGGCGATAGTGAATTTTCTTTTGTATTCAATATGCCAGTTTCCAGGCGTTCACCAGCAATGACTGCTGGTATTTCTCTTTTTACGTATTATATTGAGAATCAGATAGTTAAATAAATATTCTCACTCGTCAATCCTGCCAAATAAAAAGAGGAAAATTTACATGACTGCAATTAAAAAGGCCAGTAATTCTGAAATCCTGAAACAGGTTATCTATGAAATGCTCAATCTTGCCTATCTGATCGAGATGCTTGGGAAGAACAGGTGCTACAAGGGGCAGAGCCGCGTTGAGTCGAACGAAGTAATACACACGTCCGTGGCGGTAAAGTTCAGGCTTCTCTATGATTTCCTCTACAACAAGAAGAACAAGACCGACGGCGTGCAGCCGGGAGAGGCGTACTCCGCGCATGATGATTTCAAGACGACCGTAGGCAAGCCGACATTCGTGGGATTGGATCCGGCTGGCATGTTCACCAGCGAATCTGTAAACAAATACCTTGTCTATTTCACTGAAGAGAGAATTATGAAGCCCAAGGAACTTCCCCAGCCCAAGTTCAAAGGCGGAAATGAGAACTACATCATGAATTCCTCCCTGCTCCTCGCCAGCGCTGAAAAATTCATAGACTCGCTGGCGAAAGGGAACTACACGGATCTCAACCAGGAAGACTGCCTGAAAGACTTCAAGATGGCCATTGGAAGGCTGATGGATGTACCCCAGTTCAAGCTGAGCTACATATAAATAAATATTCACTGAACTATGTTCGTTCAGTGAATATTTACATCTCATGCATAAATTCCTTCTTTCCTCCAGACATCGAGGATCATCTCGTAGCGTGACAGCTGCATGCCGGTATAGACGCAGTTGCTCGTCGAGAAGATGTATCCGCCGTTGGGCATCCCGGATTTCAGGGCGTAACGAGCGGAATTTCTGGCCTCCTCGTCCGTTCCCGTCTGGAGAAGTCCGCAGTTCACATTGCCGATCAGGCATACCTTGTCGCCGTAAAGTTTCTTCACTTCGGCGATGTCGACTCCGGCCTGCGGATCCAGCGAATGCAGCGCATGCGGTTTGGCGCTTACAAGCTGGTCGATGATCGGCATGATGTTGCCGTCGGTGTGCTTGATCGTGTAGTATCCCATGTCACGGTATCCCTTGATGAGCTTTGTAAGGTAAGGCGTGACAAATTCCGCGAACTGTTCCGGACTGAAGAACGGTCCGGTGTTGAGGCAGTAGTCGCTGCATAGTGCAAAGCCGTCGATGCCTCCCTTGCGTTTCAGCTTTTCCCCCTGTTCCAGGGCGTTGTCGACCATCCTTGCGGCATCTTTCCTGAGGATGTCCGGCTCGTCGACGATCCGATATGAGAAATCGACCATGTGGTTGCCGTCGGGGATTCCGTATGTGGCATCGCCATGAATCATGAGGAAATACTTGTTGCCTGATTTTTCGCGGATGATATCGACAAGACGGTTGATTTCATCGTTGTTCCAGGGGTTCGGGTGGATGAATATCGCGTCGTGTTCGTATTTTTCGGCGATCATGATGTAGGTGTCGGCCATGTCCTTCCGGTGCAGCTGGCGCTCCCTCTCCTCCATCTGGTCCCACTGGTGGTAGTTCCTGTGCGACGGATGGACTTTCCCGAACGCCTCCATCGTCAGGAAGAACACAAGTTCGAAATGGGGGACACGGCCTTTGACGGGCCTGCGTTCAAGCGCGGCAATGAACCTTTCGCGTGGCGTCATATTTAACTCCTTGTTTGGATTATTGAATGGTTTATTTTCAATAGGATAATATTTTCCGTCACGGAAAATATAACAATTGGAATAATTCAACAAACTGTGGTATAAAATCAATAATCTAATAGATTATTGAAATAATTAAAAGGTTTTCGTAATGCTATTCAACTTTGAAATTGATTCTCTCCCTCAGGTTTTAAGGGCCGGGCGATATCCGCTTGCCGACAGGAATTTCTCCGTGAACTATCTGAACGGCAGTACTAACGCCCTGCACATATACGACTACCACGGGAAAATCAGGCTTTCCGGAAACCAGTACGATATCGTGCCCGGGACGATATCAATCACTCCGATAGGTATAGATGCCAGATATGATCTCGAGAAACCCGGCTTCCATTTCTGCACGCATTTCAAGTTTCCTGCGAAGTCCGGGAAGAAGGGAATGGAGCTTTCTCTTCCTCTCTGCATGGATCTCGGCGAGGCGAGATCTGCGGTCGAGTCGAAGTTCATGAACCTCGTATGGTGGTTCCAGCAGGCAGAAGCCTCGCCGGAAGCCGGCCATGCCGCCGCCCTTGTGCTCCAGGAGTTCCTTATCTGGCTTCAATGGATCAACAAGTCACGGTCTGGAAATTTCGGGCATAAGGCCAGGACGGCGGTCGTGAATGCCGCGATGGAAATAGACAGGTGCCTCTCCCTCGAAATCAGCATACCCGAAATATGCCGGACAGCAGGCTTGTCGCAGAATTATCTGGCGCGGCTGTTCCGCAGCCAGTACGGGGTCACTATGAACAAGTATCTGATCAACCGGAGGATCGAGTACGCCAGGCATCTGCTTGAATGCACGGCGCTTCCTGTAAAGGAGATCGGTACGAGGGTGGGGGTGCCGGATCCCCAGCACTTCAACAAGCTCTTCAGGAAAACCACCGGCAAAAGTCCGAGCGCATTCAGGAAGAAGAGGTAGGAAAACTCTGAATGCGGGGAGGTGAAAACCTTTTAAGGAAAGGTTCTTCCCTTCCCCGCACCCCAACCCTTTCCAAACCTGTTTGCTATTCCATCTGATTGCAACTGCAATCAGATGGAAGATAAAAGTTTTTGTAAAAGGAAGTGGGGATTTGGGCGAGGGAAAGAAACTTTTTTCAAGAAGTTTTTGTTCTCGCCCCAAATTCCTGTACTTTTGAAATTACCTCTACTATCTTAAACTGAAGTGGTTCGATGGAGATGAAAACCTTGTTTTTTTCAATTTCCAGTTCTTCGTCTTTCCATAGTTCGGTCGCTGCTATTATGCACCGATTGTCTTTCAGGTTCACGGTCCCCTGCCATTTTTTATCTGAATTATTTATCAGAGTAACCCAGAGTCCATTTTTTTGTTTGTTGACAAGGTATTGACCCGGTTTGCCTTCTATTTTAACCAATTGCTGCTTCTCATAAACATGGTCAAGCATGTGGACGGTTATTTCCATCAACGCCCTCGACCAGAGCTGCTGCCCGTAATATGGCGCAATATATATCACCTTGCCTTTGCCGACTTTATTCTGGGTGATGATAGGCACCGGCGAAAGTCTTCCCGAATCAGCGGTTGCAATTATTTCCGCACCAGAGGTGTCAATCGGAGTATATGCAAAACGCAGTTCTTCAAAGGTTTCTCCGCAAAGATTGCATTTTGTCCTGCCATAAATCTCATGCCACTGAGATTTGATTTTAATTCCAAGAAACTTCGCAACTGCCTCGGGCTTCAATTCGGCCGACATCTGTCTTCCTGATAAAATCAATGTGCCGCCTTGTTTCACATAAACTTTCAGCT
>JBAQUG010000486.1:0-5874 GCA_049297395.1 Victivallales bacterium | reverse complement strand
CCTCGGTAGAGCTGCTTGCCAACAGCTCCAGTTTCATCAATGGGGAGGGGATACTTCCATGCGTCGACATGTCCATCGACGTAGACGATATTTCGGCTATTGCGGTGAGGATATCCCAGTCTCAGAGGATCCCAATCCCAATAATAGAACCATCCGGCGCCATTAATCTGCTCAGTGTATGCATCCATAAATAGAGCAGTCGCAGAAGGATCCTTAACCATTCCCTGTTTAGGACAGACAACCCAGGAAGGATTGATGAAGTCCCAGGATAATCTTCCATTTGCGCCATAACAGAGCCCCGTGTACCATCCGCTGGAAGGGCCAGACATATTACGCTTCTTTGGGCACCAGGTGATTTTGAACGGTATGTCATTGGGATTGCCTGTCGTGTTTTTAAATTCCCATCCGGGAAAGATGATTGTCTTGCTGGGATCGTAGCTGGGATAGAGATAATACGTCCATGCAATCGTTGAGCCTCCGTCGCCTCTGCACGGCCAGAAGGTCTCATTATAATCCTGAAGATATAACTGTCCCACCGTGTGGATCTGTCTGAGATTGTTGAAGCAAAGAGTTCCACTTGCAGAATCCTTCGCCTCTTTTAAAGCGGGTAGAAGCATTGCTGCCAGTATTGCGATTATCGCAATTACGACGAGTAGTTCTATCAGTGTGAAGTGTGTGTGTTTCATTTGAGTGCTCCCTTTTTAATTATATGTTTGTCTCATGATATTGTACTTTACTCCATTTATTCTCTGCTCACCAATGGTATTGCAGGTACGGATCGTCCGAATGGCGATAGGTTCCAACATACAGCGGATTTCCCTCGCCCGCGGAGCGGATCAGCATTGGGCCGCGGACCTGGGCCTTATGCCCCTTGGTGACGGCATTGCGGTTCCACGTCCTCACCGCCAACACGTTCTCCTCACCGGGTTTGATGACTCCGTCGGGGATGGCATACACACGCTTCATTGACCAGGCAAGTTCCGGATTGGCGTTGTCCGGCGTAATGCCGCCGAGTTTTACACCATTGAGCCAGGTCTCGTCGAAATCGTCGAAGGTGCCGATATCGGCCGCAAGTCCCGAACCGGTGATATCAGCCGGGACAGAGAAGCGAATCCGAAGCAATGCGGCTCCGAACGGTGTTGTCTTGCGGGTAAGCTCGAACGGTGTCCATGCATGGTCGTCGAATGCCGGGGAGTTCCAGTCCGCAGGAATCGTATCGGCCCGTTCAGTCACCCTGGCTTTCGCCGTTTCGAAGAACTCAACCGACACCATGGGCTTTTTGATGTTTTCGACAAGCTTGCGCATGGGGGCGTCAAGCGAGGCGCCAATGTTGGCGAGGATCTGGGAGATGACCCGGTGCTGGTGCCGCCACGTGAGCCGCAGGTAGGGTTGCTTGTCGAGATCAAGCGTCCGGGGATCAAATCCCAGCAGGACGAGCTTTCCGTTGCCGACTGCGAGTTCGGCGACGTTCGCCTTGCCGTCGAAGACGATTGTCTGAATAGCCTGGCGGTAATGAAAATCGTTTTGTCCGAGACCATTGAAAGTCGGTGAATCTGGCATCAACGACACGTCGATCAGATTTGCAGCGGACTCGGATGTCTTCACTTCCGGCACGAGCAACGCAAAGAGCTCTTTCGACTGCGGCAGAACCACGGCGGTGCCACCGTTCCTGATCCATTGACGCAAGTCCTCAGTGATTACAGGATCAGTCCTGCCGACAAACGCGACTGCGCCAGCAGGAAGATCCCTGACTGCGCAGAGGGTCGCGTTCTCTGCCCCAATGGTTTTAACCAGCCCAAGATCCTTAGCGTCGCCGACGACCATCAGCGGACGGAGCGGGGCGGGTGTTGTTCCCATGTACCTCAGGATATTGGCGGCAAGCCGTGTGGCGACCGGATCTTTTCCGATGCCGTCGACAAGCGAAAGCTGGCAGAACACCCAGCGGCGGCCACCATGCACAGATTCAAGCAGCGGGGTCATGCCCAAGTCGAACTCGCACTGGAGCAACGGCGTGAAATTCCCGCGCGTGGGTGTTTCGATCACGACCGACGCAACAGTTCCATAGTATCCTGCGTGATAGTTGTAGCCGTTCCGAAGCGGTGTGGTTCCAGGGGGGAGCAATTTCGGTTCGACGCGCCAGTCGCGCAGATCCGGTGCTTCAATCCCCGCCAGGACAGGATGCGGACGGAACGGAGCGAAGGTGTCGCGGGTCCGGGTCGGAAACGCCCTGAAACCGATCCTCTCCAGATCCTCAGATGTCTGTTCGAGGACGAGGACTGGAAGTCCGGGCGGCAAAGCTGAATCAAGTTCAACTCCCCGCAGAGAGGCAAGTGCCCGGCGACCGATGACAAGGAGGTTTGATTCTTTGGCGTCGGCGATGTCTTTGATCCGTCGCGGCCTGAAACCGAACTTAGACAGACATTCAGAGCTTTCGTTCGAAGGATCATAAAGAGCTACTTTTAAATTCGCCAGGGAATTATCCTTAGGCATACGTGGATATACTTGAAATGCGAAGGAGTCGGTGGCGACAATCTCGGTGCCGGCTTCATTCCTCACCTCGATCGTGATGACGCCATCCTCCCTTTTCGAAACTTCCGGAGCGCGGAAGGATATTTCTTCAAACTTGATGTCTCCGCCCTGGAGCTTCAGCGTGACACTCTCATCGAGGATGTTCTTTCCATCGAGGACCACTTTGACGGCGACCGTCAACAGCCGCATCGAGAAGCCGTCCCATACGGAGGCAATCTGCTTCACTACCTTCTCACCGGACTCGAAGACATGATCCTTGGCGGTGAAGCGTTCCGACGACCCGGCGAGATAAATCAACAATGGACGATTGTTCGCATAAAGAGTATCGCCAAGAGAAGTGAGGCCTTCTGGTTTCCGTCCAGTCGGCGTGGTCGGAAGAGAGGGATTTGTCTCGCTCGGCCAATGAGAGTTGAAATACCATGTATCAGCCTTGGCTCCAGGAGTTTTGAGGTTTTCCGAGGGGCTCGCTGATATTTTGACATTGTTTTTATTCAAGACACTCATCTGAATCATGTAATTCGCGGGACCAAACGGCTCTATCCCCATTGGAATGCCGAAGGTCCGCCATGTCCGGTAAAGGCGGGCGTTGAAGGCTGCCCAGATCCGATCGATGTTTGGAGCTGTCAAGCCTATGGGAGCTGCGGCACCCGTGTGAACAAACATTGGTTTGTTCTTATCCCATGCATTTTTGATGAAATCGTTGTATTCCGGAGTCTCACGGGAATACGCTTCCGGTCCAAGCCGCATGGCCGAATATTCGGTAATCCAGGGTTCGCGGTCGCCATCCGGGATGCCATGATTGAGAAAACTGAACGGGTATGGCAATCCATGCTCCCAAGAGCCGATCGGGCAGACTCCCTTCGCGACCCATGGCATGATCCATTCCTCCCATTCCTGCCAGGGGGTCCAATTGAAGTAGTCGAAGATGCCCCAGCCATCGCCTGCGCCGACGTCATAGTGCGAAAGGAAAGGGCGCGATGCATCCATGGACTTGACCCCTTGCACATAGGAGAGGGACTTCTCCTGTCGAGTGGAGTCCTCATTGGAGATGATCCCGTCGCGGAGCAGCGTAGATATCCGATCATGATTGAGCGGTTTGACGCCCCACCAGTCGGGGTTCGCGTTGTAGGGCTGATCCCTGACGCTCATACCCGGCCCGAACCCGGAATAGGCTATCACGCAGGAATAGTTCCAGAGCCGCTGGACAAGGTGAGTTTCGATGTAGTCCATCAGCGGCTTGTCCGCCGCGAGTGACTGCGCAAGGAACTGCCCTCCGGAAACCATGTTATAAGGACTGTAGGACACGACGAGCATGCCAAGTTCGTCGGCGATACGATAATATGAGAGTCCATCATGCTCCACCTCAAGGCCCGCCCCCATGCTTGGCGGACGTATCGCGCAGTTGAAGCCCATATCCTTGAGCAGACTGAACCCGCGCCGGATCGATGCGTCATCAAGGAAGGCTTCGTATGAGAAATTGAATAGCCGCGGACGCAGACGGAGCGGTTGTCCATTCATCATCAATTGCCTGCCGTCGACCCATACTTCCCGGAAGCCGAAACGTATCGGAAGTGTCTCATCAAGAACTTTGCCGTTCATATCGAACGCTGCAATTGTCAACGTGTAGAGATGTGGATCGTCAGGATTCCAGAGCTGGGGCGCGATCCAGTCAACCTCAAGATGTGCAAGTCCTTTTTTGTCCAGTTCTACTCGCAGATTTTTCTTCTCGAACACTGGTTTGTCATCGAGCTCCTTGACCGCCAGGGAATAGAGAAGCTTGTCGTCGTGAATGCCGTCCAGCGCAGCGGAGAGTTTCGCATTCCGCACGGATGTCGTGATCCGTACGCCACCGAAAACGGGTTTATCGGGAATAGCGAGGAGATTGAAGTCAAACAGGGCGCCAACGCATTTCATGGACTTGTCGGGATCATACATGCGCTTGACTTCTCCCGCAGCGACAAGATGGGCGTTTGCATCACCTTTATTGCGGAGCGCGAAGAGGGAGAGCTGCCCTTTATCCCCGGGGATGGCGGCGGCGGACAGTTCGACGGTTCCGCCCCACTGGTCGGTCAACACGCCGACAGGCCTGCCGTTCCAATAGACACGGATGGCGAAGTTCTCCATGGCTGGCGTCTCAATCATAAGCCGCCCCGAGAATCCTTCAGGAATCTCGACGTTGCGGACATACCAGAACGCCTCAGCCTTTTCCGTGTCAAAATTCGCCCAGATTGTCTTGTCCTTTCCATAGATTGAAAATCTTCCCGTCCATCCGCAAATCCGGCCAGGCACCTTGATGAACGCCCAGTCCCCGTCCTTCGGCGCCTGTCCAATCACAGCAGGCTGTACCGCCCACAGTCCGTTGAGGCAGAGCTTATGACGGATGCCCGACGACCATGTTGCAGCGTCGCTGTTGGACCAATCAGGATTCAGCGTGACACCGGACGCCGACACCGGGCCGAGCGGGATGTCATAGTGTGGCAGGGAGTCGGGGGCGGCGGCGAGAATGTCGGCGACCGGACTGGGTGGCGTGGTCAAGGCCACTTCGTCATACCATGCATCCACGGATCCCCGTCCGGAGAGGGCAACCCTGACACCAATGACCCTCGTCGAGGCGGGTGGCGTGAAGGAGACCTGGATGGATTTCCACTCATTTGTGGCGGGTATGGACTGACTCCATTTCGCCTGCCGCGCTCCAACGGTTGCAATATCCTTATGACTAAGCCATTTGCCGTCCTTGTCCCTGAAATAGACCATCGTGGCTGCAACAAAGTCGAGATCGTCATGTCCTACGCGAGCCTTCGCCTTCATGGAAAGCGTATAGGACGCGCCCGGCAAAGTCTTGATTTCCTGACACCACCAGGAACTGGCTTCACATCCCGTAGGAATGGAAATATGAAGACATCTTTTGCCTGTCACCGCTCCATCGACTATCTCGCTATTAACGGCAGTACCCGCTCCATTAGCATCGAATCTCCACCCCCTCATATCCAGCATATTCACCTCGCCAGCTGACACGCGACAACCGCAAACTAAGATTCCAATCGCATACAGCAACGTTATAATTTTCAGATCTACCCGCATGAACCACCTCATTTACTTTTGTATTGTCGCCTTATCATAAGCCTATTGCAAAACTCATGTTTTGCAGGAATTCAGAAATCAGAATCCAGAATGACATTCTAACTCAAATCCGAATTTATGCTGAATCCTGACTCCTTCTTTGAAACTTGCTTTGAGTAGCTTGCGACATCCTTGGCGCAATCGGCCTCTTTGTCTTTTGCGCTCGGAGATCGCATAGCCGAGCGAAGCGACGCTTGTCCCGCGCAATGCGGAGACAAAAACTAC
>JBAQUG010000485.1:0-10866 GCA_049297395.1 Victivallales bacterium | reverse complement strand
AACTAATTGTTTTTTGGTAACACAGGAGTATTTTCTAGCTTTTCATAACAGACAGGAGATATTTCAGCAAAATGTTCAAGGCTTCATTATATTTCATTAAGAAGAAGAGAATACTTCTGTCACGTGTTCTTGTAGCCCTTATTACCGCGATATTCCTTTTCACCGATCATTCATGGAAGGATGAGTTCTATCATTTCATACTGTTCCAGTCTGTCGGGGGGCTCCTTGTCGCTTTCTGCATTCTCGGGCGCTTATGGTCGGCGTTGTACATAGCCGGCAACAAGACTAGGACCCTTATCTCCGAAGGGCCTTATTCAATGGTACGGAACCCGCTCTATTTCTTCAGCTTCTTCGGTGCGATAGGTCTTGGCCTGACAACTGAGAACCTTCTAATACTTTTCCTGATCGTAGTCCTCTTCATCATCTATTATCCGTTCGTCATCATTGGCGAGGAGAAAAGGCTTATCGAGGTTCACGGCGACGAATTTCTGGACTACATGAAGCATGTTCCGAGGTTCATCCCTAATCCTTTCAAGTTCAAGGAACCGGAATTCTACAGCGTCAATGTGAAGAAGTACAAGATTGCGTTTGTCGACGCCATGGGCTTCTTCTCAATCTACATCTGCGTCCAGATCGTGAACATACTTCACGCCGCACACGTGATGCCTGTCAAGTATTTAATTCCGAAATGCTTTTTCTGAGTAGCTCGGGCATTCCTGCCCGAAGTTCTATTTCCTGTTGACAATCGCATAAATCCGGACACGGTCCTCCGAAGGAGGATGTCCCTCCACTAGTCATGGAATAGATTTTATACCCGTTTCGGGTGTGGAGGGTGAGGCTTGCCCGAGCCGTTCCTTGAATTCTGAAACTACTCATCTAGATCAGCAGCTCCCACGGAAATCAAAAGAACTCGGGCAGGAATGCCCGAGCTACTCCAGATAAAAAAACGGCAGGAATTTCTTCCTGCCGTTTTTTTGTTATAAAATTTTCGTTAGACGAAAATTTATTTCTTCTTGGCCATGAACTTGATGAGGTCGATTACTCGGTTGGAGTAGCCCCACTCGTTGTCATACCATGAAACGATCTTGAAGAACCTCTTTTCACCCTTGAGATTGTTCTCAAGAGTGGCCTTTGAATCAAAGATCGACGAACGGCAGTCGTGGATGAAGTCCGTGGAAACAAGTTCCTCGTCGGCATATCCGAGGATGTCCTTGAGATATGTCTCTGAAGCCTTCTTCATGAGAGCGGCTATTTCCTCGATGCTGGTGTCACGTGCGGCCGTGAAGGTGAGGTCGACAACTGAAACGTCAGGTGTCGGAACGCGGAACGCCATTCCTGTGAGCTTGCCCTTGGTGGCGGGGAGAACTTCGCCAACGGCCTTTGCCGCGCCGGTGGAAGAAGGAATGATGTTGCATGCAGCCGCGCGTCCGCCTCTCCAGTCCTTCTTGGACGGACCGTCAACGGTCTTCTGTGTGGCGGTGTATGAGTGGATCGTGGTCATGAGGCCCTTGTCGATGCCGATGCCTTCCTTGAGGAGGACATGTACGACCGGTGCCAGGCAGTTCGTCGTGCAGGACGCGTTTGAAACGATATTGTGCTTTGCGGCGTCATATTCGTTCTCGTTTACGCCCATGACGATGGTCTTGACTTCGCCTTTTCCAGGAGCGGAAAGGATGACTTTCTTTGCGCCGGCGGCGAGATGGCCCTTGGCCTTCTCGGAATCAGTGAAAAGACCCGTGGACTCGAGCACGTATTCAACGCCGAGAGCCTTCCAGGGGAGCTGGTCGGGGGTCTTTGTGGCCATGACGCATTGGATCTTGTGTCCGTTGACGACGATTACATCGTCTTCTTCCTTGGAGGCGTCGCTCTTGCATGTCTCGACCTTGTGCTTGAATTTCCCCTGGACTGAATCGTACTTCATCTGGTAGGCGAAGTATTTTGCGTCGGTTGAAACATCAACCACCGCGACGACATCGATTTCTTTTCCGAGGAGTCCCTGGTCGCAGATCGCCTGGAACGCCATTCTTCCGATTCTTCCGAATCCGTTGATTCCGACTTTTACAGCCATTTTAAAGCCCTTTCTTTAAGCTATTGGTTTTGATGTAATTAAATCCGCCCTTAAAGTGCGACGAGCAGAATCGTAATTATATACGCAGGCAGTTGTTTTTCAAAGGATTCTTATAAAAAAATCAGGATGAAATTTTTATAGTTGGTACTGGGGATTGAAATTGAGCAGGATCTTTGATATTATTGTCCTTATGAACAACGCAAAGGATACTTTGGAATGAACTTTTTAAAACCTGCCATTGGAGTCATAATTGCCGTTTTATTGTTTAGCCCTGCTTACGCCCAGCAGAAGAAAAATACCCCCGCCCCGCCTTCGGTGCCTGCTGAACCTAAGAAACCCGTCTATGCTGGAAAGGACATCCCGCAGGGAGTCCTCGACAATCTGTTCGTAAAGGTTGGGGCAGGAGGCGTGACAAAAGGCGATTATGACTTCTTCCTGCTCAAGACTGCTAACAAGAATGGTAAGAACGTAGATGCATTAACACCCGACGAACGCAAGACAGCGTTGTTCTCAGCAATCGATGAAGAGCTCCTTTTCCAGGGGGCTCTTGCCGAAGGCGTCCTCAAGGATGAATATACGTGCTGGAGAATACTTGAGACCTACAAGTCGAACAACACGACCGCTAAAATCGATCCTAGGACTTTCACTGACGATGAGCTGGAGAAATTCTACAAAGCGCATCCTGGGAAATTCACGAAGCCTGCATCCGTGAATGCAAAGGGGCTCAAGTTCATGACAGAATCCGATCAGGATGTACAGAAGGTGATGAAGCAGGTTGCCGCTAATCCTGACAGTGTGAAAAACTGGATTGAACTCGGATGGATAGAGGAGGGCAAGATGGCCGCAGGACTTCCCCAACGCATAACGGATCCAATAACAAAGCTTAAGAAGGGGCAGAATTCGGGGATAGTTTATGATAAGTCCGTCGATTGGAGATACATATTTCTGGTGACTGACAGAAAGGAACCCGAGCTAATTCCTTATTCCGAGGCGAAGGGGAAGGTGAAATTCGAACTCATAGGCGCGAAGCAGGAGGAGATGAAGAAGAAGCTTGCTGCAGATCAGGGCAAAGGGCAGAAAGGCCTTTCAGAGGATGAGATACTGCTCAACTCCGCGATTCAGGCCGGTACTCATCGCGACCTGATGGTGAAAAGATATATTGTTGAATGGTATTTTTCGAAGAAGAATGCAAAACGCGAAGAGGCGCTTCCGGAACTGAAGAAGAAATACAAGATTGAAATATTGAAGAGCGAGTGAAATACTTAAAACGATTGGATCTTCTGATGAAAATATCAACTGGCAACCGACGAGCGGCAGTTGAAGACTATTTCTCTTCTACTTCCTGATGTGTTTCATGCATTGTGAGTTCCTCTCCGGTCCTGACCAGCCTTGCGCTGTTGAAAAGGACAATTGTCGTACTGACAGTATGAAGGGCCGCAGCAATGATAGGAGGAAGCATTCCAAATACGGACAGGCTTATTCCGCCGACGATGAAGACAAATCCTATGAGAAGGTTCTGGTTTATGATTTTTCCGGATTGTTTTGCAAGTACAACCAGCATTGGTATGCGGCGGAGATCATTTGTCATAAGCGCTATTGACGCGCTGTTGATCGCAATGTCGCTGCCGATGGCGCCCATCGCTATTCCAAGATCGCCTGCGGCAAGGGCGGGGGCATCGTTTATTCCATCGCCGACAACCGCGACTGTATAGTTATGCTTGATTTCCTTGACATATGCGACCTTGTCGTCAGGCAGACATTCCGCCCTGACGTTTTCTATGCCAAGTTCCTTTGATACAAGATCTGCAACGGCCTTGCGGTCTCCTGTTACCATTGCACAGTGCTTGACACCATCTTCTTTAAGTGACTTGATGGCGTCTGCAGCTTCTTTCCTGACAGTATCCCTGAAACCAATCCAGCCGACGGCTTTGCCCTGTGATGCGACGTATACGATGCTCATGGCGCTTCCCCCGTCTGTATCCGGAGTCTCAAGGGAGTCCGTGCTGATCTCATGTGATTTCAGCCATTCAGCCCTTCCAATCATTGATTTTTTGCCGTCAAGGAAACCTTCGACTCCTTTGCCATGCACTTCGTTGAATTTTTCAACTTCTGTGAGCTTCAGATTGGCCTCTTTTGCAAGATTCTGGAGGGCTATCGCCGTAGGATGGTTGCTGTGGCTTTCGATGGATGCCGCGATTTGCAGGAGATCCGCTGGCTGTACGCCTTCAGCCGGGGCAAGCCTAACTACGGAAAGCGTACCTTCGGTGAGAGTTCCTGTCTTGTCGAAAATAACTGCCCTGACCTTCGCCGCAAGTTCAAGGTATGATACATTCTTTATGAGAATTCCGAGCCTTGCCGCGGCCGCGAGCGCCGCAACGACCGCCGAAGGAGCGGCGAGCACGAGGGCGCATGGGCATGATGCGACAAGAACGGAAATCACATTCATCATGTTGCCGCCGGAGAACCACCATGTGAGCCCTGCTATCATGAGGATCGTCGGAGTGTAATATCCTGCATAGCGGTCAATGACCCTGACTATCGGCGGCTTGGTGGTTTCAGCCGCGAGGATCATGTCCTTGACCTTGCCAAGAGTGGTGTCCTTGCCGACCTTTGTAACGTTGACATCAATGACGCCTGTCAGATTCTGTGTGCCTGCGAAGACATCATTTCCCTCCTCCTTTTCAACGGGGAACGATTCCCCGGTGATTGAAGCCTGGTTGACAGTGCTTGAGCCTTTGACGATGGAACCGTCAACGGGGAAGTTTTCACCGGGACGGATCCTGATGATGTCCCCGATGACGAGAGCGAGCACGTCTACGTCCGATTCCTGTCCGTCGCTTATCTTCCTGGCGGATCTTGGTGTCAGTTTAATTAGTTCCTCGATGGATCTCTGGGCGCCGTGGGCGGTCCTGGATTCAATGATGATGGCGATGAGAAGGAAGAACGAGATTATTCCTGCAGTCCTGAAATCCCCGCCTGACAGTGCGGCAAGAACAGCAAGGGCTACAAGTTCGTTCATGTAGACTTTGCCTTTTGCAAGATCCTTTACTGCTACAATGAAGATTGGAAGAGCGAGTATTACCGCACCGCATATGGCGCTGAGTTCCGACGTGAAATCCTGATCCGCCTGCATCCATCGCAGTATATAGGAATTCAGTATGAAAAAACCACCGATGAGCGCAACGCTGAGCCTGCCGAGGCTGCGGCTATGCCCGGCACCTCCGGCTTCATGATCATGTTCATGATCACAGCCGCAGATCTCGCTGTGGGCGTCAAATACCTTGTTTTCAGCTGTCAGTTCAGCCATACGTCATTTATCCTTCTCTTTATCCTTCTTCTGGAACTTAGGCTCGGGATTGAGCATGATCCTCACTTCGTGGGAGCCGTTCTTGCCGTCTTTCGGAATAATATACTTATCCTTCATGTTCTCAAGCAAGCCTGTAATCGTGTCCGTATAAAGGGCTATGAGGGTGGAACGCGGACTCTTCTTATATTCTTCCAGGATCTTCTTGAAATAAATCTGTTCGGCTTCGATGTCGGCGACAATCTGTATCTTGTAGACTTTCGCATCGGAGAGTATCCTTGAAGCCGTGGAAACGGTCTCACCTTCAACGGTCACGGCATAGGCTTTTGCGTTTTCCTTTTCCGTTGCGCACTGCAGTTCGGCATCTATGACTTCCTGGAATGCTGCGACGGTGTTCAGAGGGGCTGTAATGCTCTTGGGGATTAGATTGTCCACTTTTATGCCAATATCCCATTCAGTTATGTTCTTTTCGAAGAGATTCCTTACTTCTGCCGCGTAATCGGTGGAATGTTTGTAGAGGGCGGAATCCACCTGCTGGGCAGCTGTTACTTTTATAACTGAATTTTCAAGAAGGGCCTGGATGAGAGTCCTCGGACCTCTTGTGCCTATGAGCTTATGGTTGGCAGGATTGACCAGCGTCTCATCCATCCGGAGAGGCTCGGACGGGCAGAGGCATTTCCGGTAGTATTTCATCGGATCGACGATCGAATAGACAAGTTCCCATTCCGTATGGATGATGTTGGCATCTCCGGTAAGAAGATATCCATCCTTGCCGGCAGAAAGAGTCGGTGCTGCCTGCGGCGGCTGCTCGCCCTTGATTGCCTTTACATCAGCCTTGTGCCAGAAAGAAGTAAGTGTCAGCGTCTGCTTGCTGATAGGTATTCTTATGATTTTACTTACAGGATATGGAAACGACCAGTAGTATCCGGCATCATGTTTTTCAACTATCTTGCCGAATCTTTCAACAATGACGTTCTCCTGCGGCTTCACCTCATAATAACCGCCGAACGTGAAGTACCAGATGATAAGGAAGGCTATCAGGCAGGAAAGGAGGATGAACGCGATATGGAGGCTTCTTGTAAGCGCATCGATACCGGCCTTGTAGTGCCCGTTGACTTCGGGAGCATTCACATCAGTTTTATTTTCATGTTCGGACATCTTGTTTCACCTTGGGAAAAATCATTTCGATTTTTTAATGTCTTGCTTTGAATCATCGGAACCCAGATTCTGGTCCAGCTTCAGAAGATCGAACGGAGCATAGTCGGTATTAAGTATCAGGGTCGTCTTGTTGGGTATGATCTTGCGCAGCGATTCGAGCTTCCTGAGGAAGGCTGCGAGTTCCGGCTCCTCCTTGAAGATTGAGTAGTATGAGGCGGCTTTCGCGTCCCCTTCGGCCTTGATCTGCTTGGCCTGGGCCTCGGCTTCGGCAAGCTTCGTGCTGCGGTTGTTGTCGGCGGCTATCATGATGTCTGTCGCCTCTTTCTTTCCGTCAGCCCTGAACGCCTGGGCCACGACATTTCGTTCAGCCTTCATCCTGGTGAAGACATTTTCAGTGTTCTTGTCTGGAAGATCGAGCACCTTGATCCCTACATATTCCACCTGTATTCCATACTTTTCGAGGACGATAGGGGAAATCCCATTCTTCATCTCGCCCTCTATTTCGTCAATCTTCATCTTCTTGGGATTGGTATTGACCAGCTCGTCGAACTTATATTTCCCCAGGACTGCGTTTTTGACGGTTCTCATCTGGCTGTTGATCTTGTCTTCCGCCTGCGAAATGTCGGGGATGGCAAGGCTCTTGAACAGCTTTTCAGCATCAACGATCTTGTATACCACGAAAATGCCGGCGACGATCGGCTGTCCATCGGCAGTATAGGTCTCCTCGATCTTTCCGGTGCTTCCGTCGAAGCAGTGGAAGCGGTTGTCGAACCTGTGGATTTTCTGGAAGGGATAGGGCCAGCAGAAATGAAGGCCGGCATCCTTGACCCCGGAAATCTTCCCGAGGGTTGTTATGACCACCGATTCGGTGGATTTCACCTGGAACGTGAATATCGCAAGAAGGAATATTACAGAAACAATCAGGCCGAGAAGCAGCGTCGGCCAGTGCTGCAATATTTTAATTTTATCTTTTCCACTCATGTTTTTTCCTCCATTATCATTATTTCTTATTGATTTCATTGGATAGATCGCCAAGATCGGCGTCAATGATGTCCATTCGCGCCTTCTCCTCGAAATTGAATATGTAGACATTGTTGGTGTCGGTATCTCCTACAATTATCTTCCTGACGTCGCCGCAGTCCTTCTCAAAGAAGTCGAGGTAGGTCCTGAGCTTATACATCTCGGGCATGATCCTGTAGGCTTCAAGCTGTTTCTTGAACCGCATCATTTCCGCCTCCGAAAGCCTGATGGCATTGTCCCTTGCGGTCTCGGCCTCCTTCACGATCTTCGAGGCTTCCGCCAGTGCATAGGGAAGGGTCTTCTTCTCATAGGCTCTTGCATTCAATATTGATGCTTCCTTCTCCTGGCGGGCGCTGGCAACCTCTTCAAACGACGGAGCGACCTTGTCGAACGGAGGATGCACATCTAGGAGGTTGACTGAAACGATCTCAACGCCAAGGTTCATCTGGTTCGCCGAGTCCTGTATCTGCCTGAAGAGGTCAGCGACTGCCTTTCCCCGTTCGATGGACATCAGTTTCAGAAGATCCACGCTCGCCAGATATTTGCTGATCTCCCTTTCCGCAATTGATTTGACGAACACGGGTATGTCGCAGTTCCTGAACGCGAAATCATAGATCTTGTCCTTCTGGGCGCGGTACTGTACCGTGAAGTTTGCTGAAATGAACGATATCGGGGTCTCCTTGTCATTCGCCTTCTTTTCTGTGGCGACTATATATCTCTCCTCTTTTCCGTAATGCTGTACTGTCCAGAGAACGACTTCAGGGCTTTTCACTTCGCCTTTTTCGTCCTTCATTTCGGCTCCGATGGTGATCTCCTGGATCTTGTTGACCGGAATCCTCGTCATTTTTCCGAACGGCCAGGGGAGTTTGAAGTGGACGCCTTCATTCAAAGGCTTCAAATCGGCTATCCTTCCGAAGTTCTCGCGGATCCCCACTTCCCCGGGAGCTACTTCAGCTACACATGTGAAAATCCATAATGCAGTAAGCCATGCAATGATAAGGGGTATCATCGACTTTTCAAAGAAACCGTAGATCCATGTCTTGGAGACCTTGAACCCGAACTGATAGTCCAGCGTGTCGGAAATATTCCTCAGGAGTCCGCCGGGTTCCGTGAAAAGCGCCAATATGCGGCTTTCAAAAATCGGCCTTTCTTCAATTATTGACCTTGGACGGTAGAACTCGACGGTGAAATTGAAGAGAAGTTCGGCACCGAGTAAAGTGGTGACGAAGAAAATAATCTTCCTGACAACGTGGTTCCAGACAGGAAGGTCGTATTTGAACATGAAGATTGCGAATGTCGCAAGTATCCCGAGGATTGCCGAAAGGACAAGCCAGCTGCCAAGAGGCCTGAGCCAGCGGAAATTATTCTCCCTCGACTGACCTATGTAGAATATGCCTGTGAAGACGAAGAAAATCGAGGCAAGCCCGGTGATGAATGCCGCCAGCGACGGGTTTACCGGAACAGGCATGTCAGCCCTCGATCTCCAGTGGCTCCAGAACAAAAACAGGATGACGGTTATAAGGATGAAATTGAGCGCTGCGACAATATACGGGGAGAACTTCTTGAAATTACCGAAAGTCCTTGAAGCCGAAAAAAGCACATCCTCCCCAGTCTCAAGTGCTTTCTTTTCCTTCCTCTTTTCCAGAAGTATCTTGTCCTCTTCTTCCTGTGCCGCCTTGGAGCCCAGATAGCCGAGTATGCAGGCGTTGAAGGCGAGGATGGTTGAAATAAGATAAGGTATGACAAGCAGGGAGAACGAGTCCACTCCCACGATGTTCTTGATGATGCCGAACCAGAGGATCAGGATGCAGGATATTAGGGCGCCAATGCCTGTAAGCATTGACAGGTTCTGCATCTGCCTGGACGCATCCATTTTCAGCTGGATTTCTTTTTCAAACTTCATTTTCAGCGATTATTCCAGGATTAATTAAAAAAAACGGCACGAATATGTTACTTGCATAGCTACTTGAAGTACATTAATCTTAATTTTGAAAAAAAATAATATAGTCATGGTGATTGGTTTTTCAAACTGGAAATCAAATTTCCAAGCCAGTATTTTTAATACATTTGACAAGCGGGTTGCAAATATGCCGCCGGGATAATAGATTACTGGGCTAATTATATCAAGGACAGGCATTTATGTGGAAAATTTTCGGTGGAGTTAAAAAGGAGAAGGAGGCCTATGAGGGGAAGGAGGATGTCAAGCCATCCATCGAACTTCTCAACGGCAACTGCCTGGAATGCAGTTCCTGCCATGCAATGATAAGCCTTTTGAACTTCCCTCCTCTCACCATTTCAAAATGCACCCAGTGCGATGCCAATATTTTCATCCCATACAATATCAAGGATTTCTGGCTGTACCGCCCGCTCGGCGGCGGAGGAATGGGCAGTGTCTACAAGGCGGTGCACCATGATTATCCGGACATGGAGTTCGCCGTCAAGGTCCTGCCAAGAGACAACAAGGAGAACCCGCACCTGATCGATATGCTCATCCATGAGGCTTCGGTCGGCAAAGCTTTTGGAGAACATCCCCATCTCACTTTTGTCGCTGATTTCGGACATTACAAGGATGAATATTTCAGCGCCATGCAGTTCTGCCCAGGTCAGAGACTTGACCAGATCATTGATTCCCAGGAACAGATACCCCAGAAAATGGTGCTCCTGTGGGCCCTCCAGATCCTTTCCGCCGAACAGAGGATGTATGAGTGCGGATACCTCTACAGGGATTTGAAACCCCAGAACATAATTATAGACAAGGAAGGAAATGCTCACCTGATAGATTACGGCCTATGCATCAGGATTGAGGACGCGCATAACAAGGATGTCGAAACCGTTGACGGATCCCCTCTCTACATGCCTCCGGAAAGGATCGTGGGTATGCCTGAAGACATGACAAGCGAGATATACAGCCTCGGCATGGTCATGTTCCATGCGTTGACGAAAAGCACATATTATACGGCGACAGGAGCTTATGAGGTTGCAAAGAAGCATGTTTCAAGTCTTCGCATGGCGAATGTCGCGACACGTCTTCCCATAACGGTCAGTCCAAAGATCGCCACCATCCTTGACAAGATGATAGCTCGTCTTCCATCCGAACGATTTCAGACATATAAGGAAGTGGCGGTTGATATCAAGAATGTCTACAATTCCCTGAAGTAGGGTAATGCATCAGCTGCGATCTATTCTTTATTCCGGCTAAAGCCGGTACTCGTGCGCCTGTGAGGCGCACATCATGGGGAGGTGAAAGTCCTCTCCAGACATACGATCTCCGGTCTGTATCTGAACGTAACTGCGTTACAGCGATGTAGGGTGGGGA
>JBAQUG010000484.1:0-7863 GCA_049297395.1 Victivallales bacterium | reverse complement strand
GGTTGCAGCAGCATAAAAGTCCGCAGAGGACCTGGAAATTCATGGATTATCGGTGATGGAAAGACCGAGATGAATCCTGAGAACGGGACGATCTCAAGCAGGGTCGCTTTCACCGCCGCTCTTCAGGCGCACACCGGCATCAGGATCATGCTGGGGCTGGAAAAGATCAAAAAGTAGTGCCGGAATTCGTTCAAATCATAAATTTTACCGTCAGCAAAATTTTCTTTTGATTTTCAGGCAGATGCTCAGGCTTGCTTCAGAGGGTTCTTCCACTTCAGCTTCGGGAACCGCGCAAAATCCATGTCAGTTGAACAAAGAATGCATCCATGTCCGATTGCAAGGGCTGCAAGATGCGCGTCCGGCACAAGATTAGCCGAAGCCTGGCAGCCCACTATGATTTCCTTGAACAGCTTCCAATGGCCATCCGTAGGATGTATGATTTTGACACAAGGCTGTTCCAGCCAGCTTTCTACCCGTTCGGCAGCCTGTGAAATGGACAGCGGTTTATTGAACACCCGCCTGTTAGTGCTGATTCTCAAATAAGCATTGATTGTCAACCAGCAGAAGCATACAGGGGTATCGCCTGAAAGCTGGTTGTCCAGCCACTTTGTGGCCGTTGAGTTAAGGGGATTCAGAGAATCTTCGGCATATAGGAGAATGTTGGCATCAATCAGAATCATCTGGAACTTTCTTCATCGATTCTGTCAAGAAGCTCATGGATGTTGTCAAGCTCATAGCCATGTTTCAGTCCCATGGGTTTCGGCCTAGTGGAGTATATTTTTCTTTTAGAAGGTTTCTCAACCTGCTCCAGCCCTAAGCGCAGGGCGTTGTTTATGATGAATCTGAAAGGTTTTTTCAAATTCGATGAAACGGTTCTTGCCCTCTCGAGGACGTCATCTTCGATTGTAATTGTTGTTCTCATGGAAGCATTATAGCATCAAATGAAATGATGTCAAGGCATCAGATATAAATTTATTCATAATGTGTCCACATTCGTATTACCTTGACAGTCCTGATTTCATCAAGAACCTGATAGACCAGACGATGCTGGATGTTTACCCGACGTGAATATGCGCCGGACAAATTTCCGACAAGTTTTTCAAACGGCGGCGGATTTTGATAAGGATTTTCCTTCAGAATATCCAGCAGCCGTTCAGCTTTGGGCCTCAAGCCGGAGAGGGACAGCTTCCTGGCATCTTTCTGAGCCTGATTTGTGAAGACAAGCTGCCATTTCACCACTTGATCTCCTTCCTGCATTTTTCAACGGGGGCTTTAAGGCCCTCGGCAATTGAACTACGCATTCCGGGGATGGAGATTAGATACAATGTTTCCTGAGTCGCTCTCCAGTCTTCTTCAGAAATAAGGACAGCCGAATGTCGCTTGCCTGAAATTTGGATGGGTTCATGAGACTCAAAGACATCATCAACAAGATTGAAGAGGTTCTTTCTTGCCTCGGTAGCTGTCAGCGTTGTCATAGATTCTCCTTGTTTGCGTACCGGATAATGTACGTGATGGTTTGGGGTTGTCAAATCATAAATTTTGCCGACGGCAAAATTTATATCCCCTTTTTCAAGATTATATAAACGAACAAAATGAAGTTAGTGACTAAATTTGCATAAATGACAGGATATAGGAATGGCTTTACAAATTGCTTTTCGTATCTATTCAAAAGCCATTTAATACTGAAATATTCAACGATTATTGATATGAAGCAGCAAGCGATAATCGCAGCAATAAAAACTCTCATAATATTATTGGTGTAGAAGTCAATGATAAAGAATTGGACCTGGAATAAACGAATTTGCTCTTACTATAAATGGTATTGAAAAAGCAGAAATAAAGAGAACAGAAAAAAAAGGTTGTGTTCTTTCTTGTCATGCGGCTTCATCGAACTTGTTTTCGGGGATGTATGACCTCAGAAGATCCTTGATGCCCTTGGTGTCGTTGGTTCTGGCGAGCTCGCGTATCTTTTCAAGATCGACGGGAACCTGCTGGATTTCCTGCTTCCTGGCCACGTAGATGCGGTCGAACGGGGTCCTTTGGACCTTCTCCTCGTCGGTCAGCAGCTCCTCGTATTCCTTTTCTCCTGGACGGAGTCCGGTTATCTTGATTTCAATGTCTCTTCCGGGAACCAGCCCGGACAGTTCGATGAGCTTCTTTGCCATGTCATAAATCTTGATCTGCTCGCCCATTTCAAGGACCATGATGTCGCGGTCATTTCCAATCGTCCCGGCCTGCAGCACAAGATCCACTGCTTCAGGAATTGACATGAAATAGCGCACTACATCCTTTGAAGTGACGGTTACTGGGCCGCCTTCCTTGATCTGCTGCTTGAAGAGGGGTATTACGCTGCCGCTGCTGTCGAGGACATTCCCGAAACGGACGACTATGAACTCGGTTGACTTCTTCGGACGTTCAAGGCAGAGACGTTCGGCTATCCTCTTTGTCGCGCCCATTATGCTGGTCGGACAGATCGCCTTGTCGGTCGATATCATGACAATCCTCCTGACGTTGTTCTTCTCGCATTCCTCGAACAGTACGGACGAGCCGATGATATTAGTCCCGAGCGCCATCTGCGGATTCTCCTCCATGAGCGGAACGTGCTTGTACGCCGCGGCATGGTAGACCACCTCGATGCCGTTGTTCCTGATTGCCGCCGATACGTTGTCGGACGATCTCACGTCGCCGATTATGCTGATTATCTTAAGCGATGGATACATTTTCCTCAGTTTCCTGCTGACGTCGTAGAGGTTGAATTCGGACAGTTCGAAAAGCACAAGGCGTTCTGGATTGTATGCGGCAATCTGGCGGCAGAGCTCCGAACCTATGCTGCCTCCGGCTCCGGTAATCATGATCTTCTTGCCTTTTACGAACTCGGCGACATCGGTCCTGTCCAGATTCACCGGTTTTCTTCCGAGAAGATCCTCGATCTCGACGTTTTTAAGATGCGAGACATTTATCTTGCCTGCTGCAATGTCTGCATACACAGGAACCATCCGCAGAGTGCAGCTTGTGTCCTCCTCGTCGAGCTGGTTCATTATCTCCCTGATTGTGCTAGGAGTCGAATATGGCGGGAGCAGCAGTATTTCAGAGATCTTAAGCTTTTTGGCGAAGTAGCCGGTCCTGTCAGGCTCCCCAAGCACGGGTATGCCCCTGATCGACACTCCGGGATTCAAATCCTTGTCGATGATCCCTATTATATGCCTGTTGCCCCATCCGGATGAGAAAGCCTGTATGACGCTGTTGCAGGAACCGGATGAGCCAAGGATCAGCGTCTTGATGGTCTCATCCTTGCGCCCTTTGGCGGCGGCTTCTCGAATTACCCTGCTGAGCACCCTTTTTCCGGATATCGCGAAGAAGCATATGAGGAAATCAAGGATTAGGACGGATCTGGAGAAACCGATGAAGTATTCCTGCCGCCAGTTCAGTATTATTATGAAAAGCAGCACGGTCGAGACGATGTTCGCAAACAATATCTGCATCAGGTCGTGTATGCTTACGTATCTCCACATGCCGCTGTATATCTTGAAAAGATAGAATACCACCAGCTTCAGTGCTATTACGATCGGCAGCGCGCGTTCGAGGGAGATGATTTCATTCACGGGGAACTGGAATTCAAAGCGAAGATAGAACGCGAGAAGGAACGATATGGCGATTGTGAATGCGGATGTGATGAAGACAAAAAATGTCTTTGCTGGAAACAGCTTCTCAACAGCCTCTTCAAGCTTGCTGTTGAACCAGACGATAAAGCTTAATTTCCCCTTTGATCTTGTCATCTGCCAGCCCCCAGTATTTTCTTCAAGGTCCTGCAGATCCTGTCGAATTCAGATTTCTTCAGCCCTGGGAATATCGGCAGTGAAAGGCATTGGTCGAAAAGATTCTCCGCGACAGGGAAGTCCCCGCTCTTAAAACCGTATTTCTCCCTGTAGTAAGGATGTATGTGGAGGGGGATGTAATGCACGCTGCATCCGATTCCTGCCTCCTTCATCATGTTGTAGGCCTCGTTACGGTGGACTCCGGTGACAGTGCTGTCTATCCTGATCACGTAAAGGTGCCACGAATGCTTGGTTCCTGCATTTTCCTCGGGAAGTATGATGCCAGGGATCCCCTTGAGGGCTTTACCATACATCTCCGCCAGCTTTTTCCTTTCTGACATGAATCTGTCGGCCTTCTTCAACTGGTGGATTCCAAGCGAGGCTCCAATGTCGGTAAGATTGTATTTATATCCGGGGGCTATAATCTCATAATACCAGGTGCCGGACCTGGTGAATCTCTTCCACGCATCCTTGCTTATGCCGTGAAGGGACATGATCCTCATCCTGTCCGCCCATCCTTCATTGTCCGTAGTCGCCATCCCACCTTCGCCGGTGGTGATTGTCTTGTTGGCATAGAAGGAATAGCATGCGATATCGGCGCCTTTGCCGGCGTACTGCCATTTCCCCTTCTCATCCTTGTAATAGGCCGGACACACATGGGCGCAGTCCTCTATGAGGAAAAGACCATGTTTCTTGCAGAGCCTGCGGCATTTGTTCACGTCATATGGCTGTCCCCCGTAATGTACAGGGATTATCGCCTTTATTCCGTTGTGCTTTGCCGGTACACCGTCAACCTTTTTGCCGGATTTGATCTTTTTAATGATATCTTCGGCGTAATCGAGATCTATGCAGAAATCCTTCTCATTTACATCAACCAGTACAGGAATGGCATTGAAATAGCGGACGACTTCCGCCGTGGCCGCGAAGGTCATCGTGGGAACAATCACCAGATCCCCCGCCTTCAGCCCTATGGCCTCGAGCGCAAGGTGCAGCGCCGCTGTGCAGGAGTTGAGCGCGACTGCGAACTTCGCATCTGCGTATTTCGCGAAGTCGGCCTCGAACTGCTTTGTCCGCATGCCAGTAGTCAGCCATCCCGATTTCAGGCAGGCTATGACTTCCCTTATTTCCTCGCCAGCGATTGCAGGACGGTGGTAGTTTATGAATTTCTGATCTTTTTTCATCTTAATCCATCCAGGATTTTTATATCTTCAATGTCCCTTGGCCGGCCTGAAGCCTTCTTGAGCATTTTCAACCATTTGAGACTTACAAAATTTATACCTTTTAGTTTTTTTGAATCCTTGAACAAAATATCAGGATTCTTACCAGGAAATCCAGGAACATAATCAAAAATATCAAGATACCCATGCTTTGTATGGAGCATCATAAGATTGGCGGTTCTTATGAACGACTCGTCTACTGGTATAAGTTCTTCAAGTTTTGTTTTTGGATCAATTCTATTCCCGATCCTGCATGCGCCAATCTTTTTCAATGCCTTGAACAGGTTTGCCTCACTCCTGGAATTCCTTGAGAAAATGATATCACAGTCCTCTGTGGCTCTTATATAGCCATGGAAGTTCACGGCGAATCCGCCAATAACCACAAAAGGAACTCTATGGTTCTTAAGCGTTTCTAGTATCTTTGAGGGAATGCCATTTGCCATCTTTGAACATCATTCTTCTTTTATGGTGGTTTCGCTTAAGAAAATTATTGTATCCTTCCTTCGACATCATGCTGAAGGAGTTTTCCATCAGCAAGGAAAAACGCTTCAGGCGTTCAGCATGGTTAAGTGCCTTCGTCTCTTTCAACATCCTTCTTTTTGTCAGGCCGGGAATCATGATGCTTATCCTTTCAAAACCACAAATATAGCTCCGACTAGGATTTTTATGCCAAAACCAATTCTCTCCTCTTGGGAGAGCGGCCACCTTTGAGACCCTTGGTGTGATTACTGACGGCTTTGCGTGAACTCCTGACCGAACCGCCCCGACGGCTCATTTGCGCGGCGGCGAATGTCACCGACTGCATGCGAAGCGGATAGGCTTTTGGATGAGAGAGGATTTTGGTGTGCAAATCAATATCGGCATCATCCCACCGGATATGTCCGTGTCCGCAATACTCGACATTAAAGATCTGGGTTGACGGTAATGCGGCAAGATATGGGAAGTCGGCAAATGCGGCAAAATATTCCTTATCCTCCACAACGAGACAAAGCCCCGCAGATGTCACCATCTTGACTTCAGCATTTTTCTTTACGCTTGTTCCATTCATTCTCGATCAACTCCTTGTTCTCTTCGACAAGTCTCATGATTTTCCGCAATTCGTGTCGTGCAAAGCCATCGTTGCTGGCAACGCTGACTTCATGCTTGATCCAGAATTTCGCCTCGGTCTGCTCCCGAATCACATGGACATGTACAGGTTCTCCGCTTTCCTCGCTGAAAAAGAAAAATCGATACGGTCCAATTCTTAAGATTGTCGGCATAGGCCTTGTCCTGTGAAAAATCCAGGCCTAGTATATCCCATTAGCTTAGGTTTTTCAAGGCATTTTTTTGTTCATCATTGTCCGAGCTTGCATTCGCTTTTGGCGCGATAAAGTCACGTTCCAGTATCAGGACAGCACAACTCGGTAGATGGAAATAAGGGCTCTTCCGGGAGAGGATTTTTGCAGGTTTTATATCATCTCCCTTGTTCCAGTCGGGGAATTTCGACTGCCCTTCAACCAGTTCTTTTACGGCTGAGTAAATCGTCTTCTATTAATACTTCATCTACCGGGCGTGCAATGGTAAGGCTTAATTGGCGAGTAAAACCTTCTTGCCATAACAGCTCAATAAAAGCCATTTCTAATGCTTTTTCGTGGCTTGTTTTCCCGGCATGGGTCAGCAGTTCTCTGCCGTTTAGCTGTAGAATAACATCCAGTCGTAATCGATGCTTGTCGCATAGATGTCTTTAATTGTCTGGTAGAAAAAACGTTCCGAAATCCGTATTTCTCGAATGCGTTCCTGCCATGGCGCCGTGCTGAGTGGTTGTTCGGAATTTCCGAACAACCACTTTTTCGTTTAATTCACCCTCGGCAAATATATTTTTTATGTGTTCACTAACTGTGGCTTTTGACTTTTGAAACAGTTCACACAACTGTGCTTGCGTAAGCCACACAGTTTCTCTCCTCCAGAGCCAACAAGTTATTAAATAGCTTCTGTTAAACATTCAAACATGTTTAGAAGTTACTAGTATTATTCTGTATTTTTAAGAAAAAATACGGTTTCATGGATTATTCACTTTATGCCAGACCGGTAATCATGATGTTTATCCTTTCAAGACTACAAATATGGTTCCAAGCAGGATTTTTACATCGTTTATGAAGTTAATGTTGTCAACATAATCCTCATATATTTCAAGTTTCCGCGGTAAAATCACCTTGCAGTATTCGGCTTCAGGATTTTTCGCCGCCGCCAGAAGCTCCTCCTCGTTGCGGAACTTGATCGAGGCCGGATCCGTTATGCCAGGACTCGTACTGAGGATCTTGTCCCATTTCTCCTGGTAAAGCTTTATGTATTGTTCGACTTCAGGACGCGGTCCCACCAGCGACATTTCACCGGTTATGACATTTATCAGCTGAGGCAACTCGTCTAGCTTTGATTTGCGCAGGAACTTTCCAGTCCTGGTGATCCTTGACGCAGACCCCGGTTCAAAATCCTTGCCGTCGGTCTTCGCCTTTACTGTCATTGAACGGAATTTGTATATGTCAAAATACTTTCCACCCTTCCCTCCTCGTTTCTGACGGAAGAAGACCGGGCCTGGGGAATCCAGCTTTATGAATATGGCTATAAAAAGGAAAAGAGGCAACAGGAACAGGAGGGCAACTCCAGTAACCGTAAAATCAAAAACTCTTTTGAAGAACTGCGAATACATTGTTTGATAAGTTTCCTAGTTTAATGATAAGAAATTTCAAAGCTGGAACGCCGGCATCCTTGCCGGCATCTTTCTTTTTATTCTTCCTACGCTGGGAACATTATGCCAGCAAGGGTGCTGGCGTTCCATAAGAGTTGTTGTTTAC
>JBAQUG010000483.1:0-2685 GCA_049297395.1 Victivallales bacterium | reverse complement strand
GTCCTATGCTGATCACGCTGCCCTTCATGATGGCGGCTGCGATCTTGCCCGTCACGGCGATCATGTCCGCCGCTGCGGTCAGGCCTGTCACCAGGGTGGCCGTGTCCGACATTGACATTCAGGTCGGGAGCGTCCTTATAATATTCGAGGTAGCTGCTGAACTCGCCCAGGATGAAGCGCTTGATGAGTTCATCGCGCGACATGTCCCCGAGGATTTCATATATCTTCGGCAGATACAGCCCGAGCTCCGCCATTTCGGCACTGTCGTATTTTTTGATTTTTTCGAGCATCGACACCAGCTTGGCTTCGCAGACCTGTTTTGCGGTCGGGACTTTCTTGTGTTCGAACCTCTTGTTCATGATCCTCTCGATTATGCGGAGCTTGTGGTCCTCGCGCATGTGGACCAGCACGATGGAGATACCGGTTTTGCCGGCGCGTCCGGTACGTCCGCTGCGATGGGTGTAGACATCTGGATCTCCGGGCAGATCGTAGTTGATTACATGCGTCAGATCGTCTACGTCGAGACCGCGTGCCGCAACATCGGTTGCAACAAGGATCTTGACGTTGCGTTTGCGGAAATTATTCATGACGCGGTCACGCTGGTCCTGCGTCATGTCGCCGTGCAGCGCGTCGGAACTGTAGCCGTCGGCCATCAGCTGGCTGGCGACTTCCTGTGTCTCAAGGCGCGTGCGGCAGAAAATTATTCCGTAGAATACGGGCAGACAGTCGATGATGCGTTTCAGCGCATGATATCTGTCGCGGGCATGTACAGTGTAGCATTCGTGCGTGACATTGGGAGCGCCTGCGTTGCGCTGTCCGATGACAATCTCCTCGGGATCCGTCATATATTTTGCTGCGATAACGGCGACCTGCCGGGGCATCGTCGCGGAAAAGAGCAGCGTGCGCGCGGCGTCGGGGACTTCCTTGAGGATGCTTTCAAGCTCCTCCTGAAATCCCATGTTCAGCATCTCGTCGGCTTCGTCGAGGACAACTCGCTGCACTGCTCCAAGATTGGCAGCCCTGCGGTTGAGCAGGTCCTTCATGCGTCCGGGCGTGGCAACGATGATGTGGACACCGCGGTGGAGCGAATGCATCTGGTCACGGATGGAAGAACCGCCATAGACGGCGAGGATCTTGAGATGCGGCGCGAAACGTCCGTATTCAGTCAGATCCTTTGCAATCTGAACACAAAGTTCGCGTGTCGGACAGAGAACAAGCGCCTGGGTGGCAGGGTTCGCGGCATCAGTAAGCTGGAGCAGAGGCAGGCCGAACGCCGCCGTCTTCCCAGTACCGGTCTGAGCGATCGCAACAACATCGCGCTCGCCCTTTAAAAGCATTGGAATGACCTTTGCCTGCACAGGTGTAGGGGTGATGAAACCCAGTTCAACGACTCCCTTCATCAGCTCCGCTGAAAGTCCAAACTCTTCGAATTTATTCATGATATCTCCTGAGGATTAATCCACTTAAGCTGACAGAAAACCCTAGAAGGCTTCGGTAAGGCATATCAGGTGCAACAAGTCCATTAGTTTAACGGCAAGCCACCCAGTCATCTACTGACAGTAAAATAATCTGTTTGTTTCTTCAATATACCCTGCCACAGAGGATATTACAATGTTATTAGGAATAATAAGGATACCTCCGGGGATCGGCACATGGTGCACAATGATGAATCCTCAAGTTTTGCAGTTCGTTTTGAGCACAAACTTGAGATATTACTTTTGGATACGAGATGAAATCGTTGAGATTTATACTGAAAGACTTGAGGATCTGTCACAATTCTATCGCTCACTCAGAGGACAGAAATGATCTCAGACAAATTAAATTGGCCCCGAACAATTTCCATGCATCCAACCCCGCATCCGCGGTGTGTATGGGATAGTTCTCTTTCATTCCTTTGATTCCATAAAACCTTTTTGGGACACATTAAAGACAAGTACAGATGTTTTTGTATTTGTAATTATTCCCTTCGCCATAGCTGGAGGAATTTCCATATTTGTATTTTGGTATATTTTCAGCTTTCCTAATAAAATTGCTTCAATATCTGTACTCGTGAGTCATAAGTTTTTCCTGCTTTCAAAACTCGCTCGCCTCCTTGAATTCACCTGATTCTGAATACAAATCAAATCTTCTGTCCTGGCGTTTTCGGATTAAATGCGCTATCCAGCTTTTTGCGGAAGACTTCAATAATTCCCCGGGAAAGACGGGGTCGCGGGAAAGACGGGGTCGGCGGGAAAGACGGGGTCGCACTCTTGTTATTGATTCCGCTGAAAAAATCGGGGTTTGGCCTTTTGCCAAGTCGTATGTCATTGCAGGAACATGTGTTATACAAGGATTTGCGCCTAAAATACAAACGCCTGTATTTCCCGTCAAATGCCCAAGTTATTTTTTAGCGAGCCCTAAGGCAAGCAATGCCAGTGCCATGAAAATAACGAACGGGAGTATTTCGAGCGTTTTCTTCATATCTTGTACTTGTCGTAGATTTCCTTCCTCACCGGGCAGACGCAGTAGTGCTCCATTCCAAATGATTTCTTATAGAAACAATAGTCGTCATTGCAGCATTTGACGAGGTAGACAGCCTTGTTGATGCAGGCTTCCACCTTGCATATATCCTTTCTGTCCCCATCAAGGCAGGAAAAGCCTTTTCCGCAATGCGTCGCAGCCTTCAGTGATTCGTCGCTTATATGA
>JBAQUG010000482.1:0-10563 GCA_049297395.1 Victivallales bacterium | reverse complement strand
CTCGAGGCTCTTTCGGCGAAAGAGCCATACTTGATTGCATTAAATAAGGCTGATACGCCCAGCTTAACGCTTACAAATATGCGTATAGTAGACAGGGCTAAAGCCCGTACCTGCTTTTAGAACATGTGTCTTGGGGCATTGATTGCAAACGAAAGCGAAATCAGTTGGTGTTCTCTGCTGAAATGCTTGCTCTCTTTCTTAATCCACGCTGAAGCTGTGTCCAACTAAAATTCCCGGACTTACGCATTTTCGAGACCTGCATCCTTTCCAGTATTAACCGACGACTATCGGCCGACGACCGACGACTATTTCTTCCCGAACTTCTCAAAAAGCACCTTCTCCGTCTCTACTGTATAGGAGCCGTCTTTTGACAGTGTCCTTGCGAGGTCGGGCGAGAGGTCTGATATTCTCTCGATGGTGGTTATCGGGAATTCGCAGTGCGGGAATATTACGGTCTTGCCGGGGAACTTTGCATCAGCAACGGCTTCAAGGCCCTTCTTGAGATCCCGCATGCCGCCGATGGCTGCGAGTGCCGTAGCTGGATTGAGTTTCTTTTCCTCGACAAGTTTCAACGTATGGCGGAGATGGGCTGTCAGGCTTCCGCTCGAACCTATGTAGCGCGCGCCCTCCTCGGCGATTTTCCTGACATTCATGATGCCTTCTTTGCCTGCCGGAATTCCTGCGAAGATGTTCATGAGACCGTCCTTCTTGAGGAACGGAGCGGATGAGTTAACTACGGGCACTACCGGAACAAGCATCACGATGTCGTCGAATCCTCCGGACTTCTCTGCGAACTTCGCAACTTCCGCTTCGAACGCGGCAGGAGAGGGGAATGCCTTCGGATTCAGTGTCTTGAATTCTATTTTTCTTTCCTTGATCTTGTCGTCGAGGAGTTCGCAGACGTGCTTGATCCTGGTGTCGTCCATGTCCGTCATGAGAATCCGCGACGGGCCCTCGGATGATTCAATGGCGAGCTGGGTGTGCATCTGTCCCATGGCGCCGGCGCCGCCGACAAGCCAGCAGGTTCCACCTTTCTTGAGCTTGCTCCTGACATTGCGGTTGTAGGCGTCAGAGAGGATGTTTGATTTGGTTCCCTGATAATACCAGCCGTTGTAATGGATGCCGCCCACGTCGAAAGACCACGGTTCGTCGGGATAGTTCCCGATGAAGCTGATGACGGCGTTTCGGTTTGCGAGTTTCGCAATCTTCTCCGCATCCTGTCTGCGAACTTCGCAGATGAAGATGTCGTCGAAGGCAGCCTTCTCGGGAATTGACTTGAGGATTTCAATCTTGGCTGAGGGGATAGCCTTCTTGATCATATCGATCGAGTTCTGGCTGAGATTGAGCACGGAGATATTTGCGGGTTTAGCATCGACTAGAAGCTTGCCGGGCTCATAGGAATTCTTGTTTTCTTCTTCACAGGCGATCAGGACGGAACCGTTTTTCAACGGAGCTTTCCTGTTTTCGATCATGTAGCTGGCGATGACACAGGTCCAGGGCTCGATGAGCGCTGCGATTCCGGCGGGGATGGAATCGGCTAGGGGCAGGAGGTAGCAGCCTTCGTCGCCGTTGAGGACGCGCTGGTCGATCCTGCTGTATTCAGCCATGCCGCCGTCGATCGCGTAGCCGTATGCAAAACCTTTGCCTTTGATGTAGATGTCGGCCTGGATTATGAAACGCTGTCCAGCTTTGAACTTGTCTGAAACCTTGCTGCCGGTCCTGACGATTGTCATCACGGCTTCGTGTCCGGGGATCACGGGCTGGGTGGCGAGGTCGGGGGATACTACTCGCGGATGGTCCATGCCGGCGCGGATGAGTTTCACGTCGGAGAAGCAGAGGCCGATGGCGTCGATCTTCACCAGGAGTTCGTCGCCGCCGATGTCCGGGACTTCCACGGTGCATGGCTGGTTGTTTTTTCCGAGGTTGTCCATGCCGGCTCCGAATAACGGCCAGGCGAGCATCTTTTCAGGTATTGTGTTTTTCAATGACATGTCTGTTATCCCTTGTTTTTTTAACGTAAAGAAAACAAGAATCTATGTTTACTCGCTGAAAATTCAAATGTTCATATCAAGCTTTGAGTAATTTGCTTTCTGGAATATATTACTCCTGCATTATTAAAGGTAACTTCAACCGGCAAGGTCAAAATTTGGATATCGCAATAAAAGCCACAGGTGGATGCAATCCGGCTGTCGAACAGGCCCGGTCCGGCATTTCATACCAGAACGTATTTGAAGCGATACCATACATAATGATCATTGTCGACTCGGAATTCAGGGTGAATGTCCTCAACAGTTCCGCCAAAAGTTTTTTCGGCCCTGGAACGGATTGCAGAGCCGACAACCTCTGGGACCTGGCACCTTTTCTGCTTGACAGCAGGACTCCAATAGAGAAGACGATGGCCGAGGCGAAGACGCTTGTGCTGAGGCGGATAGAATACAAGGGGGCTGAAAGCAGATTTGTCGACATATCCGTCTGCCCATGTCCGGGAAGCGTGGGCGGCAAAGGTGCGGTAATAGTCATTGACGATGTCACCGAACAGGAGAAGAAGGAGCAGTACATAAGGCGTTCGCAGAAGATGGACATAGTCGGAACCCTTGCCGCTGGGTTGTCACATGATTTCAACAATGTCGTCAACGGTATAAAGGCGACGGTTGATTCGATAAAATTTTCCCTGGACAATAAAAAGCTGGCGGTCGAGCCGCTCCGCAGCCAGGTGAAGGACGACCTGGAGATAATCGAGGAGTCTGCGAATCGCGGAGCCGACATAGTCGAGCAGCTGCTGTCGATATCGAGGAGGAAGGAGCTGTCATTTGCGGAGGTTGACCTGGTTGCAGCGCTCAGGAATGTGATCAAGATCTGTGGCAACACGCTGCCGAAGACAATTGAAATGATAGCGGAAATCAGGGTTGAGAAGGCGATGGTCAAGGCGTCCCTCACGCAGCTCGAGCAGGTTCTCCTCAACCTCTGCATAAATGCATCACATGCGATGACGATCATGAAGAAGGAGGAAGACGGGCAGGGCGGGATTCTCGGTGTTTCGCTGGAGAAGATATATGTCGGACCTAACATGTGCGGGATAATACCCGACGCCAAGGAAGGATACTACTGGCTGGTCAGCGTGTCCGATACCGGAGTAGGGATGAATAAGGAGGTCATGGCCAGGATATTCGACCCGTTTTTCACTACAAAAGAAAAAAGGGGAACTGGACTAGGCCTTTCGATGGTCTATAATATTGTAAAGGAGCACAAGGGTTTCATTGACTTGTTCTCGGAACCAGGTGCAGGCTCCGTGTTTTTTGTTTTTCTGCCTCTTGCTGAAGACGGCGGGGGAAGGGTTTTATAAATAATTAAGAAGGATGATGTTCCCATGCTCAATCCAAAGCTTCAGAGGCATAATATTTCATTGAATGATGATTTCATAAAGACTTCAAGCCTGCTCACGATCGCCTTTGTCTTCATGACGGCCATCAACATCTATGCGTATTTCACCATCATCGGCATGAGCGACAGGTATACTTCTTTGAACAGCGCCGCGATCAACATCAAGCTCAAGGCCACAAACGCCAACCTCCTGTTCAGGGAAATCATGAGCGGATACTCGGACAAGGATATGAACGTAGTGTGGGACGTGATAAACAGCGCAAGGAAGAATTGCCTGATGCTGAAGCAGATCGGGGAAAGCGGGACAATAGAGGGCAAGCTGAACGTCTACAAGGAGGCGATGCTGAAGTTCTACATGTCGGCTGAAGACAAGATGACTCCTGAAAAGAAGAAGCTCGTCGATGATTTCAATGACTCCTATACGGACCTCTCCGCAGCGGTTGAAAGGATCGAGAGGGATCTGGGCGACATGGTTTCAACCAAGCTCCTGGTCTTCAAGATCCTCTATATCATCCTTGTGATAAACATCCTCGCGCTCTTCGGATTCATCGTCTATCAGATACGGAGGTTTGTTTCAGGCCGCATCGAAATGGAAATGGCCCTTGAAAATTCAAAGAACAATTTGACGACCATCCTGAACTCGATTAACTCAGTCCTCATATTTGTGAATGCCGAAGAGAATGTCGCGCAGTGGAACCGGTATGCTGAAAAATATTTCTCGCTCGTGGCCGAAAAGGCGGTCGGACAGAACATCTGGGAGCTTCTCCCCTTCCTGAAGCCATATCATACTGAATACGAGAAGATATACCAGCTGCAGCGGTCGAGCGAGTTTTCAAAGGAGCATGTCAACATCAATGGCAGCGAGAGGTTCATGAACATAAAGCTGAGCTATGCCCCCGGCATCAACGGAGTCGTGCTTCTCCTCGAGGACGTGACCACGCAGGAGATGAAGGAACGCCAGATGCGCCAGGCCCAGAAGATGCAGATAGTCGAAAACCTGATGTCGGGCCTCTCGAACGATTTCAACAACGCCCTAGGTGCAATCACCGGAACGATAACGATGATGAAGTACTCCCTCGAGAACAACGCCGGGAACTTCGATGAGATCAGGAACAACATGGAGGTCATCGAAAGTTCAGCGGAGAAGGCCGTTGTAATGGTCCAGCAGCTTCTCTCTATCGCGCAGAAGCACGAGATATGCCTGGGCAACATCGATCTCAACGGCGTAGTCCAGCATATCCTCAAGATCTGCCAGAACACCGCCGACAAGAGGATAGATCTGGTCGGAGAGATATACAATGTCAAGGCCATGACCAAGGCGGATGCGGCCCTTGTCGAACAGGTTCTCCTGAACCTCTGCGACAATGCCCTGCAGGCAATGACAACCATGAAGCCCGAGAACGAGCAGGGGGGTACGCTCACCTTGTCGATCGACAAGATCTATCCGGACAGGGCCTACCGCGCCCTTCATCCACAGGCTATCGGGCAGGCGTACTGGATCATTTCCGTCTCCGATACCGGTATAGGCATGGAACCGGATGCCGTCGGCAAGATATTCGATCCTTTCTATACGACAAAATCCTCGATGCAGGCGACCGGTCTAGGGCTTACAATTGCGAACGACATAATCCGCCAGCACAACGGGTTCATAGAAGTAGAGACCAGGCCTGGAATAGGTTCCAGATTCAATGTGTTCCTGCCGGAATTCACTGTCGTGGAGGAGCAGCAGAGCGCCGATGAACCTGAGGCACAGGCTGAAGACCAGATTCCCGACGGCACCGGTCTTATACTTGTTGCCGACGATGAACAGATCATGCGCAAGACGGCGAACAGCATCCTCACAAAGCTTGGCTATGAGGTTGTCTTTGCCGAGGACGGCGAACAGACTGTAAGCGTATACAGGGAGAATGCCTCCAGGATCAAGGCCGTGCTCCTTGACATGGCGATGCCAAAGATGTCAGGACGCGAAGCCTATATTGAAATGAAGAAGATAAATCCGAATGTCAAGGTACTGCTCGTTTCGGGTTTCAAGAAGGACAAGCGCATCGAGGATGTCCTGACAATGGGGGTGAACGCCTTCATCCAGAAACCGTATTCGATGATCGGGCTCGCGCAGGAAATCAAGAAGGTCATAAACGCATAAATCCTTCAACCTATCCGATTGAAGGATTTATTTCTTGTATTTCTGTAGGAAGGTCTGGGGATTCACCCATTTTGTACCCTTGGCGAAATCCTCTTCAGGCATGTAGGTCATCTGCCAGTTCTGGCATGATTCGAAGGAGTCGTTGTAGATTCCAAAATAAAGATGCGCTCCGTAGCCACCGTTCTCCCAGGTGAAGTGCCTGCCGATAGCTCCGACCTTCTGCCCCACTGCTACGAAATCCCCTTTCGAGACATGTATGAACGGCGAGAGGTGCGTGTAGACCGAACAGAATTTCCTTCCGTCGGCTCCGGAATGTTCGACTACTACGCTGAATCCATGCTTAAGATTATATTCAGCCGCCTTTACGATACCGTTCCCGATGGATACAACCGTGAGATAGGTCTGTCTGAAACCGGCAGTGTCGCCAAGCCGGACAATTGCCTGTGTCGGCGACAATCTGCTTCCGAAAGCTTTTCTGGCGGGGTCATGATAATTCCTGACCGGAGGGACGAGGGATTCGGCCACCATTGTTTTTTCTTCAGGTCTGTTTTCATTGTTTTTCAAGAACAGTGGGATGCTGAAGACAAGGCCGGTCAATTCCATTCTTGCATTCCTCTGCCTGTCAAAAGCCTCGTCATGTTCCTTGCCCTGTATATAAAGAGGTTCAAATGGCTCCGCCTGGGAGAGGACTTTCAAGCCTTCGGAAACGCCTGCGGCATACCTCTCCGACCGGAGGACCTTCAGGGCCCCTTCAAATGTCCCCGGGAATGAAACTGCCTCGCCAGTTTTCATGCAGGCCCTTCTTCTTATCGATTTTACGGCTGCGGACATCGCGGCGGACGCATAGATGTCCTCCTCGGCCTTCAACGATACATCAATGTCTGGAAGCTCATTTTCCGTGCCGTGCCACAAAAGATATTCCGCAGCCATCTCCCTTACAGCCGAATCGTATGCTTTCAGAAGTCCCGAAATATACTTTCTTGTTTCAGGGGAGTTTGCATTCTGGTTTATCAGGGATGCAATTGCCGCAGTTTTCTCATCGGTGTCCCTGCCGTTCTTCAGCATAAGCATTGTTTTCGGAGAGAGTTCGGCGGAATAATACCTTGGCAGGTACAGTTCCAGAAATTTCCATGCGACCGGCTTGTCGACAAGTTCCAATATTCTATTTTCATCCGGCCTGACAAGTTCAAGATGCTCAAAGGCTATTCCTGAGATTTCAGGATTCTGGTCCTTGACGAGTTCCGGCAGGATTTCCTTGATGGAATCCCGTGCGTTCTTGTTCAAGGCGGCCAGTGCAAGAAGCCTGGCGTCCTGGTTCGAATCCTTCCTGAGTATCGCCAGCAGAGGCGCGGCCGCCTCTGCGGACCATGCGAACTGTAGCAGGAAAAGCGCCGGGAACCTTTTCGGGTTGGGTGATTTTGCCTCACGAGAAAACGTCTCGCTGGGACCTCCGAAGGAAACACCCTGTTTCTGAAAGACATATTCCGCGGAGGCCTGCTGGATGAGTCTTGGAACGGCGGCTTTGCCCATCTTCCGGATATCGTTGATCACGATGTTCTGCGCGTTGCCGCCCGAAGATATTTTTGTCAGGAGTGCGTCGACATCCTTGTCGGCCTGTGAAAGCGACTGCCTGTCGGCCGCGCCTGAAACCATGCAGAAGAACACGAGGCACAACGCCATTGTCTTGAGAATTGGGATTTTCATTATTCCGGCCTGTTCATGTAAATATTCGACGAAGGTGAATATTTACCTTTTATATTACAGTATCAGTACTAGATTTACAATAGCGACGCCGGATGGCAGCCGCTCTGGCCGAGCCGCAAGGCGCGGACCGGGGAGGAAAGTCCGGACTCCGCAGTGCGGGAAGTCCTCCTTTGGAGGATACTGCGGACTATATTCCGCGGGAAGGAAAGTGCCACAGAAAACATACCGCCCTCTGGAAACAGGGGGTAAGGGTGAAATGGCGGGGTAAGAGCCCACCGGGTCCGTCCGAGAGGATGGGCCGCAAGGCAAACCCCTTCTGGAGCAAGACCAAATAGGGGATGATGCTGCTGCACGCAGCGCTTGAATCCCGGGTATTGGTCGCATAGACAGATGGTTGCCGGCGGAGATGCGAAAGCGTTTCCGTGCACAGAATCCGGCTTATTTCCGGCGTCGCGCTTTATTAAAATAACAGGGATGAATGGATGTTTGGACTGATGGATGAATGGGAAGGACATGAGAAAAGTAACCAAGTGACGAAGTGACCTCGTGACCAAGTGACTGGATTTTTAAGAATTATTTCTCTTTAACCCGGACACTCGGCTTCTTGGACACTTTGCTGCTGTAGGCGTCGATCATGTTTTTACATCCATCCGGCAATCCATCCATCCAAAATAAATAAGGAGGCGTCTTATGAGTGTTGACAGCATCAGGTCGGCGATAAGGGATATCAAGGATTTTCCGCAGAAGGGAATCGTATTCAAGGACATCACGCCGGTTCTGAAATCGGAAAAGCTTTTCAAGGAAGTTGTGGACATCATCGCCAGCCGCTATGAGAAGAACAAGCCTGATTACCTTGCCGCCATAGAATCGCGTGGTTTTATTTTCGGTTCCGCCATAGCCTACAAGCTTGGATGCGGAATCATACCCGTCAGGAAGAAGGGAAAGCTCCCGTACAGGACAATCGAGGAGTCGTATGCGCTGGAATACGGTACTGCGACAATAGAACTCCATGAGGATGCCATACGGAAAGGGGACAAGGTTGTGATAATCGACGACCTTCTGGCGACAGGCGGGACCGCAGGAGCCGCAGCCAGGCTGATTGAAAGGCTGGGCGGCAAGATCGCAGGATTGGAATTCGTTATCGAACTGGCCTTCCTCAAAGGACGTGCCAATCTTTCAGGACACCCTGTCAACTCGATAATAGTGGTTGATTAAGCTGCTGGAAATGTTTTAAAGGTCTTGATTTTAAGAAAAATATATCAAAAAAAAGCGTTTTAAGCAATAAAGTTATTTGTATTGAAATTAGATGTCGTGTAAAATTTAGTTCTTTTGAATAATTCAGGATGTTCCATTAAAAAATGAAGTATGCAATCATAAGTGATATTCACGGCAACCTTGAAGCACTGTCAAAGGTTTTGGACAAGTGCAAGGCTGAAGGTGTCGAGAAATATATATGTCTCGGCGATATCGTAGGCTACAATGCCAATCCCAGGGAATGCCTCCAGATGATCCGTTCCCTCGACCTCATCGGATGCGTCAAGGGCAACCATGACGAATACGTATCGAACAACGACGAGGAGATGCTTGGCTTCAACCAGCATGCCAAACAGGCGGTGCTGTGGACGAAAGCCCAGCTGAACGACGAGGAACGGGACTGGCTTTCCAAGCTCCCGATGAAACAGACCGTCAGAGGGACGAACATCACCATAGTCCATGCCACCCTGGATTCACCGGCTTCGTGGGGATACATATTCGATGTACATCATGCCATGGACAACTTCTCCTACCAGTTCACGCCGCTATGCTTCTGCGGGCATTCGCATGTTCCGATCGCATTCTGCAAGAAATCATTTACTGGCTCCAACAGCCTGCTTGTCGAGGAAATGCAGGAGTGGAAGGCTGAAGTGTCCGAATCCGGCGTTGTCACAGGGGAAGACAAGGATCCCGAGATCAATATCCAGAAAGGCTGGAAATACCTGATCAATATCGGAAGCGTAGGCCAGCCGAGAAACAGGGATCCCAGGGCATCTTTCGCCATATACGATGCGGAAACAAACAAGATTATCCGCATGAGGCTTGCGTATGACATCGCCTCCGCCCAGAAAAAAATCAAGGAGGCCGGTCTTCCTGAAAGACTCGCCCTCAGGCTTGAACGCGGTAATTGATGCGGTTCTTTCCTTGCCAGGCTCGGTAGCAAACCTGGATTTGTTTATTCCATGGAAAAATTCTTAATCATAAAAATAAGCAGTCTTGGAGATGTTCTCCATGCGTTCCCGGCTGTATCTCTTCTTGCTGAGAAATTTCCCCGGGCCCAGATAGACTGGCTTGTCAATCCCGCATTCGCCCCGATCCTCAAATACAACCCGCATGTCAGGCGGATCATTGATTTCCCCCGCAGGGAGCTAGGTTCGCCATTGAAGTTCCCTTCTGCCTTCAGGAAGCTCGTAGGTGAATTGAGAAGCGAACGATATGACATGGCGATGGATCTGCAGGGCCTCCTGAGGAGCGCCTTGTTCGCGAAGTTCGCAAGATCGGAGTCGGTCGCCGGATTCTCTTCGCCGAAGGAATGGCCGGCGGCTTTTTTCTATGACCGGAAAATCTCTCCCGAGCCCCGGTATGCACATGCCGTTGAGAAAAACGCCCGTTTCATCTCAATGCTGTTTGACATCCCATTTTCAGTTCCGCAGGAGGAACTGCCGGAGGATCCCGCAGGAATTCGGTCAATCAGGCTCCTGCTCGAGAAGAAAGGGGTTCAGCCAGGGCGTGGAATCATATCCATTGCCCCCGGCGCAAGATGGGAAAGCAAGCAGTGGCCTCCCAGTTTCTTCGCGGAAGTCATAGACAAGGTGTGCGAAGCCCGCTCCAATTCAACATTCCTCCTCCTAGGCGCCAGGGATGAACTTGAAATATGCAGGAGTATTGTGTCATCGTGCAGAACCGCCAAACCCGTTGTGATTGCAGGTGAAACTGGAGTAGGGGAACTCGTTGAAGCGATAAGGATTTCCAAGTGCCTGCTGTGCAACGACAGCGGTCCGATGCACATAGCCGCCAGCCTCAAGGTCCCGGTTTTCGCGATGTTCGGCCCGACCGACCCCGGCAAAACCGGTCCCTACGGCAGCGGCCATGCTGTTTTTCAACCTGATTTAAGTTGCATAAAATGTTTGAAGCGGTATTGTCCTCCTCTGGAAAATTATCAATGCCATTCCGCTGTAGAAGCTGGTCCATTTGCTGATAGAATAATTTCCCTTGTCTGATTAAAAGAGGTGTGATTCATGAAGAGAGCAATATTGGTGATGTCGACTGCGTTTCTTGCCGTGATTTCGTTTTCACTGAAC
>JBAQUG010000481.1:0-12307 GCA_049297395.1 Victivallales bacterium | reverse complement strand
GAAAAAATATCTGACTGATGTTGCTGATCCGGAGACATTGTTGCGGCTTATTCAGTCTGTTCCCAGTCCTAACGCTGAACCGATAAAATTATGGCTGGCCAAGACGGGATACGAACGATTGCAGGATATGAGCGATCCCGCACGTTCACTCGACCGCGCCCGTGAATACTGGCAACAGCACGGCAGAAGCGAGAAATGGATCCAACAGCGGATGATGGGACAGGAAACCCGGAATAAACTCACTGATTATTGGAAAGACCACGAAATAACAAAAGAAGACGAATATGCTGTCCTCACCAACATCATTCATAAGGAATGGACCGGTGTTTCGGTCAAAAAACACAAGGATATCAAAAGACTTAAAAATCAGAATCTGCGCGATCATATGACCGAAGCGGAGCTGATTTTCACGGCACTTGCAGAACTTTCAACACGACAGATAGCTGAGAGTGTCAATGCCACAGGCATGCCCGAGAATGCTGAAGCCGGAAAAAGAGGCGGAAAAATTGCGAAGAACGCCAGAATAGAATTGGAATCGAAAACAGGCAAGAGCGTCATCACAGGCGAGAACTATCTCCCACCAGGCCAGAAACAAAGGCAGATAAAACAGAAATCGGATATTGGCAGTGATGGAGAATAATATTTTAGGAACTCGTGCAGCCGGCGGAGTTAGATTTTGCCGGAATCGGCGGAGATTTTGTTTTGACGCGAAGCGTCTTTCGGAATGCGGTGTGTGAGCACCGCTTTTAGACAATTGAAAAGCGCGGCTGACACCGCGCACTCCAATAGATTGCTGCGCAATCATAAGGCAAGAAGATTGGATGGTAATTTCTAATTTGCATTTTGAATTAATTATAAGTAAGAGTTACAAGGTTTTAAATCATGGATAATTTAACATTGCCGGAATCGCTGAGTTCCCAGCTTAGGGGATTTCAGAGGAAACTGCGCGCTATTGAAAGCGCGACAGCGGTAGCTATTGCGTTCTGCGTAATGGCGGCGGCTTTCATGTTGCTGTATGTTTCCGACAGGGCCTGGGACACACCTGTAATCCTCAGGCTCCTGCTCTTCCTCTGCGGAATTGTTCCTGTCATATATCTTGTCTTCTATACTATCTACCATGTGTTCCTGAAACACCGTGACTTCAAGACGCTTTCAATTCTCGTCCAGAAGCACCACAAAAAGCTTGGGGACAGCCTGCTGGGGGTCGTTGAACTTTCTGAGAACAACTCGCTTTCGGAAAATGTTTCAGAGGAACTCTGCTCCGCGGCGATTGCGAACATCGCAGAAAAATCCAAGTCGATGGATTTCTGCGAGGCGATAAACCGTCGTGCGCTCAGACGGTTCATGGCGTGGTCGATTGCAATGGCACTGCTTATAGCCTGCATCGTTGTCTTCACAAAGCCGGCATTCAGCAACGCTCTTTCGAGATGGCTCAATCCTTTTTCATCCGTGGAAAGGTTCACATTCGTCAAAATCAACGGCATCCCGAAGCAGATGACAGTTCCGCATGGCGAGGAGTTCGTGATCAGATGCTCCCTCGACAAATCATCGTCAATAAAGCCGTTGTCCATCAAATACAGATGCGGACAGGAACCGGCAAAACTCGCTGCGCTGGGGCAGGATGTCACGGTCCTGAAAGTCTCCGGACAGACAAAACCTGTCGATCTGAAAATATGTTCCGGCGACTTCAGCAGGACAGTCCGAATCAATCCTGTCCACCGTCCAGTGCTCCTGAGCCTCGAGGCAAACGTGAAACTTCCAGAATATACCGGCAGAGCTCCTGTAAAAACCAAGGTATCCGGAAAAACATTCAACATCCTCGAAGGCAGCAGATACAGCTTTGAAGGGAAAGCCGACAGGGAATTGAAATCCTCCGATCTCTCGGATTCATCAGGAAGGATTGTCAGCCTCAAAGTCAGGGGCTCCTCCTTCTCAACGGATACATTCAATATCGCCCTTTCGGAAAAGAACCACATATCGTGGAAGGATACCTATGACCTTAAACCCCTGCACGACTTCGAGTACTCGGTGCTACCGGAAAAGGATCAGGAGCCATTCACGGAATGTCCAAAGCTCCCGCTGTATTCCGCCATGCTCGCTGATGAAACACTGATAATACAGGCGACTGCAGAGGACGATTACGGAATCTCTGAAATAGGCGCATCATACTCTTCCGCCGACCCTAGGAACGAAATGAAGATATATGCGACCGGAACAATGAAACTCGCGAAAGGCGGTCCTGAAAAGACGAAGGTCGATGCTGAATTCATGTTCTGTCCGCGTCTTCTCAGAATACCCGAGCAATCGCTTGTCACTCTTTGTTCGACCGCGACGGATTATTATCCTGACAGGAAGGAAGTTCTTTCACGTCAGTACAAGATATATGTCCTGAGCCTGCAGGAGCACGCAAAGCTGCTGGAGGAGGAACTGGATTCAGTAATGGGCAAATTCGAGGATCTGATCTGGCGCGAGGAGGAGAATCTCGAGAAGAACAAGAACATCAGCAAGCTTCCTGAAAAGGAAATGAGCAAGGACGATACCGCTGATAAGATATCTGAACAGAAGGAGTCTGAAAAGGAAAATTCAGAAGACCTCGAGAAGCTTTCCGAGAAAGGGATGAAACTGCTTGAACAGGCGCTCCGCAACAAGGAATTTCCTGCAAAATCCATAAAGGAGTGGTCGAAGATGCTCTCGACCGCGAAGGAAGTCTCGCAGAAGGACATGAAGAATGTCGAGAAGAAACTGGAGAATGCGCAGAACGTGGATAAGCGAAAGGAGGAGATGGAGAAGGCGGTCAAGGAACAGCAGGAGCTTCTTGAAAAGCTGAAGGATCTCATGAAGAAGATGGACGATTCCATTAACAATCTCACCATGGAGAATTTTGTAGCCAGGCTCAACAAGGAGGCCGAAAACGAGAAGAACATCGGCGCTAAGCTTGGAGAAATAATGAAGACTTCCGTCGGGATGGACAAGAACTCCCTTCCTGAAAAAACAAAGGGCGAGATCGGCGAACAGAAGGCTAAGCAGGAACGGATAAAGAAGGCCGTGAAGAACATCCAGGACGACATCCTTGGATTCTTCTCCCGCACACGGATAAAGAAATACCAGGACGTCTCGGAGGAGATGGAAAAGGCCAAGATACAGAACAAGTTCGAGGAGACAGTGGACACAATAGCGAAAAACCAGACTGCAAAGGGCATATCCAACACCAGGGAGATAGCGTCGAAGCTTGAGAAATGGGCGAAGGATCTCGGACAGAAGAGCAATGAGAAAACTCCTTCATCAGGCGAAGGAGAGGGTGAGATGAAACCAATCGATCCGGAGATCATCGTAGGGCTGCTCAGACTCATGCAGCAGGAACAGGAACTCCGCGAACAGACAAGGACTCTCGATGAGAACAAGGCATCCCTGCCCGACTACAATGAAAAGGCCACCGGTCTTTCTGAAAAGCAGATGGGGATGCGGAAGGAACTTGGAGAGCTGAAGGAAAAGGCGGCTGAGTTCCAGAAACTGTCCGCACTGATGGAAAAAGCGCAGAAGGCGATGACTGATGCCGGCGCTTTCCTCTTCAAGCCGCAGACCGACCAGGAGACTATAGCGGCGGAAACTGAAGTTGTGGAACTCCTCTCCTCGTCTTTCCAGGAGGCCTCGGAAATGTCAGGGGAAAGCGGTGCCGGCATGATGGCCCTGATGCAGATGATGATGCAGGGCCAGGGGATGAAGCCGGGCGGATTCAAGGGAGCCATAAGCAGCAATGCCGCCAATACCGAAACAGGAGGGCCTGTCTACAAGGGGCAGATGACGGAGAAGAAGACTGACAGGACATCAGGAAAGAATGCCAAGGCTCTGCCAGAGGAATACAGGGACGCCATCGAGTCATATTTCCGGCGCGTGGACAACGTAGACAGGAAAAACAACAAATAGGCGGTCACATGATTAAACAAACAATGGTATTTAGTGCCTATGTATCACGTTTCTATGTTTTAAGCGCATATGAAATCCGAAATTCGAAGCACGAAATACGAAACAAGCTCGAAATAATGAAAATATTAGTTCTCAAGAAAATGTTTGAAACATTTGGATTTTCTTTAATTTTCAATTTGTTTCGGATTCCGATATTCGGATTTCGATATTGGGTTGCGGGAAAAGTACGCTTCAAGGCTAAGGCAATTACCAGAATTCTCGTTTTCGCGACAGCATTCATGGCCTTTTTCCCGTGCGTCCACGGACAGAAACTTTTCATAGGTAACCCTGAGGCAATCCCGCCAGAACTCGAAAATATCTACATCAAGGGGCTGGACTACCTCCAGAAGACACAGAACCAGGACGGTGATTTCCAGGGACAGTACGGAAACGATCCGGCCGTAATCGGGCTCTGCGTAATTGCGATGCTTGCACATGGCGATGATCCTAACAACGGTAAATACAGCGTCAATATCAAGCGTGGAATAACCAAGATCCTCAAGTCCGCTAACCGGCAGAACGGCTATATAGGAAACTCAATGTACAGCCATGGATTTGCGACTCTCGCACTCGCGGAGTCATATGGCGTTGTGAACGACGACAAGATAGGCCCGGCCCTCAAAAAAGCCGTTGACCTGATATTGAGCGCCCAGAAGAGAAATCCGCGAGGGGCCTGGCGCTACGGACCTGAAAGCAATGATGCCGACACTACAGCGAGCGGTGCGAACCTGGTGGCGCTATTCGCGGCGGCAAATGCCGGCATCCCCGTACCTGACGAGGCTATCCAGAAAGCCCTGAAGTTCTACGAGTCCTGCGCATGTGGCGACGGAGGGTACGGCTATACGCAGAAGGACTCCTCCAATTATCCGAGGACGGCGATAGGTGCGCTGGTTTTTGCGCTGGCCAGGAAAAAGGATTCCAACAGCTTCAAGGGGGCTCTCGGATATCTCCAGACAAAAAACGCAAATGAATCAGGAGGGAATTACTATCATTATGGATTATATTATGCTTCACAGGCTTTCTTCCATACAGGTACCGACGCATGGGAGCAGTGGAACGAGGTGAACGTAAAGACGCTCAAGGCTGCACAGTCTGAAAATGGCTCATGGAACGGGCAGCAGGGGCCTGCATTCAGTACGGCGGCCTCTCTTCTTTCGATGGCCCTGAATTTCAGATATCTTCCAATTTATGAAAGGTGATGAGATGCGAAGCCACATTAAAGCCATTTTCTTTTCATCCCTGCTTTTTGCAGGCTTTTCTGCCATCTGCGGGGAAGAATCCAGGACAGCCGACAAGTCTTCCGTCATCATCCTGAAGAACGGCGACACGCTCCATGGCGAACTACTCTCGCTGTCTCCAGCTGAAGGCAAGGTCGCATGGCAGCATCCTGATTCAAAAACTCCTTTCAACTTCCTGCTCGGGAATCTCAGGGAAATCAATTTGCCCGTGGCGGATCAGGGAAAACCGGAAGATGGATCGGCCTTCGCCGTCGTCCTGACTAACGGTGACATGTTGAAAGGTTCAATCATTTCCATGGATGCAGCCAGCCTCGTGCTGAAGACCTGCTATGCAGGCGAGCTGAAAATCGACAGGCGGATGCTGAAGGAAATAATAAACACGGGTACTTCGCAGCTCATCTTCAAGGGGCCCAACAGCCTAAGTGAATGGCACATGTCAAAAGCAGATCCGAACAATGAGGGAGAATCCGATAATCCGGGCAAGGTCGAGTTCAAGGAAGGATGTCTTCTCCTGTCAGGCTACGAGGCATACGCTGAAAAGAAGGACATCAAGATTCCGGAGATGGTCAAGATAGAATATACAACTACACTCAACAATGAAGGGACAGGCGTAATTTTCTTTTCAGACAAACCCATTACCTTCAAAGACGGCGAATCGCTTGATTCCGAACTCTACAAGCTCCGGGCTTATGGCATGAACATTTCCAGGCATTCCATAAGCGCAGGCAAATGCAGGGACGGTGAATGGCAGTCCGGAGGCGATTCAGGCAACGAAGCCAGTGAGAGCAGGATAAGGAATCTGCTCGCGTCGTCATCAAGAATAAAAGTGGACATATATGCCAATAGGAAGTCTGGAACAATAAATGTATTCCTCAACAACTCATCGGCACTGAAGTACGTTGACCAGGACAGTGATTTTCCAAAAGGCGGCGGATTCAGCTTCGTGATGATGGACAATTCTGAAGCCATGCCGACCCAGATAAGCAATGTCATGATTGGAGCCTGGGATGGCAAGCTACCCTCGCCAGGTTCATCGGAAGAGCAGGTTGACAAGGACACGATATTGTTTTCAAACAAGGATAAGACTTCCGGCTGTCTCAAGTCCATAAGCAATGGAGCAATACAGTTCGACACGGAATTCGCACAGCTAACCGTTCCGCTCGAAAGGATCTCATCAATTATCACATCCGGAGAGAAGAGACGTCAGGCCAAGAGGGAGATCAACGACATCAAGGCCTACTTTAATGGAGACAACTGCGTAACTGTCAGCATCTCGGATATTTCAGGAGGGAAAATTAAAGGGAGGAGTGATAACTTCGGAGCGCTGTCACTCGACATGAAGGCTTTTGCCAAAATACTGTTCAACATATATGACGACGACGGCAAAGAAGAAAAATAAAAGAATTAAAATAATGAAAGGATATGCCAAGATGAATAAATCCTCAATCAGGAACCTGGCTTTCGCCGCGTTGCTGGCATCCGCCATTCTTCCGGAACTGCATGCTGAACTGGCCTTGCAGGCGCCAGCGTCAAACCAGGGCGGAGACAAGAGGCCCGCCCCGGCTGAAAATCCCGACAGTTCAGAGATCACAAGCGATGGCGGCAAATACGACACCCTGCGGTTTTCAGGACGCGACTTTCTGAGCGGCAAGATTGTTTCATTCGTCCCCGACAGGGCTCTCATTTGGACACACCCTGACACCGACAGGCCAATCGAATTCAAACCAACCAATCTCAAGGAGATAACGATCTCAGGGAAACAACTTCAGGCTCCTGCTGGAACTTCCACCGTCAGGCTTACCAACGGCGATGTCTTCAAGGGAAGCCTAGTGAAGCTCGACAAGGACAATATCTTAATCAAGACCTGGTATGCAGGCGACATCAAAATATCCAGAAAAATGCTGAAGGAGATCCTGCCGGCCACCACGAGTTCGGCAATCTACGAGGGGCCAAACGACATAAAGGAATGGACGGTCGACAACCAAAGGGGTGGTGGAGACAGCAGCAGGAAGATAGAAGTCAGCAATAAGACGCTGAGCATACCAGGGAACTGCACCGCTGGAAGGGACATGAAGATTCCAGAAATGGCCAAAATCGAATTCGATATGATCTTCAGCCCGAATTCAAACGTGAATATCTTCCTCTACAGCGACCAGATTGCCCGGCACCAGGGGAATTCATATATCCTGAACATATCCTCAAGCTACATATACCTTCAGAGATATTCCAGGAACGAAGGAAGCGATTCCCTCGGACAGGGAGAATGCCGCAGGATGATGGAGAAAAGCGTGGCTCATTTCACGCTTCTGGTCAACAAAAAACAAAAGACATTCACGATCATGGTCAATGGGGCGATAGTCCAGCAGATCACCGACAACCGCGGCGAGTTCTGTGGAAAGGGCGGAATGATATCCTTCTACAATTCCGGCGGCTATGGAGCATTGAAAATCAGGAACATCCTCATATCCAAGTGGGATGGCAGGATACCGAACGCGGCAGCAGAGACGGAGGAGAATGTGAAGGACAACATTGTCTTCAGCAATGATGACAAAGTTACAGGCAAACTGAAGACGATTGAAAACGGGCAGATCACGTTCGAGACTGAATTCGCTTCCCTCAATGTCCCTGTCGACAGGGCGAGAAGCATTCGCTTCTCGAATGAAGGAGCTCAGGTCGCCAAAAGAAACACGAATGACATAAAGGCCTTCTTCACTTCCGATGAATCTATCACGATTGACGTACAGAAAATAGCGGACGGGAAAATAAGCGGCAAAAGCGAGAACTTCGGAAATGCTGATTTCCTGCTGAATGCATTCAAGAAGATAGCCTTGAACATCTATGCCGAACCGGCGGAGGACGAGAAGGAAGGGAATTCAGATACGGGCAATGGAGGCCCGATGATATTGGAGTAATCGCTCAAATATATTTATCCTTGCAAGCAAGGTGGTTTTTATACCGAGTTGCATTCATTGGGAAAGGAACGCGTCAGCAGAGTGACGCGACTATAGCCTGGATTTATTGTAGCCACGTCACTCTGCTGACGTGCTCTTTGATTGCAACTTAGTATTAAACCGCCTATCCAAAGACCTGATAATTGTCGGGCTTCCTCCTTCGCTAAGATGCTACGGCGGACACAGAAACCCCAACATACTTTTGCAGCTCAGCCCATCCCCATATTCGCCATTAACTTTACAACGGCCAACTCCTTGGCTTTAGCTTCTACGTCGAGGGTGAAATCCTTTTTGAGTTTCAGCCAGTATTCCGGAAAATCTTCCGGATTTATGTAGTCGGAATGGGGTTTTTTATTTCTGCCCGACCAGCCATCCTTTGGGGATGATATATGGAAATACGGCTCCCTTCCCAGACGTTTCCAAGTGTCCAGGCAAAGGTCTGTCGCCTCCTTGATGGAAAGTCCGTCGGGGTTGCACCTGTGGTGATGGACATCGTAGACCATGGGCAGTGAAAGTTCCATGCACAATCCGTAAAGATCGGAAGGAGTGTATGAAACATCATCGTTCTCAATACTCAGCCTCCTGCTTACATTTTCCGGAAGTTTTTCAAAATTATTCATGAATCTTTCCATTGCTTCCTTTTTGGAGCCGTATCTTCCGCCGAGATGGATATTGATCACTTCGGCGCCGGTCAGATCCGCAAGGATCGCATGATAGGCAAGCTCCTTTGCGGAATTCGCAACGACTTCCCCCCTGGGTGATGAAAGGACGACAAACTGGTCAGGATGGAAGCTGAGCCTGATGTTATTCTCGGAGGCAAAGCACCCTGCATTACGGAGAATTTCCTTGATCCTGTCTGCATCCGGAAGTTCATTGATTCTATAACCGGCCTCGGGGTGCGTATAGACTGGAAAAAGTCCGGATGACATCCTGAAAGATTTTATCTTCAACCTTTCAAGCACAAGAAGCGCAGCCTTGATATTTTCAGCATTCCCGAGGCAGATGGAACTGAGCTTCTCAAGTCTCTTCCGACGGGTGAGAGTCTTCAGTGATGCCGCAGTTGTCGTCCTGAACCTTATGGGTTCCTTGACGAAAAGACAGCAGAGGCCGAATCGTATCATTTCAGCAATTTCCAGACCCTGTAGAGTTCTGTCACCCCCCAGGCCTGTGCATCGCATCCACGCTGGCAGTGAGGTGCATCCCCGTCGAGGATCTCCGGGATATTATGGATGCAGCCGCTTTCAAGGAGCAGTTTTGAAGAGGCCAGTATCGCCTTCGCTGTTTTCCTGCCGGAATTGCCGAAAGTCAGATAATAAGCTTCGCAGTATGAGGGAAAAGGCCAGGTCCACGCAGTACCGTTGTGATAGGCCGGTTTTCTCCTGAAGTCCTCATCCCCTTCATATCTCCCCCAGTACGGGTTGACTGGATCATTTATGAGTCCTGCGTTCTTTCCGAAGACAGGAAGCTGACGGGTCACCGGTCTGTCAGCAAGGGAGCGGATGGCTCCGGGTATCAGAAGCGATGAAGTGGCAAGGAGGATATTGTTTTTCAAACGGATGTCGTCGACAAGGCCGAGTGTCAGTGCAAACAACTGATTTGGCCTCAGGGCGTCGCCTTTTTCCGCCTTTGAAGCAGGCTGTCCGCGTTCAGCGTGGAGGCAGTCCGCGAGCCATCTTTCATTTTCCAGATAGAAGAGCTCCATAAAGGATTTCCTTGCTTTCTCAGCCAGCTGCGGCCATCTCTTGTCCGAACTGTTTTCGGACAGGAAGGAAAGGGCTGCGAACCAGAGCGCCTGGATTTCCACCGGGTATCCCTCGCGGGGGGTTCCCGCAGGATAATTCGTATCCATCCAGGTGAAATGGGAAGGGCTGAAGACCAGTCCTGAATCAGGATCAACCTTGATTCCGTTCGGAGTCCCTTCAATATATTTATCGGCTATGCTTTCAAGAATTCCAATCAGCCTGCCCCTGCCCTCTATAACCGTATCGAGAAAAGCATTGCCACCAGTTTTGATGCAGAAATCCCTGCAGGCGGTGAAAAGCCAGAGCGGGGCGTCGCTCGTATCCCGGTTGCCGGCATGTGCGCCATGGATCATGTTGGGCAAAGTTCCATTTTCCTCGAATTTAGCAAAAAGCAGGAGTATCTCGGACACTTCATCTATCTTGCCGGCCGATATGAGGCCCCGAGCGCAGATCAAGGTGTCCCGTCCCCAGTCCAGGAACCACGGATATCCGGCTATCACGGTCTTGAGTTTGTCTCTTTTGACAATGAAATGATCCATCGCACCAAGAAGGACCTTGTCGAATTCGGTATCAGCCTGCTCCTCCTTCACCGGTGCCTGCCTGATTGCGATCCTCTTGTTTTCCCACGGAGTCAGAACCTGGCCTATGATCTGATCGGATTCTCCTCCTGCAAGTGTTATTTCAAAATATCCGGGGCTGAAAAGATCGCTGAACGGATCCAGCCCCCTGGACGCCTCGTTCTCAGTGTATATGGAATACTGCCATTCAGGCACCCCCACAAATTTACCCTTGCAGGCTGTTATCAGAAGGCTCCTGTCCCCGGTGGGCGAGAAAGTCATTGACCGGCTTGCAGCCTCGACTGACTTAGGGAACTGCTGCTCTGCTCCATACATCGCCTTGGTTTCATGATGGAAGTTCCTGTCCTCAATGTCGGGACGGATGATGATCTTGACCGGCATGTCGTCTGAAAGGTATTCATTGTCGTTTTTCGCGACATGCCTCACGATATCCATCTTGACTGCATTCTCGTTCTTGAACATTGAAAGTGTCAAGCCCACATCGACAAACAATCCATTGCCCACCGGGATATGGAAGTTCCAGGTTCCGCTTCCTCCATTGTTGAGAAGCGTGAAGTTGTCAATGGTGTCAAGAGCAAAGCACTCCTTCCTCCCATGGAAGTCGACCCAGGCCCTGCAGCGCCTCCACATTACGTGCCTGTCCTCCGGATATTCAGGACTCAGGTTTGCAGCCAGGAAGGCGTCGTAACGGCTTCTGAGTTCAGCCCACTTAAGAGACGGCCTCAGCATTGCTCCACGGCCATTCGTCCCGAGGAAAACCATGTTGTCAGAACGTATGTCGTCGTTGTTGTAGACTGATTTAATCCTGGTGTCGTCCGCCGCCAGCAGCAGTATCAAAGCCTCCTCCCTGAGCGATTTCTTTTCAGCATATACGGAGAGCTTGACCTTCAGCTCCGTGTGATGCCTGGGCACAGGCATTGGAGTGAACAACGCGAAGTAGACGCCATTGTCATCCTTGAGGCTGAATCTCTGTCTTATTATCCTGCCCTCATCGGTGATCCTGGCATGGAACCTTATCCTGGATTTCATCAGTATATGGTGGCCCGGCGGAACCATGACCATGCGCTTCATGTCCGAAGGCCAGTCCCATACCACTACGGGTATCTCCCCGTCATCCCTGTAGAGATTGGACATGAATTCATACGGATCCTTCAGCATCTCCAGGGAAAGCTCCTGGGAATCCTGATCCACAATTATATTCGAACGGTTTTTCCTGCAGATGACATCCAGGGCGACAGCCTGCGCGGTCTGACGGACAATCTTCCCGGGCTTCCTGAATTCCCTGGTCTCGAAATTCGTTATCTGCTTGAGTTCGTCAATGTTTGAAGTGAGGCAGAGCACCTGCCCCGGGGCGAGAAGAAGCGAATACTTGTCTCCAGCCGTTTCAGTCGGAATGAAATATTCCTCGCTGATGAGGTCCAGCAGCGACTTGCATTCGAAAGGGACATCAGCCGCACTCCAGGATAGATTCGACACCTTCTCACAGCTGATATTCAGGAGGATTAAAAGCCTCCTCTCGTTGCCTTCATCGCTCCTTATGAACGCCAGGGCATTCGAATTCCCCGAATCAAGGAATTTGATTCTTGCGGAGTTGTGGAATGCCGGATGGCAGAAAAGAATTGAGTTCAGCCTCCGGATATGCGGTATCTGGTTCTCGTTGGCGCCCCAGTTCAGGGCGTTCGCCTCGTGGACATCGACTTTCTCGGTGGCGAACCATTCCACGCCGTTGGTAAAGCCAAAGGCCCCATTGCTCGAAGCGAGAGCGCAGAGAGCGGTCCGCATCTGGGCATAGGTTGGAGAAACAGAGGCAAGCCTGCTGTTGTCATGGGTTTCAG
>JBAQUG010000480.1:0-2656 GCA_049297395.1 Victivallales bacterium | reverse complement strand
GATTCCTTCCGGATCTTCAAGCTCATATTCGGGAATGGTCGTTATTTTCCCGTCGACATATTTCTTCAATGTTTCGCGCATGCATTTCACCCGGATGATCATCCCTCCAAACCTCTGGTCCATCACTTCAAGCCCGAACGGTTTTCTCTCCCTGAGCCAGAGCTTCCTGTAGAGCTTATGGAACTTCTTTATTTTATCCTCAAGTCTTGAAAGTTCCTTCATCTGGGTTTTCAAAGCCATCTTCTTTTTCGACTCATATGCGTTCCTTGAATCCATGCAGATCCTGAACTTCAACGCTATTATCGATGAATAAAGGGAGGCAAGCCTGAAAATATCTGCGTGCCTGACTGAGCTATTGCCGGCATTTTTATAAAATTTCGATATCTTCAGGAAAATGTCTGAAACTTTATCATTTGAAAACATTCTATTTATGATTCCATACAGCGGATCATCGTAGAAGAGCATTTTCGATGTAGGCTTGAAATATCCGTTCTTGAGTCCGGGAAGCTTGTCAAGGACGTCAAGTTCGCTGAATTTTGCGAACTTCGCAACCGGAACCGAACAAATCTTCGCGGCTCTCAGTTTCCAGAATTCATCGGTTGGCGAAGAATTAAGGCAGAATGACAGGAAATAAGCCAGGGAATGATAATCGCCTTCAAAAAGATTTTCGTGCCCGTCATCTCCCCACATCGTCATGAGAACCCTTTTGATCCCCAGTTCATGTACCGCATCCATGCAGGGTTTGACTGTCTTCTGGACCATGCCATGATTTATCCAGAAACGGCCCCACGTCTGCAGTCCAGGCGAAACAATCGGATCATAATCAAGTTTTTTATATTTATTTATCTCGTCAAGATATTTCTGTTTGTCGCTGTGATAATAGTTCCAGTAGTTCATTATCACGTGTTTTGGAATTATGGAGGCTTCGCTTTCATCCATCTCCTTCTCTCCGGACATTCCAATGACAAAATCCCCCCATATGATAGGCTTAAGCCCTTTTGTCCTGCAGATCTCAGCGACCCTGGCTACATGTTTCGCATAAATTTCCAGAGGCTTTATCGGAGTATTCTCCTTGAAAGCATTTCCTCTGCCGATACCCCAGCATTCATCCATTCCAAGATGTATCAGATCGCTCTTATAAGGGCCTATCGCCTCGGAGATGATCTTGTCTACAAACTCATATGTCTTTTCGTCACATGCATTCAATACCCGATCCGTGTCGCGGTGCTTATAATATTTGCCATATTTGAGAACCTGTTCAAGATGTCCAAGCGTCTGTATGCACGGAAACATAGTTATTCCTATTCCCTCGCAGAAATCTACGATTTCCTTGAGTTCAATCTTCGTGTATTTTCCTCTCCCGTATCCAACCAGAGGCTCTCCAATTACTTCGTATGTATCCTCCGTATACAGGCAGAAATGGCTGAGCCCCATCAAGGCAAGCCTTGACAATGATTCCTTGAGATATTCAAGTTTCGGTACCGCATTCCTGGAACAGTCAAGCATCAAGCCCCTGAATTCAATTGGAGCAACAATATTTTCTGCTTCCTTGATATCTTCACATATCAATGCTCCAAGGGCAAGCATAAGATCAGGAACAGTTGAATGTTCTATTTTGATTTTACCATCTTCTATTTTTTTAATGGAATATCCTGCCGACAGGCATTTATCAGCAATAACCTGAACACCTCCACTGAGACAGAAAAATTCAGGCAGAATGGTTGAAAGCTGCTTTCCATTGGGAAGATCTGAAACGTTGTATATCATAAACATTATCGTCCTTATTTGAAATTTCTCCTGAACAAGCCACCTGTCCATTCATTTTCAGAGGATTTATGTATTTCCTTGAAACCAATCCCTTTAAAAGCCTTACGGACTTTGGGATAATCAGTCGAAAGTATTCCGGCAAGCACCAGGTATCCATCAGCTTTCAGCAAGGAATCAAGTTTTCCACGGTTAACGATTAGAATGTCGGAGATTATATTGGCGACAACGACATCGAACTTTTCATGCTCCTTGAATTTTGACAGTTCAGCATCGTCGACTGAAGCCTTGCTTCCGGGAATCCTGTTGATATCAAAATTTTCCTTGGCAATTACTACTGATTCAGGATCAAAGTCAAATGCTGTAATCTTTTCAAATCCAAGTCTTACAGCTCCAATACTCAGTATTCCTGATCCACAGCCGGCATCAAGGACTGTCATCCTGGAGACATCGGCCTCCTTCGCGATACGGTCAAGCATTTTCAGGCAGAATCTCGTAGTCGCATGTTTTCCAGTGCCAAAACTCATGCCTGGATCGATATCTATGATAACTTCATCTTTTTTAGCAATATATTTCAGCCAGGAAGGCCTGATCACTACCCGTTTTGTAACATGCTGGACCTTGAAATGCTTTTTCCAGGCCTCAGCCCAGTCCTCCTTCTTGAGAACTTCAAGTTTCGGCTTTGATATCTTTGTATTTTTTTTCCTGAGATCCCTGGCGATAGAATTTATCTTCAGGGCTGCCTCCACGGCGGATCTGGGGTCTTCAGTATAAATTACATGCTCTATGCTTTTCCTCTCAACATCAAGCCATGTGCTGAATTTCAGTTCAGATTCTATAAATGACTTTTCGGCGCAATCCATATCTCCGGAAATGAAGGATATCCTAAGAC
>JBAQUG010000479.1:0-3873 GCA_049297395.1 Victivallales bacterium | reverse complement strand
CATTTATGCGCGCTGATTCCTGTGCGCCCAGAAGCATTGGCAGCGAAACTGCCGCAGCAAGACCGCAGAAGTATTTCAGGATCGTTTTCATTTTAAGCGGCGGCATGCTGATGGTTGATTTTCCTGCCTTGCTCATTTGGACTCCTTTTCTGCGATGCCTATGGATATCCTGTCCAATGTCATCTGGCTGTTGATGTCATCCATGTGGTTGACAATCCTCATCCCAAACCTGATGCTGTCCTTCCAGATGTCCGGTGGAAGCTTATGGTAGCCCGAGACGTTGCCCTTGTCCGTCTTCAATGGCCTGTCAAATGAGACACGGTAGGCTTCAGTATTGAAATAAAGATCCATTTCCAATGGGAATAAGCCCGGTTCTGCTGTTGTCTTGTAGAGAAGCGTTCCAAATTTCTCCTCGTTGGCCTTGCTGTACAGGGAAACGCTCGCAGTTTTATTGCTGTACTCCACAAACAACCATAGTACATTCGGGTTGATGTAAGGCTCCGTAGCCGGCGTGGGCAGCTCCGGTGTAAGGAATATCCTGGCGGAACAGGAAAAATCCTCTTTCCCCGTCTTTTCCGAGAAGCCGTCAATCTTCATCTTCAGATGCAGGAACTTGTCCTTCTCTTTTGGAAGTTGAAGTGCTTTCCTGAAGAGAAGCAGTGCGCCATTATACTTTCCAAGCCTGCCGGCTGAAAATACGGCCTTCCCATCTTTGATTTCCACATTCCCATCATAACTCTCCGTCTTTTCCGAAAATTCCTCGTTGACTAGATTCTCCTTGTCGACAAATCCCGCCTGAGCCCAGACACAGGAACACATGACGGACAGGAACGCAATCACCAATTTCAGATTCTTTTTCATTGCTGGTTTTCTCCTTTTTATTTTATTGGACATGAACTTTCTGTTTTAAGCCTCCCCTGCCAGTTTATCTGGCAGGAAAGGGAGATTGACGAGATACCCATTCCGTTGGCCTTCCAAGTCTTTGCCCCCTGCGGGGCGAGCCCGCAGGGGGCATATTGCCTTAAATACTATTTCCTGTGCCTGGACAGGCCCTGATATGCTCCAGCTTTATTGTCCCCAGCCCCATATGACGCTGATGCCTGCTGAACCATAGATAGGTTTTTCAACAAGCTCATCAATGTTCATTGCGCTGACGTGGGCATCGCAGAACAGCACGTTGGCGAGCTTGCCGCCTCCTCCATGTCGCAATCCCCAGGTGCCATCGGGAACCCCCCAGTCATAACCTATCTCGCACATGCCGTATGGGGCAGTCAACCTCTTGCTGAAGCTGTCGATCAGCAGGAGCTTGCCGTCGGGTTTGCGGACTTCGCTCAATCGGTGATAGCCCTTATACGCTCCGTTGTCTTTTCCTCCGACTGCATACATATTCATTCCGTAGTGGGAATAGTAGGCTACTTTATTCCGGATATCAGTAACGGACGGACACTCCAGCAACCCGCCGGATTTCCATGCGTTGCTGTGGGCTCCATTAATGTTCAAAAAGGTAGAATAACGCTCCGATTCGCCGATGTACGGACCAATCAGGTTGCTCCAGAGAAACCTGGGAGTAACGAGGTCAGGCAATGTATACTGTTCTTTGCAGGGGGGCAGGTTTTCGCCGTAGTCGCCGACATAATTGAAATAGCCAAAGCCAAGCTGCTTGAGGTTGTTGGTGCAGGAGATCGCTTTCGCCGTATCCCTTGCATTCTTCAGGGCCGGCAGGAGCATCGCCGCCAGGATTGCGATGATCGCAATCACGACCAACAGTTCGATAAGGGTAAAGGCTTTCGCCTTTGCCCAACTCACTACAGGCAGCTCAATGAGTGTGAACCTGCACGGAGGTTTGAGATTTTTCCAGTTCAACAGTTTTCCGGCAATGCCGAAATGCCGTAATGCTGACACGCCGGAACCCGGCTTTAATTCCTTCATTATTTTCATGTCCTCTTTTTTCGAGATTAAAACCGGATTTGAGTTCAAATTTAATTTTGTCTCCTGGATTCTGACTCCTGAATTCCTAGTTTTGAAATTACCTCCACTAATTGACCTACAGGTATTCTCCCGCCATGATGAGAAATACGCTTGGAGCCCACATGACGGAAGGGCACCCGTTTCCTTTTCCTGAAAAGGGATGGTAGTTCTCGTTGAAGCCGTGTTTCAGTACATTGTCGCAATACCTTTTTGCGATTTCCCGGGACAATGCCTGTTCGCCCGCCCGATGGAGGCCATCAACGGCCAGCATGGTCCATGATGGCCAGACAGGGCCGCGCCAATAGCCGTTGGTGCGGAAAAGCGGACTGCGCTTGTCCTCGCTGGCCAGGCCGCACGGAGTCAGGAAAGCATCCTCGCGGGAAAGGTCTTCCGCCAGAATCCGAATAATGTCCTTTGGCAGTAAATCGCCAAGAATAACCGGCATGTAGACCAGAAGGCTGGTACTGGGAATGAGCTGCCCATTGTCCACTCTCCGCACCATGAACTGCCTGCCGTTCCATAGGCGGCTGAGTAGCGCGTCCAATACCTCTTTTCCCTTCCTGGTCCATTGTTCTGCCTTGTCTGCATCTTCAAGTCTTCGGGCCATCTCCGCCAGGGCGCGGCACTGCAGGACGAGATATGCATTGAGGTCTGGCGCCTCTATCCACGGTGTCGCATCAAAAGCCGATGAGTTGTCGGCGCCGCTGTCATTGCCATGCCAGTAGTGGCAGATAATGCCGTCTTTGCTGCGGCAGCGGAACCACCATTCCGTATTGCGCTCGAGTTTTGGAAGGAACTCCGCCACCTGCTGTTTGGAAAAGGAGAACTGTTTCCGCATCATCTGCATGGCCCATCCTTCCAGAGGACGCGGCGGGTAATGGTGCTGGGCTGTCAGATCAAGCATGGTCTGGGGGACGGCGCCGTTTTTCCCCTGGGCGTCAAAGCGGACCACCAGGTTGTTCCAGGCGATTTCGGGACTGAAGTAGCCGTGGGCAATCCCCTCGAAAAGATTGTCCCACCCCCAGATGTTCTCAAAGCCGATCATTCCGGATATCCCCACGGTGCGTTCCAGGATGCCCCGGGGACTTACAACCGATGACCACATGAGATAGGCGGCAGTGCCTGCGGCGGCACGGTATCCGTCGGCGACGCGTGGAGTGCGGGCCTTCCATTGTTCCAGGTCCGCCCTGACAGAGTGCAGCAATTCAGGGATCGATGCGTTGTATTTGCCCGGCGACCACTGCGGATATTCATTCATTTCCAGTGCAAGGTCAATGGAATTGGAAGTGGCGTCCGGCGCACAGGAAACTGCGATATGCGGGGAGCCGAGGATCGGCAGCATGTCGCTCACCCATGGAGCATCAAGTACCAGCGTGCCCTGCAGGGCGGTAATCATCATGATGTCGCCGCCGTATCTTGTCGAATTGAACATGACGCTGCGGCCAGGTTCCTGGAAACGGGCGTAGGTGCAATGATACGCATCCTTGCCTTCCCTGTTTGCCAGACGCACCCCGACCCCCCGGGCTGATATCCTTATTGTCTCGTCATTCTCAAAGCATATTTCAGCTTCGCCGCCATCCGCCTTCAGATACAATGAGGATTCCCGGAGTGTTTCAGTAAACGGAACCGCTTCATTGTCCCTGGTCAATTCGAACCGCAGAAAATATTTTCCCGCAGATGCCCTGGCCGAAACTGTTTTCAGCCACAGGCCTTTCTCAATATTGCCGTGGCTCTCTTCTATCCGCTGAAAAGCAAGCCATGACCCAAATCGGCTGAAAGGCGTGTTTGTCAAATTAATTTCCATCGGTTGTCTTCTCCATATCCTTATATTGAACTTTTTGCGCGGAATGCATATTTTTTGCTCAAGCCATCAACCAGCATGGTAACCACCAGCGCCCCAAAATC
>JBAQUG010000478.1:0-12070 GCA_049297395.1 Victivallales bacterium | reverse complement strand
CCGCTCTCCGTCAACCCCTGGAACACCAGGCGGATGACAGCCTCGTCACTCATCGTCCCCATCACAAGGTTGTGTTTCCCGTCAAGCGCGCCGTTGTCCCAGGTCTTGTTGGCAAGGATCGGCAGTTCCGGTGATTTCTTCCGCCACTGCATTTCATCGGACTGGGCCATTCCGTCTCCGTTGAGATCTGTCCAGGCGAAGTTCTCGTCGGGATGTCCGTACATGAACTCCGGATAGATGGGCATAATCAGGTTTCTGATTCGAAGTCCCTTGTTGATCAGCGCGCAATCGTTCCGGTTTGGCACGCCTCCGACTGCCGCCCGGGGAAGCGCCGTCATGTCGTTCTTAAGTTCGCTCAGCACCATGCAATATCCGACCGAATTAACGGTGAAACGCCTGCCGTCGATGTCGTGGAATTTCTTGCCGGAAAGAGAAGTCAATGGAGAGAAACATGCGTTTAACGACGTGCGCCGCCAGAGATTGGCGAGGGGACGGTATCCTCCTTTTTCAAGGTTGATTTCAAAAAGCGTCCCCCATGCCGACAGTGCATGAGAGGAGTTCCTGGGATCAACCTGTCCGCCGCCAATCCCGCCATAGTGGCTTCCGCCGATGAATTCCCTGACCAGCTCGCCGGTTTTGGCGTTCCAGACGCTGACGCGGCGGGGCTGGGAATCATTCTCCGCCACCCAGAGCTTGCCCTCCTTGTCAACGGCGATGCCGCGCGGCATCAGCATGCCCTTCGGATCGTATTTTCCGATCCATGGTCTTCCGCCTGGCAGCCCGATCATCCGCAACGGTTTGCCTTCCTTCGAGAAAACTTTGACGCATTGCGCGTCGCCCCATTCCGAGACGTAGAGAACGCCTTCCTTGTCAATTGCAAGGCCAACCGGGGCGGAGAGGCCGGCTTTCACCACTTCGGCCGCTGTCCCGTTGACAAGATCAACACGCATGACCGAGCGGCCGCTGATTGCGAACAACTGTCCGTCCGGCGAGAAGGCGAGTCCGCCCGGCTTGTCGATCTTCCAGCGGCTTGATGCTTCCACTGCGGTGCTGAAATCAGCGGCATCTTTCAAGGCTGTGTCGAATTTCCCGCTCTCATAGACCACGATCTCATTCGTGGCCCGCAGGCTGAAATACAACTTTCCGTCGCGGGCGGCTAGACCTGCGAGATCCGCTCCATAGCATTGGCCGGTGATGTGATACTCGTCCTGGATTCCGCAGGTGTCGAGCGAGAAGCTCTTGTCCTTGAAGATATCCCACCACCAGCTGACTTTATCCTTCGGGACACTATGCCGGCTTATTTCCGGAAAACTTTTGGCTAGCGAGAATTCCGTCCGCCTTCCTGTGGCGCGGTCAAGGCAGGTGATGATCGTTTTAAAATAGGAAACATCCTTCCCTTCCTGGCTGGAAGATGTCGCATTTACCTCGTGGGCGAAATACAGATATTGTCCGTCGGACGCCAAAAGGCAGGAGCTTACAGAGGTCGGGGAAGGCGTCGAGAAGAATCTCCAGCGTTTTTTGCCGTTGAAATCGCATCCGATGATGCCATCGGACATTTCCGCGCCTGGCCATCCGAGATAGACGCCCTGGTCGTCGGCGGCAACTGTATTTGGCGACGATTCGTCTCCTCCCCAGTCTCCCGTGCCGTCGTCATTCTGCCATGGCGGCGTTCCGGGGTTGTTATAGGTGGTCAGATATTTAAGTCCGACACCGGTGTGGTGCAGCCCACGAAAAGAGTAATTGCCCGGCGCCGCCGGCTTGCCGTCGTTGTCAAGTCCATCCCACTCGATCTCCTGCCCGTTGCGCAGTTTGGCATGGGTCAGGAGCCTGCGGATCACTTCACCATTGCTGTTCGAGATCAGCGCGGAGTAGAAACCATCGCGGGGAGCGGTGAACGGCAGCGCCGCCACACCGGTGGATTGCGCCAGCTTCGTGTTGATGATGAATGGAATGCGGTTGCCTTCAAGTCCGCTGTAGAAAAGATCGAAAATCACGCGGAATGAGTCTCCTTCCTTCAACGCCTGCCCCGACTTCGTGATCATGGGCCACGGGAAAAACAGCTCCTGTGTGTAGCCTTGTCCTGAGCCTGTCGAATGGGCGCCCTCGGGCAACGTCCTGATGGACATCCTAGCGCCCTTGGCGATGGCGTCCATCTCTTTCCCATCGTTGAAACTCGCTCCGTAATCCAGGACGATGAACGGCTTTTTCCCCTCGTCGTAGTACCAGGCGTCGATATGTGTGACTCGGTCGGTTCCGAGGCGGATCTGGACGGCGTCTCCTCCGTCGTATCCGTGGGCGCTCACGGCTGGATTGTTGATGTTCAGATGCGCCCCTCCTGTGAGCCAGCGCAGTCCGACGTAGAGACCATCGGCGGCATACGCGAAATGAACCTTGGTGGCGTAGCGGCTGGGGAGAAGCGTGGATTCAGAGGAGATAGTGGTGCCGCTACTGTCATCCCATTCTCCTGCGGAAAAATCACCATCCACCGTGATTTTACCTGCGGGGACAGCGATCATTTTCGTTGTGCGGGTCTGTTCGTTGCCGTTAAACATGACTGGCGGATTGGCGCCGGACACGCTTCCGGCGGGCATGCACTTCACCTCGGCGCCGTTGGCCGGATCGAATCCCGAAGACGGCAGGTCGGGCGAGCAGATGCCGTCCATGAACCCCCAGCACATCCTGCCTCCCCATCGGTTGTCCGGAAGCATGATTCTGGCCGCGCTGTTGCTCTGCCACGCCTTGTATCCGGCTGCCGGGTCAAGCCCGCCGAAACACAGCTCGACGCCGATGCGCGCCTCCTTGCCGGGCGCGAGCCTGCCTCCAAGCTCGCTCCAGGGAATGGCGATCTCCTGCATGTAGGCATTCTTGCCGACGACTTTGTATCCCTGCCTGACACCTTTCAATTCCCTGCCCCCGGACAATGGCGCATCGCCCACCGACATGACTGCGCGGACTGCCGTGCCGCCGGGCTCGCGCCAGAATGCGAGATGCCGCATGCCGTCAAGCGGCACGCCCAGGATCAAGCCGTCGCCGGACGGTGTGCATCCGGGTGAGGTTTCCGGACCGAGCGGCGTGGGATCGCTCCACCATACTCCCGCGTACAGCGCGTCCTTGTCGTGCATGAATGCTATCTTCGCGGAATATTGCGACATCGGCACTTCCATTTTCGAGGCGTTGAGTTCAATGGTGAGAGTGAGGAGCTGTGCCCGGGACTCGTCCCATTCCTCCAGGTCTCCGTCCACCTTGACCGGCACGGAGACCGGCTGGATCTCCAGCCCGCCGCCCATTACACGGTTGCGCCCGCCACCGGCCAGAACGCTTAATGCCATCACAGAAAGGCACAAAAACAATACAAGGATTTTCTTTGACATTTCTACATCTCCTATATATAAAAGTTTATTTCCCGACATATATGGTGGGCCTGCCAGTCCAGTGGTAACTCCAATAAGGTCCGCCGCCGCCCCAGCAGCCAAGCCTGCTGTTCCATTCGGTCCAGCTGAACCACTGCCTGCCAAGGGGGTTCGTACCCCATTCAGCGTGACCGTCCTCATATCCGGAGGTGCTGCCGCGCCCTTCGTGCGCAACGCTGTATTTCCCTCCATACATTGCGTATATCCACGTGTTATTGCTGCTGGCGCCGTCCCAGCCGTAGAACATGTCCCCGGCAAGGACACGTCGCGAAGGATCAGCCCCAGATAAACTCCAGTCCAGGGTGTTCTCATATTTTCCAAGCCTCCTCACCGATATGCACTGATATCCGTTGGAAGGATCCCCTGACGGTTTGAACTCAGACGAATCCCCGCCGACGATGTTGAAGGTGATATTATTATATGACGGATCCTCGGGCAGGCTGGGGCAGTTGGCTATTTTGGCGGTGACGTAATCGGGAAAGAACCTGTCTAAGTTCCATGGCACACCCATGAAGGTGTTAAAGGTGTCGTAATGCTTCGGCAGATCCGTGTTATTGTCGGAGGCATAATTATGCAGGGAAAGAGTGACTTGCTTCATATTGCTTATGCATGCCGAACGTTTTGCCATGTCCTTGGCGCTTTTCAGCGCCGGCAGGAGCATCGCCGCGAGAATTGCGATGATCGCAATTACCACGAGTAATTCTATGAGCGTAAAATATTTTCGCCACGAAAATATTTTACTTCCTGGAGATTTTAATTCTGGCCTTGGCGCACTCATGATCCTCCTTGCGTTTTAAACTCCATGGTTTCGAAAAGAAAATCTTCAGGTACGATGTCCTGGCCTGAAATTTTTATCTTGAGCTGTTTGACCAATGCCACAGCGTAATCCTTGGGATCGGATACTATGAATGCCGCAGGAAACGGGCAGAGAATTCCATTCCCCTTGTTCATATGTATGGCGAATTTGAAATCCTCAGGGACTCTGGCCTTGACCTGGACCATTGCGGCTATGATTCCCGGCAAAAGCGTATCGGGGAACACTATGAGACCATCGGGGCGTCTCTTCAAATTCCAGATTTTTGGGAATTGCTCATATCCGAACCGTTCCATCGCCGGACCCGGCACCCATTCTTCCTCAGGCAGCATAATCCATTCATTGTTCATTTTCATATTGTGCCTTTTGGCAGCGTCCATGACCTGTTTCGGGAATTTCGAATTTTTCAACAAGGACGTGATGATGCCGCAGGAACGGCATCCCTTGTCTTTCAGGGCCGTCACGCTCTTCATGGCGAAATCGTACATATCCGACCGCATGTCATTAAAACTCGATACGGGGACGTTCAGGCGGGAAAGCCATTTCATCCTGGGTTCGTCGGCGACAAGGGCGATGATCCCCTGATATTTCTTTCTTTCAATCGATCTGGCCAGATCCTCCCAGGGTTCATTCTCCCTGTCGTCGCCCCTGGGATCGATAAGAGTCGAATACCTGATTCCTTCATTCTTCAAAAGGTTCTCCAGCTCCGCATAGACCAGGCGGTAGAAATTCAAATAATTCGATCCCATTATGTCCATTCCGAGATATATGGCCACCGAGCCGAGCACCGATGAACTGCTGCTCACGAAGGTTCCGCTGCGGTGCCTCCGCTCGACAAGGCCTTCGCCGGAAAGAATCTTGAATGCCTCATGTACGGCAAGAGGATAGGTTTTCAACTGGGATGCAAATTCCTTGGTAGGGGGAAACCGGTAGCCCGGCTTAAGCGCACCCGACTTTATCATCGAGTGGAGCCTTTCCGCCAGCATTATGTGCGCAGGGAGGCCAAAGCTCCTTTTCCCAGCGTATTCATTGGAAGTCCATGCTGCATCCATAATCCAAGCGCCTTTTTAATAGAAGTATGCAATAGAATATAATAGAATTATAATTTAGAACTATGATATGTCAAGGCTTTTTGCAAATAAAAGACAGGAAAAATTAGAAGTGGTACGCCCGAAGGGATTTGAACCCCTAACCTTCTGGTCCGTAGCCAGACGCTCTATCCAATTGAGCTACGGGCGCACAAAGAAATTGCGAGATTGGATGATTTGATGGTCATCCTGCACAGGAACCATCCCGAAATCAATCTGTCCATAAATTTCGCAGCCCAATACAATAATTTTATATTCCACTTCTTCAAGCGCCTGATCAATAAAATATGAACATATCGCCTTGCTATTACCGACCTTGATGATATAATACAGGCCTTTTCGTCCCCGTAGAAGGGTAACCGCCTTTCCGGGAATAAGTTAACCAATGGCATTCTTCCTGGCTCCAAAGAGAGACCGGGCAAAGATGCCGCAATGAAAAATGGAGGATGTGATGGCTAAGCTGACTATCAAGGATCTGATGGAAGCAGGTGTCCACTTCGGACATCAGACAAAACGCTGGAACCCCAAGATGAAGGACTATGTCTTCGGGGAGAAGAACGGAATCTACATTATCGACCTCACCAAGACCATGCGCCAGATCGCCGAGGCCAGCAATTTCCTCCAGAGGACAGTGATGAATGGCGGAAATATCCTTTTCGTAGGGACGAAGCGCCAGTCACAGGAAGTCGTCAAGGAAGCGGCCGTCAAGACAGGCATGTTCCACGTAACTGAGCGCTGGCTCGGAGGAACCCTGACGAACAACACCACGATCCAGAAGAGCGTCACCAAGATGCTCGAGTCCGACATACTTATTGCGAACCCCGAAACTTCCGGCCTCAAGAAGAAGGAACTTTCATCCCTCAACAGGGACACCCTGAAACAGCACAAGAATCTCGACGGCATAGTAAAGATGAAGAAGCTTCCGGCAGCACTTGTCGTAGTTGACATCTGCAAGGAAGAGATCGCCGTCAGGGAAGCCATGAAACTTAAAATACCCGTGGTCGCGATCGTCGACACGAACGCAGACATCGACCAGGTCGATTTTCCCATCGTTGCGAACGATGACGCCGTCAGATCAATCAAGGTTATCGTCGACGTCCTCGCTGAAAGCATATGCTACGCGAACGAGATCTACCAGAGGACCGCAGGTGAACGCCAGGCCGCTGAAGCAGCTGAAAATGCAGCAAGACAGGCCGAACAGAAAGACGCCCCCCAGCAGAAACGTCCTCCGAGAAGAGGCGGAGCCGGTGGACAGAGGAGAGACGGCGGCGCCGGTCACGGACAGAGAAGGGATGCTGGACATGCCGCCCCCAGGAAAGCAGCAGCCCCCAAGGCCGCTGACAAGAAGGACGCAGCTCCTGCAGCAGCCGCTGCAGCCCCCGCCAAAGAGGGGGAAGTAAAGGCCGCCACGGCAGCACCTGCCGCTGAAAAGCCGGCAAAGGCTGAAAAGCCCAAGGCCGCAAAGAAGCCGGAAGCGAAGAAACAGGAAAAACCTGCAGAAAAGAAAGCTGAATAAAATTAATCTTGGAGATTTGAATATTTATGGCTGAAATAAGCGCATTACAGGTAAAGGAGCTCCGCGAAAAGACAGGAGCCGGAATGATGGACTGCCGTAAAGCCCTGGTAGATTCAAACGGGGACATGGAAAAGGCGGTCGACATACTCAGGAAATCAGGGGCCGCCAAAGCTGAAAAGAGGGCGAGCAAGACCGTCAAGGAGGGACTCATAGCCTCCTGCATAAGCGGAAACAAGGGGACGCTCGTCGAGATCCTCTGTGAAACGGACTTCGTCGCGAAGAATGACAAGTTCCGTGAATTCGTGAAGGGCATAGCCCAAAACACATTGAATGTATCCGGAGACGGAGACGTTCTCGCGAAAGTCCTTGAGAAGGAAAAGGACGCCCTCACGCAGAATATCGCCGTCACAGGCGAGAACATGCAGATCCGCAGGGCCGTGAAATGGGAGAGCAAGGGCACATGCGCAATGTACCTCCACATGGGCGGAAGAATCGGAGTCATGATCGATGTCGAAGGCGACACGTCGAATACTGCCGCCCTCAACGACATATGCATGCACATTGCTGCGTTCAAGCCCCAGTATCTGAACCCGGACAGCATTCCTGCCGATGTCATCGCGAAGGAAAAGGAAATCGCGGCAGCACAGCTCGGCGACAAGCCCGCTGCAATGCTCGAAAAAATCCTCGTGGGGAAAATCAGCAAATGGTATACGGAAGTCTGCCTGACAAAACAGCCCTGGCTAAGGGACGACAAGGTCTCAGTGGAAAAAGCCAATCCGGGCGTTGCCATCAAGCGCATCCTCCGCTGGGAAGTCGGCGAGGCAATCTGATCAACGTGGATTTTTGAATTCAAAAAGCCTGCCCTAAACGGCAGGCTTTTTTATGCTAGTTTGGCGGCGTTTTAACCCGCCCAATAAAGGTCGGACTTAGGAACTCCTGTAGAAATTAATTTGTGTTCGGTACTTTTTTGTTAGTTAAGCTCGTAAGAGCTGTTTCATTTGTCCTGAGCCTATTCAAATGCTAGCTTATCCATATATAATGAAAGATGAAACTCCATGAAACTCGAGATCAGGCAGCCGGTGAAGTTCGGATTGAACGAGGCGGTAATAGGAAACCTCCTCACGACCATCCCCTCGCTAGTGCTGGGCATGCTGGTTGCACTGGGATTCGTCATGCCGCCGATATCCCTGCTGTTCCTGCTGACCAGGACGACAACGCCAATAATCTTCATCCTCTCCCTGATGTTCAGCGCAATCTGCCTGATGACCGGCTTCATCCTGTTCTACTTTTTCCCCCTGCTGCTGAATGTCAACTACTATATCAAGTTCATAGCACGCAGGATCGTGTCACCGGCACCGGAAGGCGGGCATGTCTGCCAGATATCCATGACTCCAAAGCTCTGCAGCGGACTTCGCGCAGGACTGGAGGATGCCGACGACATCGGCTACCTTTCAATTTCGGGAGAAGGCGTCGAGTTCAAGGGCGACAGCATTGAGTTCTCAATCCCAAAAGAGGAAATAGCAAACGTGAGAAGCTGCAACATAGGCTGGCGCGGATACTGGGTCGCCGGCAAGAGGATCAGGTTTACGATCACCGGACATGACAAGTTCAAGGAAATAGAGATCTGCGAACGCCATACCTGGACGATACCGGACTCGAGGAACCTGTCGGATCAAATATATGCCCGGATATCCTCCTTGCTGAAGCAAAATCCCTGGGCAAATTGTAAAATTTGAGAGGCAGGGCGCGTTCTCCGTAACGCACCTCCTCAAGAACGGACACCTCGCGTGAACGACGTTGCCGCAACCGAGTGAGGCCACTTAAGAAACAAGTACTGAAATCCCCAACAATTCTGATTTTTCTGCAAACTGAAATAGAATTTACAGGAATACTATATAGATTAACCCGTTTTTTGCTGATGGAGTTAAATTGATAATTCCTAAAAAGTAACTCGGGCATTCCTGCCCGAGAATAATCGCGGACAAGAATGTCCACGCTACTTAAAAGAAACCATAAGGAGTCACGCACATGTCATTCGAAAGAGGATCCTTTGCCCTTACAATCTTCCGTCTTCCGGAGAAGCTTCCCGACGACGCCCTCGAACTTTTCGAATCCAAGGCCGCCGGAAAACTCGACGACATCAAGGACGAGCTTTCAGTCGGCTGGGTCAGCGGAAGACATCTTCTCGAGAGGAACATCAACGAGGCGACGGCCACCTGCGGAGGCCATTTCTACCTCAACCTGAGAAGCGCCCAGCGCAAGGTGCCGGCAGCCCTCCTCAACGCCGAATGCCGCAAGGAGGAGCTCGAATACATGCAGATGAACAAGCTGCTCTTCGTCCCGAACAAGGTCCGCAGGCAGATCAAGAAGGACGTCGAGGAGAAACGCCTCATGCAGATGCCCCCTCTCCTTTCAGGAATCCCTTTTGTCATAGACAAGGCCTCGAACATGCTCTATCTCGGCACATCGTCCCCGAAAAAGATGGACACGTTCATCGTCTTCTTCAATGACACTTTCAAGATGGAGCCGCTGCAGGTCGGAATCAACGACATGATGTTCAGGATGTTCAAACAGGACATCGACGGCCTCAAGCCCGTAAGGTTCTCCAAGAACTGCAAGGCTGAATCCAATCCAGGCAGGGACTTTGTCACATGGCTCTGGTTCTACAGCGAGGATAAGGGCGGAAAGATCAACACCAAGAACTTCGGTGATTTCGAGATCATGATCGAAGGCCCCATCACGTTCGCGCTCAGCGACGAGGCCGAAGGCTCGGGCGAAACTGTCGTCCGCAAGGGAAACCCCCTCAGGAGCGCGGAAGCCAAGGCCGCCCTCGATGTCGGCAAGAAAATCAAGAAGGCCAAGTTCACCCTCGCCCGCGACAAGGAAGTCTGGTCGGGCACAATCGACGCGGATCTCCTGACTTTCAGCGGACTCAAACTCCCGGAAGGCGAAAAACTTGATGATCTGGGCAGCATCTTCGCCGAACGTGTAAATCTCCTCCACATCTTCCAGAATGTCTTCCAGGAATATTTCAAGCTCTTCGCATCATCCGTCAGGGGTGAAAAATGGTCGAAGGACGAAGCTGAAATCCTCAAGTGGAGCACCGACAAGCAGGCCTATTGAAGATAAATATTTTATGAACGTTGGCGTTCATAAAATATTTATTACATCTGGACTTCAACAAAACGCACTGCAAGCCCGCTGGGAGAGGAATCCAGCAGGAATATGACCGGGAGGTGTCCCTGGTGGGTACCGGTCACTTTCTTGATCATGCCCGGCAATATTTCAACAGAATTGAAGTTCACGTCCGACGGATTCAGGCGTCTAAGGGCGGGTTCGAGTTCTGATTTTGCTTCGCTGTCCACCGCTTTACTCCAGAGGGAGCCGACTCCGCTCTCGCCTCTGCTGCTAAATTCAATAACAAATTTCTTTGCGAAATCGCAGGCTTCCAAGGATTCGGAATTGCTGACGGGTTTCATAGCCATCTTGAACTTGCCATAAGGATTTTTGCTGTCCTTCACTGATTTGGCGACATGCATTGATACCACCACAACCATCAGGACTGCTGCGGCGGCGGCGATGAATTTCGAGGCGGTTTTCACATACTGTATGTTCTTCTGCTTTATTTCATACTTTTCCGCCTCCTTGCTTTTTTCCACTTTCAGCTTATCAATGGAAGTGTAGAGCGTGCCCATGCTTTCCCTTTCACGCTTCTTCTTCTCGAGTGCTTCCTGCTCCCTCTGGAGAGCCATCCTCTTTCTTCCGAGTTCTATTTTCAGTTTGATCGCGTGCAACTCGTTCATAACCATTTCCTTTCCATAATTCTAGTTGGCAAGCCCCTCTCCCGTTTTTCCCTGTCGTCGTTATGACAGTTAATCAAACAGGGAGAGGGGACAGCAGCATGTATTGATATTATTCTATGAGAGTCCCGCCTGCGTCTACGATGCCAGTAATCCTAGGATCCGAATAAACTCTTTTACCCCAGAGGAAGTTCTTGGGATCCAAGGTTTCATCAAGTGTTTTCGATTCAGCATGCCCATCCGCAAACACGTAATTGGGCTTCTCTCTGTGCCTGTCCCATTGGACATAGTTGATGTGTAACGAGGTTGCAACCGGAGCGGCTGCGGCGGCTCTTGCATCAGCAGCCGTAACAGCAACAGCATTTCCAGAAAGGCCGGCAGTTTCAGCATTATATTCCGACCCGCCATATGATAAGCCAGAGGCCGGACGATGGGACTTTAATGCAGCTCCGCCGCCAGGGGAAGTACCCATAAGCCTTTGGAAGCTGTCTGTAAATTCGCACAGGAGTATCTCCTTGGCAGGATTTCTCAACTGTGTGTCCTTTACACATTCCAGAAATGGAGTTGTAGTCCCTTTTTTGCGGGGCATTATAATCTCGTTGACAGTATAACTGATCCTAGGAACCTGAAAGTCTGCACCTCCAGCAGCATCGACTTGACCTTCCGGCGCTGTTATTGCTTCGCCATAGGCATTGACATTGCCGGTGAAGCAAGTCGGAGCCCAGCCTCCGTTTTCCATCGACGGACAGACGTAGGCGTTATTTCCACCTTTCATTTCTGAGCGGATCATGCCGCTCCAGTGCATGTATGGCTTTGATGTCCCATTCGGATAATAATAGGCCATAGGAAACATGCCGTCACGACTTGAAGCATACAGCATCAATCCCAGACTGATCTGCTTCTGGTTGCTGAGACACAAAGCTCCGCGGGCTTTCTCTCGCGCCGATGAAAGCGCAGGGAGGATCAGTCCGGCGAGAATTGCAATGATAGCGATAACCACCAGCAATTCGATCAGCGTGAAACTTCTTTTTCGATTCATCTTCATTTGTTCCTTGCCTTTTTTTGTTTCCATCATTCTCTCCTTGCTTTTTGTTTCCATGACTTTTCCCTTTTTAGATTTTTGCTTTAATATTGTTCTGCGTCTGCGTTACAAATATTGCGCGATATCCTATCCACAAGATGCCTAATCATAACCTAACCAACATCTAACCTGGCTATTATTATTTGATTGAGGTAATTTCTCAAGAAGCCAGAATTCAGCGGCCTACTGCGGTGGCCGCAGTTTTATCAATAAGAAACTTTTGCCGATTAAGTAAGACGGCTTCCCGAGATCCGGCGACCCGGGATCTTCGACTTTTAGACCACCATATTGTCGGGGTGTTCCTGAGAGTAGGTACGTGCTTCAGCATGTACCATCTTGGATATTCGAAAATGGGACAGGC
>JBAQUG010000477.1:0-17579 GCA_049297395.1 Victivallales bacterium | reverse complement strand
TTGACGGTGGATGTCGATTGTACAGAAAATGCGTATAGTAGACAGGGCTTTAGGCTGTCCCATTCTTGGAAACAAGGATGGCACATGCTAAAGCACGTACCTACTTATCCATCAGAGAGCCCGGCCAGACGTAGTAGAAGCCGGTCTTCATGTTGCCGAGCGTACTCAGGACGCCAAGATTCACCAGCGAATAGTTCCCGCTGGCGCTTGTACGCGAAGTATTGTAGATATTGTCATTAGGATATTCCTTTCGCCTGTAGACGATGACCTTTGAAAACTTGTCCAGACCCGCATCCAGTATGCAGCCAGTTATTGCATCGTCGGCATACCCAATGCCGTCTATCAGCCCGACTTTAAGCGCCTCATCGGCAAGGAAAACCCTGGCTGTCTTTATTTTATTGAGGTTTTCCGGACTTATCTTCCTGTGCTTCTGCACGAGGGAGTAGAAATGGTCGTTGAGTCCGTTGATGATCGACTGGAAAATCTCCTCCTCCTCCTTGCTCTCCTTCCTGAACGGCGAACCCATGTCCTTGTTCTCTCCGGACTTGCTCACATACATGGAAACCCCGATCTTCTCGCAGAGCCCGTCAAGCTTGGGTCTGAGGAAAATGACCCCGATCGATCCTGTCACAGCGGTCGGCTGTGCGGTTATCTTGTCGGCTGGCAGGGAAATCATATATCCGCCGGAGGCTGCGATATCCATCATGTGGGCATACACCTTGTTCCCAGTAGTCTGCTTGTAGTTCATGATCTCATGGTAGACGATGTCCGAGGCCGTGGATGTTCCTCCCGGAGAATTGACTTTAATCAGCACAGCCTTGATCCTCATGTCCTTGGCTGCCAGCCTGAGCTGTGAAACCATATCCTCAACCATGCTCGAATTATCCCTGATGAAGTCCAATCCTCCCTCCTGCGAAATAAAACCGTCAACGTTAATCAGAAGGATCTTTGAACTGGAGGTGCCTGGAATTACCGTCTGTTCCTCGAGCGGATCCATCTTGTCCACTAGGAAATCCAGCTTGATGTTGGCACAGCCGGAACAGACAATCAGGCATATTACGGAAATTATTGCAGTTTTCATGAAATCTTTCATATTGCACCCGTGTTTAACTTTGATTATATGGAAGATTTTACCATGTTAAAATTATTTTTCAAATTCATGGGGTTTCCTTCTTTCCAGCCTTGATGATTCGTGCTATACTAGGCGTTCCAGAAAGCATTATCTCAATATTAACTTTATTTTACGGAGGAAGGAATGATTGTAACAACGGCACAACTCTTCAAGGCGGCCTACGGAAAGTACGCCATAGGCGCCTACAACATCAACAATCTGGAACAGACCATGGGTCTTTTCCGCGGCTGCCTCGACTCACAGGCGCCGTTCATCATCCAGATTTCAAAGGGCGCGCGCGACTACACCAACAAGCTCATGCTCGAAGGTATCATCCGCTCGGCCGAGAAAGTATTCCCGGAAGCTGTCTTCGCAGTCCATCTCGACCACGGCGATGAAGCAACATGCATCGACTGCATCAACAGCGGATTCTACAGCTCAGTCATGATCGACGCCAGCCACGATCCCCTGAAGGAAAATGCAGCCGCCACACGCAGGGTCGTAGACCTTGCCCACAAGAAGGGCATCTCGGTCGAAGCGGAACTCGGACAGCTGGGCGGCGTTGAAGAACACGTCCAGGTGGACGAGGCAAACGCCAAGCTCACGAATCCCGCTGAAGCCCAGGAATTCGTCAAGCTTTCCGGCTGCGACAGCCTCGCATGCGCCATCGGCACAAGCCATGGTGCATTCAAGTTCACAGGTTCGCAGGGACTTCATTTCGACGTGCTCGAGAAGATCCAGAAGCTCCTCCCCAACTTCCCGCTTGTAATGCATGGTTCCAGCTCGGTTCCGCAGGAGGAAGTCGAGAGGATCAACAAGGCCGGCGGAAAAATCAGCGGTGCAAAGGGCGTCGATGAGAACCAGTTCGCGAAAGCCGCAAAACTCGGCGTGACCAAGATCAACATCGACACCGACGGCCGTCTCGTATGGACACGCGTACACCGCGAATACTTCCGCGACAACGCTGAAAAGTTCGATCTCCGTCCTCCGGGTAAGATCTTCATGGCCGAATATGCCAAGTTCATCGCCCACAAGAACGGAAAACTCGGTTCGGCTGGAACCCTTCCTGAAGTGAAGAAGGCCCTGGGAATCAAATAAGAATGAATCGGTGGAACGGCGACCCGCCGTCGCTCTTGGAGCTATGGCGTGGCAAGCTGGGTGAACCGGCGATAAAGATTGTTGATGAACCCAGTTGACGATTTTCAGGATGATCAAAATCCCGGCTGCGAAATCCGCAGCCGGAATTTTTTATTTGGGTAATTATTCCTCAATAACCATCTTGTCTTAGTTTCTTAGCAATATATTTTCTTGTTAGTAGTTAACGCAATCTTGCGTGTTCTTCTGTATTTATAGCAACAGCCAATAATGGCTTAACTACCAACAATAAGCCATAAATCACACAGCATCTGGAAAAGTCTTTACTTATGTATAATTACCGTAAAATGACTCAAGAGCAAAAGAATGATACCGTCAGAACAAGAAAGATTAACAAACTTCCTCTGCATCAACCTTTTCATCATATGGATGGAACAACAAAGACATATCTGATCACATCAGCCAACTACGAGCACAAAAATATAATGGCAAATGAATCAAGACGAAATGAATTACAAGAAAAGATTTTTTCACTATGTAAAAAGACGAGTTCTGAAATTCATTGCTGGTGCATTTTAAGCAATCATTATCATCTTCTTATAAAGACAGAACTAGGACAATTTTCAAATTCATTAACTAAGCTCCATTGGGGAACTTCCGTTCAATGGAATAAAGAAGATTCAACACCAGGAAGAAAAGTCTGGCATAGTTTTTCTGACAGGGCCATAAGAAACGAATCACATTTCTGGGCAACGGTAAATTATATCAATTCAAATCCAGTAAAACATGGCTATGTTAAAAAAGCAGACCAATGGAGCTGTTCCAGCATCCATGATTATCTCGATAATTTTGGAAGAGAGAAGCTGATTGAAATATGGAACAATCATCCTCTTGATGATTATGGGAAAGGATGGGATTGGTAGTCTTCATGTTGGTAGTTAAGCCATTTTTGGCTGTCTTTTTTAGCAAGATAAATACACACGCAAAATTGCGTTAACTACGAACGGAAATCCCTTGAATGAGTAAATCATGTCATGCAATTTATCCGTCTGCAGTCCGACTTGTTTCGTGGTTAGGAAATAATCCTCCCGGTCTCCTCTGCGAATTTCGCAGCGAGATCCTCGGCAGTCTTCTCGGTCTTAGCCTCGGCGGTTATCCTTATCACAGGTTCCGTGTTTGAAGGCCTGACAAGCACCCAGCGGTCTTCCCAGTCGATGCGGATTCCGTCGCTCGTGTCCGGCTTCTGTGCGGCATATTTTTCGCGGAGTTCGCGGATGACCTTCTGGGATGCTCGCGAGCCGGAAGTCGCGATCTTCCTGTTGACGGTGAAATATTTCGGCAGGGATTTCACGATGGCGTCAATGCTTTCGCCGCGGGATGCCATCATTTCAAGGATCAGCGCCATCCCTGTGAAACTGTCGCGGCATGGATGCACGGCAGGCCAGATGACACCGCCGCTTCCGCCCTCGCCCCCGACGATCGCCTTTTTAGCGATCATCTCGGAAGTGACATTTATTTCGCCGATTTCAGAATATGAAATTGTCGAACCGGCAGCTGTAGCAATATCTTCAGCTGCTTTTGTCGTTGCGAGATTCACAACCACGTTTCCGTGCTTCTTCGTCTTTTCCAGGACATGCGAAATAGCCAGGACAAGCGTCAACTGTTCTCCAAGCGCCTCGCCCTTGGTGTTCAGGAGGACAAGCCTGTCGGCGTCGGGATCCTGCGCAAAGCCTATGTCGAATTCCCCTTCCCGGACGAGTTTGCTAAGCGCACCCAGATTTTTTGCAACAGGTTCAGGAGCCCTTTCAAAACCATTCTCGATGTCTGTGAAGATCGCTGTAACCTCGCACCCCAGCTCTTCCAGGAAGTTCTTCGCATAAGGGGCGCCTGCACCATTGCAGCAGTCGATTGCGACCTTGAATTTTGATTTCCTGATGAGTTCAATATCGATCTGGCTGAATATCTTGTCCTTGTGGATGGCAAACGGGTTTTCCGCAATATGGACGTTCCTATATTCGCTCTCGGCCACGTAGTTCGTGTATGGCTGGTTGTAGATGTCGAGAAGCTCATCGGCCTCGTTATGGTTGAGGAAAATACCTGATGAGTTGACGAACTTGAGCGCGTTCCATTCCTCTGGATTATGGCTTGCGCTTATGATGATCCCTCCGTTCGCCCGGAGCTTGACGACCGCCATCTGGAGAGTTGGAGTCGGAACTACGCCAAGTATGAACGGCTGGCATCCAACCGACAGAAGCCCGGAAATCACAGCATTCTCGAACATTGTCCCGGTCGGCCTGGTATCGCGTGCGACAAGCACACGCCCTGCCCCGACATATTCGCCGAAGGAAGCTGCGAAATACGCAACCAGCGAAGGCGTGAGTGATTCCCCGACGACTCCACGGACGCCGCTAACGCTGATCTTGAGGCTTGTCGACATCTTCATTTAAAAATTTACTCCGCAAATTTTTGACAAGTAATATTTTCCAGAAAACCCAATCATCCACCCATCCAATAATCCATTCATCCATTTTTATCCAACCAGTCTTTCCAGAAGGCTTCTCACCTGGAGGGCCTTTTCCTCGGCCTCCTCCTTCGTACGCCACTCGACTATCATTCTTATAATTGGCTCCGTCATGGCCGCGCGCAGATGGATCCATCCGTCATGCCAGTCGAAGCGGAAGCCATCGTGCTCAGTAAGCTTCGCACCATGGAACTGGCCTTTCAGGTTTCTCAAAAGCGTATAAGCATGAGATGACTGGCACTGCACCTTCCTCTTGATGACATGGTATCTTGGAATCGAGCCTGCAAGCTCCGAGGAACGCGCATTCCGCACGGCCATCGATTCGAGGATTAGTCCCATAGTGAGATAGCTGTCGAATGCCGGTATGGAATCCTTCAGGGCCACGCTGCCGCTGCCATCGCCTGCGAGTTTCGCATCAAGCTCTATCATTTCGTCGATCACCGGAGCCTGTCCGACTTTCGTCTTCTCAAGTTTCCCCTTGTAGAGAGCTACAACGTCATCGAGAGTCCTCGTAGTGCACCAGTTGGTGACGACAGTGCACGGTTCCTCGTTCTTGAGAAGGACATGCGATGCCACCAGCGGGAATGTGTATTCTTCGGAAAGAGTTTCCCCTGTGTCCGTGGTAATGGCGGTCCTGCTCATATCGCTGTTGAATACAAACCCGATGTCGGCCTTCAGATAGCTCATGAACGATTTGACCTGGAAGCTGCTTCTCGGACGCGGCTCCGGATCATGCGGGAGAATCCCTGTTGGTGTATCATTGAGAGGGATCAGTTCGATGCCGAGGCGTTCGGCAAACCCTTTTGCGAGGCATGAACCCGAACCTCCACAGAAATCTGCAATGACCTTGAACTTGCGTGAGGAAATAAGGGTGGTATCTATCAGGCCGCATATCCTGTCGAGATATTTGTCATACGCCTTATCCGGAATGGATTCAACTTTCCCAATCTTGTTCCAGACAGAGTTCCTGAAATGGCCGTCATGATAGACGTCGAGAAGCTCCTGGATCCTCCTGTTATTCAGATATGCGCCGTTCTCACCGAGAGGGACAATCGCATTCCATTCGGCTGGATGGTGTCCGGCGCCAATCAGAAGTCCGCCGTCGGCCTTGAGATGAGGAACCAGGAACTGGAGGAACGGCGCGGAGCATAGTCCGGCATCGATGATCTTGCAGCCGCAGCTCTGGAGCGCGGAAGTGACCGCGATATGGAGCATGGGGGAGGAGTTTCTGCTGTCTCTGCCGATTACGACCTTTCCTCCTTCGACATATGTGCCAAAGGCAGACGCAAAGTTGATGACGAGCATCGGCGTCAGCGCCGACCCCACCTTGCCTCTTATACCGGCAGATCCTAATCTCAATGATTGCATGATTCTCCAAATTATACACGAAGACTTAATTTTGCTGACAGGATAACTGGATGAACTGGATTTATTAAATTCAAATCATTAAAATCCTGTAATCCTGTCAATCTACAAGGGCTATACGCCTTTTAATTTCTTTTCCCTCGTCAGCGTTCAATACCATGATTAACTCACTTCTTCATAGCTTTTGTCAGAACATCAATATAATCCAAGTCCTTTTTTTCGATAGCGTAATCCAAGGCAGTCTTGCCGGAATTGTCCTTGATAAAAGGATCGGCGCCCAAAGGATTCTGAATTCTGGATTCTTTTCGGGTCGTGGTGATTACTCCGATTTGCAGGGCAAAATCTTTCACAGGCGGACTTGATACTGTAATATTGAATTGTAGATTCTCCTTTTCGTAAAATCAAGAACATGGGGGATGGAATGCTTGCAAGGACTTTATCAGCCGCGATAAACGGCGTCGATGCATATACGGTGGAGGTCGAAGTAAATGCGACAGGACAAGGGGAGAACACGACCGTATCAGTGGTCGGTCTTCCCGACACCGCGGTCAAGGAAAGCCGCGACCGTGTCAGATCCGCCCTTCTGAGCTGCGGATATACGCATCCGTTCGGGAACACTGTTGTCGGGCTCGCCCCGGCAGATATCCGCAAGGAAGGGGCGGCCTTTGATCTTCCAATAGCTCTTTGCATGATTGCGACGACGGGAAAACTCGACCGGGAAAAACTTTCAAGGACCATGATAGTGGGCGAGCTGGCCCTCAACGGCAGCGTAAGGCCGGTGAAGGGACTGCTTCCAATTGCCGTTCACGCCAGGAAACTCAAGGATATCGATTCATTGCTGGTTCCGGTGCAGAATGCGGCGGAAGCGGCGGTAGCATCCGGGAAGATCCCCGTATATCCGGTGGAAAACCTCATAGACGCTGTGAACTTCTTCACAGGTTCGGATTCCAGGGAGCCGTACCGGGAGAGCATCGATGCCGCTGTTGCTGTTTCAAAGAACAGGCCCGACCCGGACTTCAACGAGGTGAAAGGGCAGGGTTATGCAAAACGTGCCATCGAGATAGCTGCGGCCGGCGGGCACAATGTCCTCATGATCGGTCCACCGGGAACCGGCAAGTCCATGCTTGCCAAGCGCGTTTCAGGGATATTGCCTCCTATGCATATCGACGAAGCCCTGGATGTCAGCAAGATCCACAGCATCATGGGGCTTCTTCCAACTGACAGTCCCATACTGACGCAGAGGCCATTCCGCGCCCCACACCATACGATAAGCGATGCCGGACTTTTCGGAGGCCAGAGCATGCCGACGCCTGGCGAGCTCAGCCTGGCGCACAATGGCGTCCTGTTCCTCGACGAACTTCCGGAATTCAAAAGGAATGTGCTTGAAGTGATGCGCCAGCCTCTTGAAAACGGTTCCGTCACGGTGTCGAGGGCTTCCGGGACATTTGTGTTTCCAGCAAGAATAATGCTTATCGCCGCGATGAACCCCTGCCCTTGCGGACATTACGGAAATATCCAGCGGGTATGCCGCTGTACGCCCCCGCAGATCCAGCGATACAGGAGCAAGATATCAGGTCCGCTGCTGGACAGGATAGACATCCATGTCGAGCTGCTTCCACTGAACGACGACGAAATGCTCAAGGTTCCGGCCGGGGAGCGTTCCTGCGAAATCCGCAAAAGGGTGACAAACGCACGGAAATCGCAGGAAAAGCGTTATGAAAAAGCAGGCATCTTCTGCAATTCCCAGATGGAACAGCAGCAGCTGCAGGAGTTCTGCGAACTGGACAAGGAGAGCCAGTCCTACCTCAGGCATTCGATAAAGGAGCTGCAGCTGAGCGCCAGGGCGTACGACAAGATTCTTCGGGTTGCAAGGACGATTGCCGATCTTGACGCTTCCGAAATCGTAAAACAGGACTATATTTTCGAAGCAGTGCAATACCGCACCCTCGACAAACGGCTCTGGTAAAAAATCCGGAGACGGATTTTCAACACAATCTGGAAGATACAACAGGAGAATCATCATGAGGCATCTGTTCCATAAGTCAACTGCATATTTCCCGGGATCATTCACGGGAATCGCCGTGGTCGCCTTCTGCATTTTATTTGCAGGCTGTTCGGCATTCCCCCTGGGCAGGAAGGAGAATCCGGCGGTAGCCGAGAAAATTGATCCTGTCCTTTTCAACAGGGCTATTTTCGGCGAGGAGGCCAGCAAGCCCATAAGCACGGGTTATTTCATCTTCAAGGGCAGATACATGCCGCCACCATATGTCATCAAGCGTATCGGACTTTCGCTTTTCATCAATGACATAATGGTGCTCGGCCCTATGAAATGGAACAACCCCAATGCCGAAAAGCCGAAAGTCCCACCAGCAGCGCTGGACATAAGCATGTGGTGCGGTTCGTCTGTGATAGACGGATACATAAACGACACTTTCAGTTATTACGAGGGCTTGTACAAGTCCCCGAATCCTCCGCAGGACAGGACATTGCTCGCGGCTGTCGCCGCACATATAAGGAAACTTCCGAATGTCTGGTCTGCTGAAGCAGATGAGGAGAGGCAGATCATAAAGATAAGCCTCTGCAATTTCTCCAGCTACAACGTCAGTTCAAGCTCCGTCTACGGGGAGAACGCAATGGAGATAACCGAGGATTCCCTGCGCGACATGTACAAAAGGGGGCTCGAGAAGCACATGTCATTTTTCAAGGAAAACAAAATCGTGTACTGCGGCGTCACGATAAGCCAGATAGAATGGCGCGAGAACACCAGGAACTTCTATGAGGCTGTGAAAATACTCAATTCAAGCTCCTGGAAATCGACGAAGAAAGACAAGCTGGCGGCCATCGATTTCGGAAGCAGCAAGATCATATCCGACCTGGTCTCATGCTACCAGCCATCCGACGAGCTCGAAAAACGCCTATATGGAGAATATGTGAAGCTCCTCGATTCATTGAACAAAATCGACACCATCACACCTTACGACAAATTCAAATGAATCTGACGTAACAGGCTTGTATTTTGGCAGTTACGGAGTAGGTTACTGTCAGAAGAGAAAAGTTCAATCGACGGACTTAATGAATGCACGAAATCCGGCGTGAAACCTCAAGGTAGCATAAGCCGGACATGCCGGAAACGACTTGACTGACTCCTGCATCCCTCCAGCCCGCCTTAACAGGAGGATTTCCCATGAACATCCTAATGATCTACCCTGAATTTCCGGATACTTTCTGGAGTTTCAAACATGCCCTTAAATTCGTACATAAGAACTCAGCATTCCCACCCCTCGGTCTTTTAACTGTCGCGGCAATGCTGCCGGAGGAATGGAACATACGCCTTGCCGACATGAACACAGGAAAGCTCAAGAAGAAGGATCTTGAATGGGCGGACCTTGCATTCATAAGCGGAATGATCGTCCAGAAGGAATCGGCAATCGAGGCGGTGAAGACCTGCAAAACCGCAGGACTTAAAATCGTCGCCGGCGGTCCGCTCTTCATCAGCGAGCACGAGCTATTCCCCGCTGTCGATCATTTTGTCCTCAATGAGGCTGAAATCACACTGCCCCTCTTCCTCGGGGATCTACGCGGCGGCACTCCGAAAAGATTCTACACTTCGACTGAATTCCCCGACATAACCACCACGCCTGTTCCGCGCTGGGAACTTGCAAACATGAAGAAGTATGTGACTATGAACGTACAGTATTCCCGTGGATGCCCGTTCAACTGCGAATTCTGCAATGTCACAGCCCTTTTCGGGCACCGGTGCAGGACAAAGACAACAGTACAGATCCTCGCCGAACTTGACCGCATATACGCACAGGGATGGCGGGCGGGCATCTTCTTCGTGGACGACAATTTCATCGGCAACAAGATGAAGCTCAAGACCGATCTGCTTCCCGCCCTCATCGAATGGCAGAAAGGCAAGAAAGGCATATCATTCCTGACGGAGGTATCGATAAACCTCGCCGATGACGATGAACTCATGAAAATGATGGTTGATGCCGGATTCGACATGGTCTTCATAGGCATAGAAACACCCGATGACAGCGGACTTGCAGAATGCAGCAAGAAACAGAACAGGAACAGGGACATGCTCGCAGACATCAAGAAAATGCAGCGGGTCGGCTTCCAAGTGCAGGGAGGCTTCATTGTCGGATTCGACAGCGACACGGCCAGCATTTTCCAGAGCCAGATAGACTTCATACAGAAAAGTGGAATAACTACGGCGATGGTGGGGATGCTGCAGGCTATTCCAGGAACAAGGCTGTATGAGAGAATGAAGAGAGAAGGACGCCTCGTCGGACTGACAACCGGAGACAATGTCGACGGCACGACGAATATAATACCCAGCAATATGAATCCGAAGACCCTGCATGACGGCTACAGGAAGATCCTCAACGAGATCTATTCCCATAAGGGATACTACCAGAGGGTCAAGACCTTCCTCAAGGAATACAGGCAGTCGCCCAAGGGCAAATCAGAATTGCGGTTTTCACATATCATGGCGTTCTTAAAGTCCATATACCATCTCGGAATCATAAGCAACGGACGTTATTACTACTGGAAACTTGTGTTATGGACCCAGTTCAGGAAGCCCAGGCTTTTCCCGCTGGCCATCACGCTTGCAATCTACGGATATCATTTCCGCAAGGTTTCAAGGCAGAACGTGGTCTGACAGGATTGATTATAACGATTATGAGGCTAGATCTAAGAAGAGCTAGAGACGTGTCGTCGCCATCCCCGGTTTTTGCAGCAAATGCCGAAATCCGTATAATGAACCATTGGCGGAAGAATGCATGAAGCCCAACAATGGGCATACTGCGAACGAATGGCCGTTGCAGATGATTGAGCGTTCTGGGAATAAAATAATAATTGCAAAAATCATTTCAATCTATATATTTAGATTAGCAAATCCCCATAATAAACCGGAGAATTAAATATGCTAACTTTATCACCAAAAGTTGAACGGGAAGTATTGCTTCTCCCATCTGATGAAAGATTAGCTTTGATTGATAAACTCATTATAAGCTTAAATCTGCCTACTCAAGCAGATGTTGATGAACTGTGGGCAAAAGAAGCGGAAAAAAGAATTAAAGATCTTGATGAAGGAAAAGTGAAAGGGCTCCGAGGAGAAGAAGTTTTTTCGGAACTGCGCTCTAAACTCTCAAAATGAATTATATATTTCATCCGGATGCTAAGAAAGAATTGGCGCATGCCATTGCCTATTACGAGGATTGCCAGAAAGGCCTTGGATCTGAATTTTTAGAAGAAGCTTACTCGACTATCCAAAGAATTTTAACTTTTCCCAATGCATGGACTATGCTTTCTTTAAACTCCAGGCGCTGTCTTACAAATCGCTTCCCCTATGGAATCATTTATCAAAGCCTTGACGATAATTGTGTACGAATTATTGCAGTCATGCAGTTAAATAAAAAACCTGATTACTGGCATGAAAGAAAATAGTCCACTCATCCATGGGGAGGAATTAGGATACTAGGGATCGCTGGAGTCCGATTACCTTGCCCTGTATCTGGACATCGTCAGGATTGTATACCTGCGTCTTGAACTTCGAGTTCGCAGGCTTCAACGTGATCTTCCCCTTTTTAGGATAATAGCTTTTCACCGTTGTCTCATCCCCGGCCAGGGCGACTACAATGTCTCCAGATCGCGCCGTAGTACAATGCCTTACAAGAACACAGTCCCCGTCGAGGATTCCAAGATCCTTCATGCTGTCGCCATTTATCCTCAGGGCGAATATCTTGCTTGTATCCTCCCCTTTGAACATCGAGGAATCGCAGTAGACCTCGCCTTCCTTCATTTCCGCCGAATTCAGCGGAAGACCGGCGCTTATCCTGCCAAGGAGGGGGATGGCAAGAACAAAGGAGGTATGTCGTGCATGCTTCCGCTTGCCGAAAAGCGTGATGCTCCTTGCCTTGGAGGACCGGGAAATGAATCCCTTCTTCTGGAGAGAGGCGAGATGCGCGAACACTGTCGAGGTCTTGATCCTGAAATAGTCGGCGATCTCGTATACCGTCGGCGCCATGTTCTGCGAATTGGAAAATTTCTCTATGAAATCGAGCATACCCCTCTGCTTGCCTGTAAGACCTCTCATTATAAGACTCCTTTTTTAAGATTAGCCTGTGCCTGATGGCCTGCCTGCCATATTATAGACTATTATATGTTAGCACTGCATGAAAAATAGTCAAGAAGGCATATTGTTTTTATTGTTTTTTCACTATATTTTTTATTTCCTCTTGCAATCCTCCGGATAATTTTGTATTATATGGATGAGGGATGCACGGGTCAACCTCTGAACAAATAAGCATCAAGGCTGCAAAGCCTTAAATTTACAGTTGCGGAGTCATTCCCTGCTCCCTCATTTCCCTCTCAATTCCAGCGGCAGCCGCCAAAAAACTTATTTTGAACCTTTATTTCTTGGAGTAGTCGGCGAACATCGCCTTGAGCTGCCTTGTGTCGATCCCATCAGCATCCAGCTTCTGGATATATGCCTCGGCTTTCCCAAGCTGCATCGTCTGGATGATTACCTGCGCGGCGGCGACCTTCTCCTGAGCAGAGCGTTTCTTGTCGGAATTGGAATATGTCAGCAGAAATACAAGCACGACGATCACGGCTGTCCATATGACCCTGCCCTGCCTGACATTCCTGATCATATATCCAAGGGACGCTCCGGCAAGAACGCATATCAGGGGCACGCACGGAATCCTGAACCTGTAGAACATCTCGAAATATATCATCGTCATGAGATATGCCAGGATGAAGATTGAAACGCAGATGACTCCCTTGTTCCTCCTGTAAAGCCATAGTACGGCAATTGAGAGGGCCAGAATAAGATTGAATGTCACGGGAAAAATCCACAGGATGTCAGCCACGTCCCTGTGCGCATAGAACGACAGGCTGTTGGGAATCTCGTAGGACGAACAGAACTTCACAATCTGGGAAGGGATGTTTTTGACAATGACCTCGCAGGCGAAGGAATTGTCCTCCTTCACCCTGTCGCCATAATAGAAGCTGAGCACATTCTTCAGGTTCCCGGGAATGATGGCCGGACTGTTGAACCTTACAAGATTATACATGATGACCGGAGATACCAGCAAAGCTAGAGCAAGAAGATATGCAAAGACCTGCTTCATCCTGATTCCAGTCCGGAACTTCCTGAATATGAGAACGGCCGACGGCAACAGGACTATTGGAATGAAATTCTCCCTTCCCAGGACGCATAACCCGGCAAAGATTCCGGCAAGTGCAAAATAGAATGTCTTCCTGGAAGTCGCAGCCCTGAGCAGGAAATACACATAGCTGATAAAACAGAGCGCAAGCGGAGCCTCCCGCAGGAAATCAAGCGTTATCAGCGATGCCGGTCCGTAAAAACAATATATCAACGCTCCAAGCCGGGCCTTGTCTCTTCCAATCCTCAGTCTGAGCCCGAGCCAATAAATCATGACGGGGATCATCGCGCAGACCGCAGCCTGGAGAAATCGCATGACTACCAGATTACCCTGTGCAACTGCGATGAGGCCTGTGAGGAACACCGTGTATCCCGGTGAAAAACGGTACACGCTTTCAGGCAGTTTCATCTTGTAGAGATCTGCCGCCGTAAAAAGCATGACCTTCTGATCGGTGCCTTCGATCGGCATCGGAAGGAGTCCGAACGAACGGATGTTGTAGAGCAGCATCGAATACAGGATCAGCGCAAAGCAATATATGAGCATTGCATAATGCTTGTCGACGAATTTCTGGATTTCAAAGTTCATTTATCATCCACACCCTAATAATTAGATGAGGTAATTTCAACTTGCAATCAACTTAAATATAATTCAAACCCTGGCTCAATCCATTATCATTCAGGCTCCGACCACTTTTCCTGCCCTTAAAAAGGCGAGGCGGGTGGAAATATTATTCTGTGGAATTTCCAGAAGGAATGAAAGAACCTCCCTGTAGAGTTCAAGCTGCGGGGCATATGCCTGGAGCGAACGATCCATCTCCTCCCTGGTATTCACATGGTCCGTCTTGTAGTCAAGTATCTCAGCACCAGTGATCCTTCCATCGGAATCCTTTAGGATAGTCACCCTGTCGAACTGCCCGCTTATCCATCTGCCTTCAAGAATCAGTTCAAACCTCTTTTCCCGCCACAGCTCCGAATCTCCCTTGGGCTTCCCCAGCGAATTACGCAGTTCCTGCGACTTGATGGAACTGTTGAAGATTTCAATTGCCGCTTCCTTTGTCTTCTTGGAAATAGCGCTGTACATCCTCCATTCGCCGCATATCCCCTTCATATCGGCATCCTCAATCCATCCGACATTTTCAAACAACTCATGGACGGCAGTTCCCAGCTCCCTGGCGTCTCCTGAAACCTTATCAAAAAGACCTCCTGCTGAAACGGTCCGCCTCTCGGAACCGGACGGTGTCTGCGTCTCAAGCACATCGTCAAACTTGATATTGACAGACAGTTTCGCATCATGAAGGTCCTCGGGAAGTAATGCGTCAGTTTTACCGGGGTCGGTCCCAGGACTTCTTCCCGAGGCACGAGGGAAAAGTACGGAACTGACCCCGCGTTCCTGTAAAGGCTGACGTATTACCTCGGGAATATGTTTCATCGGATAATTTTCGTACCAGGAATCCTTTCCTGCCTCATACGCGGTCCTGAAATCAGCATCCGGCTGATCGTTCCTGTTTGAAAGTGTTCTCATCAGGACATCCTGGTGGTAGAAGGATTCGGACTTGGTCTTAGGGGGCGGATCTGCGATCATGTAGAGTGCCTCGGCCGCACGTGTCATGGCGACATAGAGAACGCATAGCGATTCATAGCACGAGTCCTCGTCAATATCCCTCGCCAGCTCTCCGAGCACCGGATCAAGCTCGGCAATCCTGCGGTTCGGCATGAACATCAGCCATTCCGGCGAGAGATCCTGTCTTTTCTTGACCTTGATGCCGTTCATATCAGCCCTGCCTATGGACTTTGACTTCAGCTCCGGAAGGAATACCATATCATATTCCAGTCCCTTCGCCTTGTAGACCGTCATTATCTGGACTGCGTCCTCAGCCGTTTCCCCCGGTATCTCATAAGCCTCGGCGTATTCAATGAAGTCAATGCACCCTTTCTCCCCGCCATGGTCGAATATGCTCGCGGCGGAGACGAACTGGTCCAGCCTCCGCCTCGTGAATTCATCAAATTGTATTTTCGATTCCTTCTCGAGCCTCATGCTCCATTTCTGAATCGTCTCAGCGAACCCCGACTGGTAGATATCATCCAGCACCTGCATGGAAACTTCCTGCTGGGCGCCCGTGATTCCCGCAAAAGGCGTCATGCACAGATGCTGCCATGCAAAATTATCCTCTGGATGTTCCGCAAATTTGAACAGCGACAGAAATGCCGGCACGACCGGATTGTCTGTCAGCTTGAACTGCCCTTCAATGGAAACCTTTATCCCCTCGGCCTGCAGGTATTCGGCTATCTGGCGACCTGTCTTGTTCTGAAGCACAAGCACGGCCGTCGAAAGTCCGCGCTCAAACGGTGAAACCTCCCTGATCTTCGCGGCGATGAACTTGGTTTTCCTTGCAATAAGATCTTCCTTCTGCGCCCTGCCCTCTTCCTGAATCCTGTTCAGCTGTACCAGCGAGGCATGTCCATCGAGAGCCGGAGTTCCGTCCTTGTTCCTTGTCTTCGGCGAATGCTCCTCCCAGACCCAGCGCTTCTTAACGTCATCCGGAACCTCTTCGATCCCGTCAAGATTGCAGAAGACCTTGTTGACAGTCTGAATCACCTCCTTACCGGAACGGAAGGATCTGCTGAGAGTCTTCAGTCCGATGTCCGCAATTCCACTGTATTCGTCATATATCGCCCTGAAAAGGCTTGCCTCCCCCTCGCGCCATCCATAAATCGCCTGCTTCGTATCACCGACATAGAAGAAGCTCCTGCTGCCCGACCCATCCTGGATTATCTCATCGATGAGGTTCTTGATTATCTTCCACTGCGGATAGCTGGTGTCCTGGAATTCATCAATAAGCCAATGATCATATTTCGAGTCAAGCCTGTAGTCGATGTAGAGCCTGTCGTCCAGGGAAGGGGTCTTCGAACTCAGGCCGTAGTGATTGCCGCCGCATCCTGTTTCCGGCGAGAGGATGAAGGGAATGTCACCGAAAGTCAGCATGCCAGTCTGCCTTATCATCATGTTGTAGAAATCCTCATATCTCCTGACCAGCCTGTATATTCCTTCCGTCTTGTGGAGCTGTGCGCCAACATGGCATTTCATGATATGCCTCGCGAGGTTCAGCAGGCACTTGCATTCCGCTTCGCGGAGGAGGATTTTGCTGCCGACAGTCAGTTCGGCGCTCCCTTTCTCAAGGTCAGGAACTATCGCAAGGAGATTTTTGTTGAAGGAGTTGTCGAAGTCGAACTGCGATTCAGGCCTGAAGCTTCCTGCCGTCTCCATGAATTCAAGGAACTTCTCCCTCTGCTTGCCGCTCAATTCCATGTCTTCAACAAATCCTCTCAGCTTCTCCACTTCCTCGCCAGGTTTCACATGGGTGCTGAGAATGTCAGAACCATCCGGCCAGATGTTTTCCGGAATCCCCCACATTTCCTGTTCTGGCGCGCAGAGATACTTGTAATGGTAGGAGTCGACAAAGTCGCCGAGAATGTCGGCAAGCCTCTTCTCCTCCTTGCCAAAAGTCGCCTTCTTGAACTCCTCGAGGAACGAGGCCCTCGTATCCTTGTCGGTATATTCAATGTTCCAGAGGATGTTCTTCAGGACTCTCCTTTTCGCCTGCTCCACCATCTTCTCGTCGATGATCTCAAAATCCCCGGAAAGCCCGAACTCAAACGAGAATGTCTTTATTATCCTCACGAAGAAACTGTCGAGCGTCCCTATCTGCAGCAGATGCATGTTCAGCAGCACGCGCCTCAGCAGGGAAAGCATGTCGTCGCGCGTCATCCCCGACAGTCCCATTTCCGCATACTCAGGAGTCTTCATCCTTTCAGGTTCCCTGACAAGCAGCGACATGCGGCTGATTATCCTGTCGAATATCTCCCCTGCAGCGTTCCTCGTGAATGTGAGCGCGACAAGAGTCTCCGGCTTCATCCCGGCGGCAAGAAGACTTATATACCTGTTGACAAGCTGGTATGTCTTGCCCGTTCCGGCCGACGCCGAAATAACTTCGTTCCTGATTTTGGCTGTCACGTTTTTCTTTCTATTCATCTACTGTCTTTCCATTTTTACGAGCGTGTAAACGCTCCTTGGAGAGTGATCGCCGCCTTTAATGACGGAATTCATTCCGTCCAGTAAACCCCGCGAAATGAATTTCGCGGCGCAAGGCGGCAATAAATTGCCGCACTCCATGTGCGAATTTTACAATTCGCAGAATATTTTTTTTTGCTGCTTTATAAGTTCTCCTGCATTCTCTTCCCATTCATCTGACTGCAACTGCAATCAGATGAAATCACAAACAGGTTTGGAAAGGGTTGGGGTGCGGGGA
>JBAQUG010000476.1:0-3867 GCA_049297395.1 Victivallales bacterium | reverse complement strand
TCAGACCACTTCATCGTGTCGGCGCGCCCGTCCACCCATAGGCATTCGACCATTCCTTTGTGCCTCATGGATGGGCCGCAGGTGCTGGAGTTTGACCAGTTGACCACCTGTCCGTTCCCATCTTCAGGAGTAGAGTCGGCGGCAAAGAGCGTCTCGGATGGTTTGGTCACCTTCCTTGAAATCCACAGCTCCCTTTTTAACGGTCGATCTGAACGTGCCATCACTGTCAATGGCCGCAGTCGAGCCGGCATCCTTGCTTTCCGGGCTTGAATAGACCTGCCACTTCAGTTCTTTAGGTATTTCCTTCTTTTCCGACGGGCTTGTTTCGGCAATGGCTGAATAAGCCATCATGATTGAACCCGCCATTACACTCATTAATACTGACTTTCTCATTCTTGCTCCTTGACATGCTAAAGTTATCAGAATGTTATTTTTTTAGAATTCCGGAACCGAATCCGGAGGCGTCCTTGTTGCTGTAGGCGCCGCCGAACAGGAATATCTGGCTCTTGCGCCCCACCACGCCTGCGGGCGGTCCGTCGACTCCGACGTCAAACCCGATCGAGTCCGGGATTTTTGCAGCGTTGTCAACCGCAGTCCATGGAACAAAAATCCCTACCCGGTAAGACAGGTTGTCGATGACACCCCCGTCAATTTCAATCCCTTTAAACTCCGGGCTGGACGGTGTCCACAAGGCAACCTTTTCACTGGCCGCCAACGCCGGCTTGACGATGATCTGGGCGACCCCTTTGTCGTAGTGTGCATTCCCAAATCCCTCAGTTTTCGATCTCAAATCGAAGAACCACTCCACGCACGAACCCTCGACACCGGGCCACATTTTAAGAGGCCCCCTATTCTTGTCATGGACAATGATACGCGCGAAAAATCCTTTGTAATTGTATCCTGTTGCGACTTTCGCAGAAAACTCGTCAGGCCCTTTCCAATATCGTTCTTCCTGGAGGGAGGTCAGATCGGGTGGGCGGCCAATCGTCACCTGTTCCGGTTTGTCGATTGCCATCTCCCCTTCCTGCGGTTTCCAGTCCTTGATGTCCTTCAGGGAGAACTCGCCTGGAAGCTTTTCCGCAGTGAAGCTTGGGCGTACGTCGATTTCGATGGGGAACACAAACGGGGTTCCGTCCGGAAGCTTTGTAGCCGCATCGATCAGATGAATTCCTTTCGCCATCCCCTGGGTTGAAGTGCATACGGTTTCAACCCTGCACCTTGCGCCGGGCTCAATGGCGAATTCGACTTTTGCCGGCGAAATCGGCATTTTCTCGACGCTTGCAAATTCAACCGCACCCGTCCACTTCGTTTCAAAGCGGTTGACGACGGTGAACGAAATCTTCCGTTCGCCTGCTCCGCCAGGAGTCCTTTCGAAAGCGATCACCGGTGACGGAGAGAGTGTCAATCCCGGTTTCTTCAAATGAAGATAGACAGGCTGGTCGTCAAGCTCGATCCGGTGGAGGAATCCGCTGTCGCCTTTTGCCGCAAGCGTCTTCTCCGCTCCGAACAGCGAGACCATTCCGATTTCGGGACATGACGAGCGAAGCATCGCGGTTCGACGGCCACTGCCAGACCAGAGGACTGCTAATTGTCCACCATCGGCTTTTTCAAAGATTGTGCCGATGATGCCGTCCTGGTTTATCGGCGTGGCTTTCTCCGGCATTACACCCTCCATCTGCGTCATCGCGACGGCGCATGCAAGAGTGTATAATGAAGGGGTCATAGTACCATCCTTGACTCTGGCGAAGATGTTAAAACAGCCTAAGCTTCCCTCATCTGATTCGCCCCACCATGATTTCCCCTTTTCAAATTTTGGATCCCAGCCGAAGAAGAAGAACTGTCTGGTGCCTGCGGCGAAGTTGAATGTAATGTTCTGGATCATGGACTTGGCGGCGACCTTCTCCTCGAGCGCGTAGCTTGGCCAGCCTGTTGGCACCTGCAGGGGCTGGATACCCTGTTTGATCAGTTCGGCCAGGCGTTCCGGGCGGATGGGCTGATCTGCAACTTCGCGTAGGGCTGCGTACACTCCCGTCTCGGAGTTCATTACCGGGAGTTTGCGTCCGCTGGCGGCGATTGCCTCGTTGGCACATTTCAGCATTCCCGGAAGCCCAGCATCGGTGGGAAGCTGCGGAGTGGTATATGTGTGCCAGGAGACGCCGTCGAGAGAGGATCCGGCTCCGGTGGCGAAGACATCCTCGATGTATTTTACGAACTGGCTGGTTCCGGAAATGCCAAATACTCTGGCTTTGGGATCGGCTGTATGGATCTCCTCGCATGCGGCTTTGACAACATCGGCGTACTCGGCAGCCGGTTTTCCGCTAAACGAGACTGTGTTAGGCTCATTATCCAGCTCGTAGATATCTACTCTTCCCCTGTAGTATTCAGCCAAAGCCTGGATGAACTGACGGTATCGTGTGAAATTTGGCCTTCCTCCAGCCATTCCCCAGGGATAGACAGGTCTTGCGTATGCGGAATTGTCAAAGTATTTCTCTCGCATCCAAGGGAAATATGGTATCGACATCACACATATGAATGTCTTTCGTCCCTCTCTGATGGACCAGTCGATCCGTGATTCCCAGTTCCATTCCGCAGGCGGCGTGTCGGGATCTAATCCCGGCTTGCCTGGCTCATCTGACACCCACATCGGACCAACTATGTAGCCCCAATAGGCGTACATGTGACGCCAGTGAACCGGCAGGGCATCGGGCCAGGAACCTGGAGTTGAAACGCCAAAGGAGTGGAATCCGAACTTTGGTGGGCCAGCAGGCTCATTCCTTCTTTTCGCGAAGAGGAAATTCTTCAAGGCATCCCTTTCGACCATTTCGGCATCCTCGGCCTGCGTAGAAAGGTGGTAGATGTCGGTGTCAAGATCGAAAGGAAGCCTGATAGGGGTTTCAATGGATGAATTTGCTGGAACCTTGACTTCCTGATACCAGTCGTTGGCATGGTTCCTCAATTCGCTTTTCAGGGAGAAGCGCAGGGTGACCTTGCGCTCCGTGTTTGAGGCGTTGCATAGCTGGATGAAAGGGAAATCGCGTTTCGAAGGATCCTTTGAAACGACCATCGCATCAAAACCGTGCAGCCTCAGTGACACGGCGTCGGAAGAAGACCGGTACTCGCCCTTGGCGGCATAACCTGACTCCCAGTCCAATTTCAGACTGCCATCACCTTTCAACTCCAGTTCGTCAATGTGATAGGTTGCCACGCTGAATCGTTTTGGATTGAAATTCGCAGGCAGCTTCAAGCTCAGTTCCGTGCCGTCAAACGATTTAAGAGCCGCCTCTGCGGCGGTCCATCTCAAGCCAAGAGGCTTCCATTGATTTTCCGATGACGGACTCAGGGGGCTTTTTGCCAGTACTTTCTCTCCGTCTTTCAGGATCAGCCCGATCTTCCTGCCCTCCGAAGCCGGAGAGATGACGATGTTGAGCGATGTATTTCCATCCACCAGAGACAAGACTGTCTTAGCAAGCCGCCGCATGTTGTCACGGACGAAAAAAGAAGCGGATCCTCCTTTGTTGAAATCGACAAGAGGCGTGAGCTGGTACGCGAACATTGTCTCCGCATCCATACTTTTGCCGACAGCTCCTTTTCCTTCAGGTGCAATCGTCGGCTGCCGCGGATTTGCCACATTATCGGGATATATCACGATCCCATTCTGTGCCGGCGTGATGGATGCAGATGCCGTCCGGGTTGCGAGACACCCTGCCGACACAGACAGCGTTGCCGCGACAAGAAGGATCTTGAAGGCTGATTCGGATTTTCTCATGAATGACTCCTATCGATTAATGACTTTGAATGATGGATGTTGAAAGTCGCGCATTAGCGCCTGGCCTTATAATATTTGCTTTCCGCCGCCGATCCGACGTC
>JBAQUG010000475.1:0-14393 GCA_049297395.1 Victivallales bacterium | reverse complement strand
ACCGCCTGGATGACGAATCCATGAGGAAGGACGCTGAAAACATTTTAAGGATTTCCAGGAGATCCTCCGACCTGACAAAGGAAATGCTGGCATTTGCAAGGAAAGGCAAATATCAGGCCGTGCCAGTAAACATACATAAGCTCATTGAGGAGGTTATAAGCCTCCTGTCCCACAGTTTAGACAAGAGAATCGAGATAAAGAGGGTACTCAAGGCAAGTCCGGCAACAATAATGGGAGATCCGACGCAGCTTCAGAGCTCCCTTCTTAATCTTGCAATCAATGCCCGCGATGCAATGCCAAAGGGGGGAGAGCTTGCATTTACCACGGAAACGTTGGAAATGGACAGTTCCTGTTTCAGCAATGTAAAAAAATTAGTATCCAACCGCTACCTGAAGATATGCGTGATTGACAGCGGAATGGGAATGGACAGCGAGACAATCAAGCATATTTTCGAACCTTTCTTTACTACCAAGGAACCTGGGAAAGGTACTGGAATGGGGCTGGCGTCCGTATATGGCACTGTCAACACCCATAATGGACTCATCAACGTTGAGAGCGAAATTGGGAAAGGCTCTGTTTTCTCCATTTTCTTCCCTCTTTATGAGGAGGAACTTGAATATGAAGTTTCAAGTCCGGCGCCTGTAGACGCCAGGAAGGAGGCGAACATACTGCTGGTCGACGACGAGGAGATCGTAAGGGATATGGTAGCCAGAATGCTGCGTTCCTTCGGGCACAAGGTAATGACCTGCAGGGATGGACTGGAGGCGCTCGAATATTACAAGCAGTCATGGAATAAAATCGATCTTGTCGTACTTGACATGATGATGCCGAGGATGAATGGAGGGGATTCATTCATTGGGATGCGTACTGTAAATCCGGAGATCAGGGCTGTCTTAATGTCCGGATACAGCATCGACGAAGAAGTCCAGGGCCTGCTTGATGCCGGCATGAAGGGATTCATACAGAAGCCTTTCAACACCAGGGAATTGAACAAGATTGTTGGAAGCGCCTTGAAGAGCGGGTAGAGACATGTAAAATTCGAAATTCAAAGCACGAAAACCGAAACAATCCCGAATTAATGAATTTTTCAATTCTCAAAACAATGTTTGAAATATCATTAAAGTTTCGAATTCGATATTCGGATTTCGAGTTTATGTTGGTATTTAAAGCCCAACCTGCTTCCGTGGAGTTTTATGCGAAATGAAAACACATCGGCTGGAAAAGCAAAATGGCTGCCTCTGGGCTATGTTGCTGCGTTTATATTTCTTACAGTTGGAATCGGGGCCGTTGGCTCCTTATACCTTAAAAATCAATTTGCCAAATCCCGTCAAGCGGCTGAAAATGAACTGGGTGCGATAGGAAATTTAAAAACAAACCAGATCGCAAAATGGTATTCTGACCAGTTTGAACATGTCAATTATTTCTTCAATTCCCCATTGATTCCCGACACCATGATGAATCTAAAGAATAATCCTTCCGATCTCGAATCAAAAATAATAATAAAGGGCTGCCTGTCTTCGATTCGGCAGAACTTCCACTATAAACGTGTTCTTCTTTTTGATTACAGACAGCAGCTTCTTTTCTCATTTCCCGAGGAGATAAATTGGGTGGAACCAACCTCCAAGAAGTTCATTGCAGACACATTGGATACAGGGAAAATCATGGTTTCCGACATTCATGAAGGTAAAATAGGCATGGATACAATTTTGGATATTTTCATACCTTTAAGTTCTATAAAAACAGGTTCGGATCCATCAAAAAAGAATATCGGTGTCCTGATGCTGGAAATAAATCCACACGATTTTCTTTTTCCGCTGATACAATCCTGGCCGACACCCAGCAAGAGCGCCGAAACCCTGCTTATCCGCAAGGAAGGCGATGAAGTGGTTTACCTGAATGAACTGAGGCATCGGAAAGATACATCATTAAAATTAAGGTTCCCTATTGACGAAAAAGCAAATTTGCCGGCGGCAATGGCTGTATTGGGGGAAAAAGGAATTGTTGAGGGTCTTGATTACCGGGACATTCCTGTACTTGCCGATATTGGCCCAGTTCCGGGGACTCCCTGGTTCATGGTTGCCAAGATTGACAAGAATGAAATTTATTCTCCCTTGAAAAAAGAAGCCGTTTTGACACTGGTCCTTATTCTGATGTTCATTCTTGCTACAGCCATGGGCGCATGGGTTCTATGGAAGAAAAGGGATATTGAAATACTCAGGAAATCCCATGAAGAACTGGAGAAGCGCGTCGAGGAGCGCACTGCCGAATTAACCGTTGTCAACAAGGAACTTGAGGCTTTCTCATATTCTGTATCCCATGATCTCAAGTCTCCCCTCAGATCCGTGGATGGATTCGCAAAGATGCTGGAGGAGGATTATTCGAGTAAGCTGGATGAAGAAGGAAGACGTCTGCTGAAAGTCATCCGTGACAGCGCCAAGGACATGGGACAGCTCATAAGCGATCTTCTTGAATTCTCGCGTTTGAGCCGCAAGGATCTGCGTAGGACCAATATCAATATGAATGAGCTTGTAGGAGAAGTCTATGCCCAGCTCGAAAATGATTTAAGGGGACGGACTGTCAGCCTGGACGCAGGCTCTCTTCCTGAAATATACGGGGATCCGGCGATGATCAAGGAGGTGATTGTCAACCTTCTGTCCAACGCATTTAAGTTTACCAGGCCGAAGAAGGTGGCTGTCGTCAATATTGAAGCGAAAGAGGAAGATGGGGAAATTGTCTTTACTATCAGGGATAACGGTGTAGGTTTTGATATGTCCTACAAGGACAAGCTGTTCTGCGTGTTCCAGAGACTTCACAGCGCAAGCGAATTTGAAGGGACCGGGATAGGCCTGGCACTTGTACAGAGAATCATACATCGTCACGGTGGAAGAGTATGGGCGGAATCTGAACTGGAAAAGGGAGCGACATTTTATTTTTCGCTCCCAAAGAAAATTTAAAATATTTTTTTAATGCAGAAGATCCTGCATTAAAAAAATAACAATGAAGGAGGAAAATATGACGCAGAACATCATAGAAATCCTGCTGGTGGAGGACAATCCGCGCGACGTGGAAATGACCCTCCGAGCCCTTAAGAAACGCAATCTTGCGAACAAGGTACAGGTTGCAACCGATGGAGCTGAAGCCCTTGACTTCATTTTCGCAAGAGGAAAATACTCTTCACGCAGCCTCGCGGACGGACCCAAGGTCATACTTCTTGATCTTAAGCTCCCCAAAGTAAGCGGACTTGAGGTGTTGAAGGCAATAAAATCCAATGAGTCCACAAAGATCATACCTGTTGTCGTGCTTACATCCTCCCAGGAGGAAAAAGATTTAATAGAAAGCTATAAGCTAGGGGTCAACAGTTATATCACCAAACCCGTTGATTTCGACAAGTTCATTGATTCCGTCGGAGAACTTGGACTGTACTGGCTGCTGATCAACAAGCCGCCGGTGTGATGTGAAGTTTGGCACCTTAGTGTAATTCTGTTGGAGTTCAATTCATGGGTAAAGAGGCCAAAAATATTAAGAATGGTAATGCAGCGCCAAAGCCGCTGAGGCTTCTCATTGTCGAGGATTCCCAGAATGATGCTGATCTTCTCATCCGCGAACTGAAGCGCGGAGGATTTGATCCGAAGTGGAAACGCGTCGAAACTGCCCACGACATGGAAAATACCCTTGACACCGAATCCTGGGACCTGATCATCTCAGACTATAAAATGCCCAATTTCAACGGAATTGACGCACTTAATTTGCTCCAGAAGAAAAACCTTGACATCCCTTTCATAATCTCATCCGGCACAATAGGGGAGGAAATGGCTGTCTCCATCATGAAGGCTGGTGCAAGCGACTATCTCATGAAGGACAACCTTTCAAGACTGTCCACGGCGGTCGCGCGAGAACTCCAAGAAGCGGAAGAAAGAAGTACAAGGAAGAAAATTGAATCCAAGCTGCGTGAAAGCGAAACGTTGTTCCGTACCTTGACCAAGATGACACCTATAGGGATATATCTTACGGATCCGAAAGGTGGTTGCATCTATGCCAATGAGAAATGGCTTGAAATGGCCGGAATGGAGATTGAGGAAGTCATAGGCTCCGGCTGGATAAAGGCTATTCATCCGGATGACCGCGACAATGTCATTTCCAGCTGGAATAAAATGGTTGAGTCCAATGGCAAATGGAATCTTGAGTACCGTTTTCGGACACCTTCCGGTAAAATCACGATAATACTCGGACTTGCCACGGAATTGAGGGATGAAAAAGGAAATATTACCGGATATGTCGGTACAAACATAGACATCACAGAACGAAAAAAGAACGAAGAATCCTTAAAACTGAGAGAACAGGAATACCGCACATTGGCTGACAATCTGCCGGATGTAGTTGCCCGTTTCGACAGGCAATTCCGGCATATCTATATCAATAGGCAAATCAAGTCAGTCACCAGCTTGGATTCCTCTGATTACATTGGCAGGACTAACCGGGATCTCGGCATGGATGAAACCTTGGTCTCGTTATGGGAGCAAGCCATACAGAGGGTATTTGAAACAGGAAAGATCGAGAGAATCGAATTTGATATGCCATCTCCAGAGGGTGTGATTTCTTTTGAGTCGAGGCTCTTGCCTGAGTTTGGGCCTGATGGATCTGTCAACACAGTTCTAAGCCTAGCCCGTAATATAACCGAGCTAAAGCGTCTTGAGGAACGGCTTCGCCAATCGGAAAAGATGGAGGCGATCGGGCAGCTTGCCGGAGGAATCGCACACGACTTTAATAATCAGCTCGCAGGAATAATGGGATATGCTGAAATGCTGGTAGCACGGCTGGATGACAAAAATCTCAGGGAATATGCGGAAAACATATTCCGTGCTTCCCGCAGGGCGGCCGACCTTACTAGGAATATGCTGGCGTTTTCAAGGAAGGGCAAGTATCTGACTGTTCCCGTCAACGTCCACAAAGTGATTGAAGAGGTTATCAGCATTCTTACGCACAGTATTGACAAAAGGATAGAAATAAAGAGGAAGCTAAGTGCAAGTCCTGCAATTATCATGGGGGATCCAACCCAGCTGCAGAATGCGCTTTTAAATCTTGCAATAAATGCCCGAGATGCAATAACCGATTCAGGGGAAATTGTCTTTATCACTGAAAATATAAGAATGGAGGAAGTCTTTGACAAGGCGGATCTTAAAAATGCGATAAGAGGTCCTTACATGAAAATATGCGTATCCGACAGCGGGACAGGGATGGACAATGAAACCATCAAGCATATCTTCGAGCCTTTCTACACTACCAAGGATGTCGGAAAGGGAACTGGAATGGGTCTGGCTTCGGTATATGGGACAGTCAAAAGCCATAATGGAATAATCAAAGTCGAGAGTGAATTGGGAAAAGGAAGCGTCTTTTCCATTTATTTCCCTGTTTTTGAAGATGCAGTCGAATCGAAGGAACTCAAAACTGAATCTGAAAAAATAATTAGGAAAGCACGTATCCTGCTTGTCGAAGATGAGAAAATTGTCAACGACATGGTTGCAAGCATGCTTCGTTCATTCGGACACAAAGTCATAGTCTGCGATGATGGCATTGAAGCAATAGGGATATACCGCAAGTCCTTTAAGACCATAGATATTGTGATTCTCGACATGGTTATGCCTAAAATGAACGGGAAGCAGGTTTTCACCTCATTGAAGGATATCAATCCTGATATAAAAGTTATTCTGTCTTCAGGATACAGCATTGATGGAGACGCCCAGAGCATAATAGATTCCGGAGCAAAGGCGTTTATACAGAAGCCGTTCAACATGAAGGAACTGTCGAATCTCATTGAGAATGTCTTAAATGGATCCGGAAAATAGCTCAGGAGAAGATCATTATTCCCGCTGTCATTATTCTCTGATTTCTTGAAATATATGCCCGTCGTGTTAAATTACCGCTCTTTTGATTTTAATGGCGTGGTAGCCAAGTGGTAAGGCAAGGGTCTGCAAAACCTTTATTCGTGGGTTCGATTCCCACCCACGCCTCCAGTTTTCATCATAATATGAGGTGGGTCAATGAAACTGAAGCTCATATTGTCATTCTTTTCCGCAATACTGCTAACCGCCATTTTTTCATCATGCCAGTCAAATGACGGCGATCTTGAATCGAACCTCGGTAAAACAGTTACTGTCACTGGAATACTTGTACGCGGACTTTCCGGATACATGATCTTCAGAAGCGAGGATTTGGATTCTGTCTATTTGATCCCCATGTCCCAGGACGGAAACGGCAAGTTCAAATCTTTCGTGCTCCAGAATGACAGCAAAAATATTACCGTCACTGGAAAGCTTTTATTCCACGAGTCCAAAGCCGCAAACCGCTTTCCCGAGGAAAGCGTAATATTGTCGCCTCATTATTACTACATATTCTGGGATGCGAAGGACACCGTGATAAGCCCGGAAGCCAGTCCCGCAAAGTAACTGATCTCACACATTGAAGATCTTCTGCCCGGGCTTCATCAAGGAAAGGACATCATTTTCAGTCAGGCTCTCCAGCCGGTGGAGCTTCCTATTGGACCTGTTGACTTCATCCTGGTCCATGGTGTGGTGGTTGCAGAATTTCTTTATGAATGAGATTGCACCGTTCTTGGCTTCGTTGAAACTGGGACAGGAACTGTCCTCCTCAGAGAGATGAATGACAATTGAATGAATGTACTCATTTCCGGAGATCTGTTTGCTGATGCCTGGATGGTTTATATCCCTGGCCGTCAGTATCTGTATCTTATAATGTATCATGGATAGAACCTTTTATTCCATGCATATGGCTGGCTCTAAAATAACTACTGCATCGAAAAAAACAAGATAAATCCAGATTGTCAGGTCTTTCAGGGAAGATGCCTGTAGCTGCGCGGGGACATGCCTGTGATACGCTTGAACTGGCGGGAGAAATAATTGCTGTCGCTGAATCCGCAGGCGTATGCCGTTTCCGTAATATTATGCGAACCTGACTGCAGTATTTTCTCAGCATGCCTTATCCGGAGATGTATCATATGTTCAAGAGGAGATGTTTTGAAGGTTTTCCGGAACATCCTGAGAAAATGCCTTTCCGACATCGCCGCCCTGCGTGCCAGTTCCGGCAGAGTTGAATGCTTCATGTAATTCTGTTCCATCCAGGCTATAGCTTCGCTGAAACGCAGTAGGCCGGGCTTGGAATCCTCTGAAAACGATGTGTATGCCCTGGACAGGAAAACTATCAGATCAAGGAGATACGCCTGGCCAGTACAGTCGTATCCCGGAGAACGTATTTCCATTTCAAGGCGGAGCCTCTGTACTTTTTCAAGAGCCTCCTTCAGGCGTATGCCGTCCAGCCTCAGAAGACTGTGGAACCCGCTGTCACTTCTGCGGGCAGGCTCAAGGACGAAAAGAGCCTGGTATCCCGGAAGGGTCTTAAGCCTTTCAAAAGGGAAACTGACAAGTTCCGGCCTGTACATGACATTGCACAGGCTGAAATCGCCTATGGCGTTTTGAAAAGCGTGTTCCTGGTTTCCCTGCATGACATATACATCCCCGCTGGAAACAGAATATGCCTTGCCGTTTATGAGATGTTCCGCCTGGCCGCTTAGGATCACGACAATTTCAATATAGTCATGACTGTGCAGAGGAAATCCAGATATCAGATTATTGATAGTTACCTGGCAGAAATCCCCTTCCCTCGGGAAATGTGACTTTGCTGAAATCCTGTGTGTCATGGCGGTATCGTACTAATATTTGTCGTTTTTGTCAAGGTTATTGGATATTTTATATGGTAACATTGCATTATTTAAATGACGGTATCAGGCTTATTTATTTTTCAACGGGAAGATTCCCGTCGGAAAATAAATTAAAAAGGAGAAATAGAATGAAGACATTGAATCTTTCGGGCGAATGGAAACTTATCCGTGTCAAGACAAAGGAAACCGTGCCGGCCCAGGTTCCCGGCGACACCCACAGCGCCCTGTTGAACGCCGGAAAAATCCCTGATCCCTACTGGGCCGACAACGAACTCGCCGTCCAGTGGGTTGGACGCGAAGACTGGATCTACAGCAGGAAGTTTTCAGTTTCAGAAGGGATGCTGTCTGAAAAATCCGTATTCCTTAACTGCGACTGCCTGGACACGATAAGCGACATAAGCATCAATGGCAGAAAGGCTGGAAGCACCGAGAACATGTTCCTCCGCTACCGGTTCGAGGTGAAGAAATTCCTGAAACCCGGAGAAAATACCATCGAGATACTTTTCCATTCGGCGGAAAATACTGCTGTCCAAGCTTCAAAGAAACTTAAATATCCAGTTCCGCACGGCAATAATCCGGTACAGTCCCCGAACAGGAACCTCGTCCGCAAGGTCCAATGCCATTCCGGCTGGGACTGGGGTCCCTGCCTCATGGTTGCCGGCATATACGGAGATATCTACCTTGGAGCCTATTCTGACGCCCGAATCGAACATGTCTATTGCGATCAGAAGCATTCCAGGGGTCTCTGTGAAGTTAAGGTGGACTGTGAAGTTTTTTCTCCGGACGGAGAAAAAACTACTATGAAGATAATTCTAGGAAAAGAAGAAGTTACCAAGAAAGTCCAACTGAATCCTGGTCTGAATAATATTACTGGCACTTTAACCGTCAAAAATCCGCAGCTGTGGTGGCCTAACGGTTTTGGCAGCCAGCATTTATACGATCTTTCGGTCACAGTCGGCGGATCTGAAATCAAAAAGAAGCTTGGTCTCAGAAAAATAGAGCTCATCAGCGAAGAGGACAAGATGGGACTTTCTATGTCCTTCCGGGTAAATGGAGCAGAGATCTTCGCAAAGGGGGCCGACTGGATACCCTGCGACGCCCTGCCCCAGAGGCAGACACGTGAAGCAATTGAATATCTCTTAGACAGCGCAGCGAAGGCCAATATGAACATGCTTCGCATCTGGGGCGGCGGCCAATATGAACATGACTATTTCTATGAGATGTGCGATGAAAAGGGAATAATGATCTGGCAGGATTTCATGTTCGCCTGCGCATTGTATCCGGCATCAAAGGAATTCCTTGATCTGGTACGGCAGGAAGCCATATATCAGGTCAAACGCCTCCGTGACTACGCCTGCATTGCAATATGGTGCGGAAACAACGAGGATATAGGAGCTCTCAACTGGTTCAAGGAGAGCAAGGAGAACCGTGACCGCTATCTTGTGGACTACGACCGCCTGAACGAGGGAGTTCTCGGGAATATTGTCCGTGAACTCGATCCGAACCGTGTCTTCTGGCCAAGCTCCCCTTGTGGAGGCCCGGGAGATTATTCCGACGCATTCCATAATGACAAGCGCGGTGACATGCACTACTGGGATGTATGGTTTGGAGGTAAGACATTCGACAATTTCCTCAAGATATTTCCGAGATTCTGTTCGGAGTTCGGGTATCAGTCCTTCCCTTCCATGGACACCGTCCGCGCATACGCCCCCGAGAAACAGTTCAATGTGACTTCCCCGGTCATGGAACATCACCAGAAGTGCAATGGAGGCAATTCAAAGATAATAGAGATGTTTTCGCGTTGCTTCCGTTTGCCCGAGGGTTTTGAAAACTTCATATTTCTCAGCCAGATACAGCAGGGAATCGCAATCAAGACGGCGGTCGAACACTGGCGCAGGCTCCGTCCAAACTGCATGGGGACAATCTACTGGCAATTGAATGACAACTGGCCGGTTTGTTCGTGGGCCTCCTTAAATTACCAGGGGTCATGGAAGCTACTGCATTACATGGCAAAACGTTTTTATGAGCCGGTACTTGTATCCGCCATACAGGATGACGATAAAAAGCAGGTTGGAATATTCCTGACGAACGACACCTTGCAGTCGAAAAAGGCGAAAATCTCAATTCAAGTCAGGGATCTCACGGGAAAAGTGACCTTTGAAGACAATATCACAGCCGTTGCTCCGGCAAGTTCGGCAAAACAGATATGCAAATATGATTTGTCAAAGCTGACCTCCAAGCTGGATTCCCATTTTATGACCCTGAAAATGGATTTGGACGGCAAGATCTTCCACAACGAGCATTTTTTCTGCGTTTGGAAGAAATATGAGTTTCCAAAACCCGAAATCAAAATAAAGACCAAGGCCGTGAAAGAAGGTTTCGAGGTGAAGTTGGAGACAGATCTTCCGGCATTATACGTGAGCCTTTCAGCAGAAGGAATAAGTGGAGAATTCGATGACAACTGCTTTACCCTGTTGCCCAAGGAGGGAAAAACAATAATTTTCAAGCCAGGGCGGACAGTGACCACGGAAGCTTTCAAAAAAGCGTTATCGGTCAAACATCTCCGACAGACTTATACATGAAATCACTGCCGTCCCCTGGATGACTGGATTGCTGGGTGAGCCAATTTTTCAGGATTCAGAATAAAACCGAATTTGAGTTCAAATTTAATTCTGTCTCCTGGATTCTGACTCCTGAATTCCTAGTTTTTAAATTAGGCGGCCAAAGAGCCGCAACTCTGAACATCGAAAATTCAACATCGAATGGGGTGGTTTTTGATTTACGAGCGTAATAACGCTCCGTGGAGTGCTTGCCCTGAGCTTGTCGCAGGGCGGTGATTCATCACCGCTTTGTTTCGCGAAATTTATTTCGCGGTATTTAGATGGGACGGAATAAATTCCGTTATTAAAGGCGGCAATGAATTGCCGCACTCCATGTGCGAATTTCGCAATTCGCAGAAGACGAAGTTCGAAAATTGAACGCCACCAGTCCCGACACACTGTGCGGCCGGGATCTTGCGACTTGGTGGCATAATGCCTGGCGAAGGAAGTGGAAAAGAAGAAGAATGCCGGCAGGTTGCCAGCGATCCCAAATACAAATTCCTATACGATTAAATTACCTCATACGCATATTAGCAGTACCATGCCTGTAGTGGCTTTTCTGGACATTCCCCACCCCCTGCCAGCTTGCCTGGCAGGAGGTGGAGATTATCCAGGCTATAAGCGGAGAATCAATCATGCCCCCCACCTTCGCATCCGGCGGTGCAAGCGCCGGATGTGAAGGTGGGGGGATGGTGTTGGTCGGTCAAACGCAATATAGCCGGCAATCTTTATTTCCTGCCAGTCAAGCTGACAGGGGATTGTAGACCCTCTGTTGGCGGTGGATGTCGATGAGCAGACAGCGCGATAAGCGGCCAAAAAAAACGCCAGCCCTTCGGGGCGGAATTCCATGTATTTTCCACCAAATGTAAAGGTTATTTATGAACAGTCCCTTAGGGCTGGAAAAGAAATTTCAGGAAATATTTTTATCCGGGCGGGTTACTGAGGGATTACCTGACATCTCTTTTATTTTAACCTATTTTTGGGTAATGATATTGACAAGCCTTCCCGGACTGGCTATAATTATAACCGTGTAACCTATTTAAAGGTCAGCTGGAAATGAAACGTCCGGTACAAAAGAACAATCTCGGCGAGCGTACGGAATTCGTCAAGCGCGCAATTGTCCGCCATGTCCTGGAAAAGGGATTGAAAACAGGCGACAAACTGCCGACCCAGTCCGAGCTGCGCCATAAACTGCAGGTCGGCAACGCCACGATTATTCGGGCGATACAGTCGCTGGAGTCCGAGCATGTACTGGAGATCCGTCCGAAAATCGGGGTATTCCTCAAAAATTCCGTTGCGGACGGGCACAAGGGGTGGACAATAGGAATAGCTGCGCAGGAATTCGCCGGACACCCTTTTGTCGGGCTCTTGCTTCTGTATATTGAAAGATGCCTGCATGAATATGGATGCCAGCCGCTGATTTTCTATGGAGAGGAAACATTCCAGCGCACTGATTTCGAACTGGAATGGTTTCCAGGACTGCGCCGGTGCGCTTCGGCACATCTGATTGATGGGCTGATCACGACACTGGAATTCACCGGCGAAGGATGGGATTTCTTGAGGGAAAATCGCATACCTGCGAGTTTTTTCGGACCGGTGGATGTCCCATGCAGTACCGTGTTCTACGATATTCCCGCTTTTGCTAAAGAAGCAACCGAGAAAATGCTGATGAAAGGTTATCGCCGTCCGGCAATGCTTTCCGTCTGCGGTATTGTCCGGAACTATTTATTTCCGGTTTTCACTGAAATGACTGGAAAACTGTCCGGTTTCGACGCTGAAAAATATTACTTCGATGGACTCACGCAGCATGAAACCGGAAAGATGATTGCATCCCGGTTGCTGGATATGCCGCCACAGGAACGTCCTGACTTCATTGTTTCCATTGATGACAACATCACCACGGGAATGGTCAATGCGTTGATTGAAAAGCAATGGAACCATGTGACATATGCACCTCAAATAGTCGCTTTATGCACCCGGCAACTGCCCTTGATCCTGCCGTGGCCGGACATTGAATATCTCGAAATTGATATTGAAGTTATTGCAAAGAAAACGGTTGAGCTGTGCTTGAAGCAGTTAAAAGAGCCGGATACGGAAAAAGAAGCAGTTCTGTTCAAAGCTCAGAAGAGGAGGGATAAAATATGAATAAAATTACGCAGAAAGACAGGGGCATTATTAGAAATCTAGCGGGAAAGGTCGCAGATGCCGCCGCGGATCCCGTTATGAGGGAAAGGCGGTCACTGTGGAAAAAACACAATTCATTGAAGCCCTGCCGCCCGATGATACTTGTTTTCCCGGAAGGGTCATGGCGTGAACTTCTGCCAGATGCCGTGCTTGAATGTGGTACTGAAGAAGGACGCAGAATCGAGTTTAATCTGAGAAGCAGGCTTTACGGACACGAACACTTGGACAGCGACAACGTGGTCGAGAAGGACTGGCCGGTTTCCAAGGAAATATCGGACACCGGATGGGGCATCACCCCGAAATGGCATGATAGTCCCGACCAAGTCGGAGCCCGCGGATTCGATCCGGTAATAATTGATGGCTCCGACCTGGAAAAAATGAAATATCCGGAAGTGTCCTATGACGAAAGCAGGAGTTCTGAAAATCTTGAGTTCTTCCAGGATCTTTTCGGGGATTTGCTGGATGTCAGGCTGAAAGGGCTGACCCATGTCTCATTCCACCTGATGAACTACTACACTTCCATCCGGGGTCTTGAACAGGTCATGCTGGACATGTATGAAAATCCCGGAATGCTCCATGATGCCATGGCATTTCTCGCGGAGGGACATGAGAGAAAACTGAAGCAATATTCAGAGATGAACCTTTTCGAACTCAACAACGACGGTACTTATCATTCATCGGGAGGAGTCGGTTACACGGATGAGCTTCCCATCTCCGGTTTTGACCCAGGACGAGTCCGTCCCTGCGACATATGGGCGTCGGCCGAAGCCCAGGAAATGGCGCAGGTATCTCCTGAAATGCACGAGGAATTCATACTCCGGCATGAAAAAAGACTTCTTTCCCATTTCGGACTGAACGGATATGGCTGCTGTGAAGATCTGACGAGGAAGCTCGACTACGTGTTCAAGATCCCCAATCTCCGCAGGATTTCAATTTCACCCTGGGCGGATGTCGATGAATGCGCCGTAAAGCTGAAGGGAAGATATATTTTCTCCTGGAAACCAAATCCGTCACATCTTGTCGGCTCGTTCAACGCCGCTGCGATACGTTCGTACATCGGGCATACCGTTGAAACGGCCCGGAGGAACAATTGCGTGCTCGAAATCATATTGAAGGATACGCATACCGTTGAGAATCATCCGGAACGTTTCGACGAATGGACCAGGATTGCAAGGGAGATGACAGGAAGCAATTGAAAAAGTTGAAAAAGGAGGTAGTCCTATGACAAAAAAACACTTTTCTACAGGAAAGACGCCATTCACATTGATCGAACTTCTCGTCGTGATTGCGATCATCGCAATCCTTGCGGCGATGCTGCTGCCTGCCTTGAAGAATGCGAGGGATGCAGCCAAGAACATTTCCTGCATCAACAACCTCAAGCAGATCGGGCAGTTCAACATGATGTACATCGGGGATAACGGCGAGTACTTCCCTGTCGCATGGGGTCGGCATCCTGCTCCTTATGACAATATTTTTAATTCTTCAAACTGGGATGCCGATTTGGCCTACTACTATGCATATAAGGATGTGCCATCCATGCTTGCCGCCTACAACGCCGACAATGTGGTTTTCCGATGTCCAGTGCGGGAATACAGTAATGACTATTACAAATCAAACAGCCTCAACTACGCTTGCTGGGGCATGTATGGAATGAACTATCTGTATCTTTCAGACTTTACCGGAGTTGTGTCCATCCCCCTGCGGAAGGTGACCAAACCATCCGAGACGCTCTTCGCCGCCGACTCAACCACTGAAGATGGGAACGGACAGGTGGTCAACTGGTCAAACTCCAGCACCTGCGGCCCATCCATGAGGCACAAAGGAATGGTCGAATGCCTATGGGTGGACGGGCGCGCCGACACGATGAAGTGGTCTGA
>JBAQUG010000474.1:0-9956 GCA_049297395.1 Victivallales bacterium | reverse complement strand
CATCCAATCATCCATGGGACGACAATGATAAATCGACTATATATCCATGTGCCATTCTGCGCATCGAAGTGCGGATACTGTGCGTTCTATTCAATCCCCTGCCCTGAATCTGAAATCATCTGCGCATATCTCAACAAACTGGAAAATGACCTGAAGAAGGTTTCTCGTTCCTGCGGCAAAATTGACAGCATATTCATAGGGGGCGGAACCCCGACTTATCTTTCAGCCTCCAATCTTAAAAGGCTTTTTTCATCTGTGTCCTCACATTTTGAAATTTCTGCGGATGCAGAAATTTCCATCGAATGCAATCCGGAGACCTTGACCGCGGAAAAAGCGGAATCAATTGCGGATTTCGCAAACCGTGTATCTTTGGGCATACAGTCGTTCAATCCAAAATTCAGGAAAATCCTTGGCAGACAAGGTTCCACTAGTTCAATCGGGAAAGCAATAAAATTCCTATCGGACACCGGTATCCGCAACATCGGCTGCGATCTCATCTACGCGATTCCCGGACAATCACTGGATGACTGGACAAGCGACCTAGAAAAAGCTGCATCTTTCCCAATCAAGCATATCTCCGCCTACTCTCTTACCGTTGAAGAGGGCTCTCTTCTTTCGGAAAAATTTCCAATTCCAGCAACTGACGACCAGCGACCAACGACCGACGACTCTCCAATCAAGATGTGGAATCTCGCCGCCACTGTCCTGAAGAAGCACGGGTTCAGCCGCTATGAAATCTCAAATTATTCCAAACGCGGATTCGAATGCCGTCACAACCTTGAAATCTGGTATGGTGACAAATATCTCGGATTCGGACCAGCCGCTTCATCCTTCGACGGAATCAACCGCTGGACGAATGTCAGCGACCTGAAAAAATGGCTGTCAGGAACCAAGCCTGAAATCGACAGCATTCCCGCAGAAAGGCGCGCCCGCGAAATTTTCGTGATGGGCCTGCGGACTTCGCAGGGATGGGATAAAATATTTTTTCATCGGAAAACCGGATTCAAGGTCGATATCTTCTCTCCGGCACTTATAGAACTCAAACAGCACAAGCTCATAGCAGAAACCGATGGAAAAATATTTTGCACTAAAAAAGGTCTGCTACTCTGGAATGAAGTCGCAGAAAGGCTGATATGAACCCAAATCCCGAGTTTAACTTGGACTGCGGTAGCGCAGATACCGCCTTGTCTCCCGGCATGCGCCAGCCTGCCGGTTCTTTTGGCGGCGAAATATCTTTCGCCGAAAAAAAGCTGAATCTCCGCCAAGCCTCCGCTTCAGCACTCCAAGTTTAACCTTAAGAGCCTGTTTATCCTGTGTGCCCCGCCATAGCACGAAGGGCAACAGCGGGCTATCCTGTCAAAAATGCAATACGGATTATTTTACCCCGGAAAATTTCATCAATTCATCCTTCATCTTTGCAATTGGCTCACTCGCTTATTATTACTGTGCCGGAGGCATCAACCTGGTATTTCAGGTTTGCGCCTTTGCAAATATATCTGATGGCGTCGCCAAGGGGAATATCAAACACTGCCATTGTAATTGTAGGCTTATCTTCCTCTTCCACCCGCTCGGTGCTTAGTTTAAGGATGATGTCGATACCTTTCTTCTCAGGGTCAAATTCAACAGATTTCTTCTTGAGACATGTCGCATCTTTTCACGTGGCTGAGTTCGTGCAGCATGATATGCCGTATCTCCTCCATGGAGAACTCCTGCAATACCCTTTCAGGAAGAGCCGGTTCAGAAAAGACTGGCTCTCTTCAATTACGCAGTCTCGTTCCCTGACAAGCGGACGGTAGAAAACGGCAGGTTTGGAAAGGGTTGGGGTGCGGGGAAGGGAAGAACCTTTCCTTAAAAGGTTTTCACTTCCCCACATTTGAATTACCGCACGTACTCCAAATGCGAATTTCGCAGAAGATGAAATTATTCAAAAGGGGAGTTTCGCCAGGAAGACCATTATCCGGTGGGCCCAGGATTCAGGGATCTCCTGGAGCTTGTCTATCTCCGCGTTAATCGCGTCAAGTTCGCCGCGGTCCAGCCAGATGCCTTCGCATTTCGTGCAGTATTCGAGGATAATCTCGGAATATGAGATGAAATTGACTTTCTTCAGTTTGATGTCATGGCAGCTTGGACAGTAGAAATCCGAGATCCTGTCCTCCTCGATATGGTCGACAGAACAGTATTCCAGGTCGCCTTCGTGGGGATGGGCGATCTTGTTGAGTTCGCCCTTGTGCAGCCACACTCCGTTGCATTTCGAGCAGAGATCAACATTGACGCCATCATGAACCTGTGGTTCCATTTCACAGATTCCGCATTTTGGACATTTCAGATTGTTCGCCATCCATAGCTCCTAAAATTAAAAGATAAGATAAGCTGCCACAGAACACACAGAAAAATATAAACCACGAATCACACGAATCACACGAAAATCACATATTTATCAATTATAAATTTTTCATAGAAAAAATTTATCCTGGAAATACTGCTTCAGCTTGTCAACACCGATCCTTTCCTGGGTCATAGTATCCCTGTCACGGACGGTCACGGCCTGGTCTTCCGCGGTCTGGAAATCGTAGGTTACGCAGTAAGGTGTTCCGATCTCGTCCTGGCGGCGATAGCGTTTGCCGATGCTGCCTGTGACATCGAACTCGGCACGGAAATATTTCTTGAGGTTCGCAGAGACTTTTCCTGCAGATTCCGAAAGCTTGTTTGACAGAGGCAGCACCGCGATCTGGACAGGTGCGAGTTTCGCAGGGAGATGCAGGACTATCCGGACATCCTCCTCCATCCCTTCCTTCTTCGTGGCGGCGGTATCTTCATCGTACGCATGGCAGAGAAGTGCGAGAACCGTCCTGTCAACGCCGACAGAAGTCTCGACTACGGTCGGCATGACCTTCCTGTTCTTCTCCTGTTCGAAATATTCCATGTTTTCGCCTGAGAACTCCTGGTGGCGCGACATGTCCCAGGTTCCACGGTGGTGGATGCCTTCGAGTTCGCCCCAGCCGAACGGGAACTGGAACTCGATGTCCAGCGCGGCCTTCGCGTAATGCGCAAGCGCCTCATGTTCGTGGATCTTGATTTCGTCAGCCTTGAATCCCAGGGTTTCGGTGTAATACTTGATGCGTTCGTTCTTCCAGTACTCGTACCACTGCATCGAATCCTCTTCGAAACAGAAGAATTCCATCTCCATCTGGCTGAACTCGCGCGAACGGAAAGTGAAGTTCCTCGGGTTGATCTCGTTCCTGAACGCCTTGCCGATCTGGGCTATGCCGAACGGGAGCTTCTTGCGTGCGGCTACCCTGACAAGATGGAAGTCCACGAAAATAGGCTGGCACGTCTCGGCGCGGAGATAGGCGACATGCTCCTCATCTGAAACCGGGCCGACATAGGTCTTCATCATGAGGTTGAATTCGCGTGGCGGAGTGAGGTTCTTTGATCCGCATGCCGGACACTTGGTCGGATCCTCCATCTGGTCGACGCGGTGGCGCGCCTTGCAGTCACGGCAGTCGGTCATCATGTCGCCGAACTTGTCGAGATGTCCGGAAGCCTTCCAGACTTTAGGATGGCAGATGACTGTTGAATCGAGGCCTTCGACATTGTCGCGCTTCTCGACCATTTCGTGCCACCAGTTCTTTTCGACGGCGCGCTTGAGGGCGGTACCGTACGGACCGTAGTCCCAGAATCCGTTAATTCCTCCGTAGATCTCGGAGCTCTGAAATATGAATCCCCTCCTCTTGCAGAGGGTCACTATTTTTTCCATCAGTTCAGGTGATTTTTTGTCAGTCATGATAAATCCTCGATTAAGGCATGTTTTTACATTTTGAGCCGGGAAACCTACACTCTGACTATCAATTTAGCAAAAGAACCTGCAAAGATTTTTCATATGTATGCCCATTTCGATATTTGCAAATGACATTATTAACAGTATTATATAAAGTACTATATTAAATATTATAATTGAGGTTTAGCATGAATGCATTATCTGCAAACGAACTTAAGACCCGGGGTATTTCAGCCCTGCATCTTCTGAACCAGGAAAACCAGGAAGCCATGATAACTGTCCGAGGCAGGGAAAAATATGTTGTCATGACAGTCGAACAGTATAACCATCTTCGCGAATGCGAGCTTGAAGCCGCTCTTCTCGAGACGAAAAAAGATGTCGAGGATGGAAATATCATTATTGAAAGCGTGGCCAAACATATAAAACGGATAAGGGCATAATAAGCAAAATGGCTTATAAGATCATATATACTGAAAGCTATGACAAAAGGGCTGCGAAATTCGCGAAACGGCATCCTGAGCTTTTGAACCAGTATCAGAAAACCCTGGAGCTTCTTGAAGCAAATCCATTTCATCCATCGCTCAGGCTCCATAAACTAAAAGGCAGGCTGAATGGCCTCAGTTCTGTTTCTATAAATATCAGCTATCGGATAACTATAATCATGATAATCCAGGAATCCTCGATAGTCCCAGTTGATGTTGGCAGTCATGATGAAGTATATTGAGCGACAATAAAACAATTAGGAGCGCTGGCGTCTCGCCGGCAATTTCTTTGGCTTGACATATGGAAAAAATACTTGCTGAAAACCGTAAAGCGTTCCATGACTACCATATCCTCGACAGGTTTGAGGCTGGGATAGAGTTGAAGGGGACGGAAGTGAAGAGCTGCCGCGCACGCACGATCTCACTCAACGACTCCTATGCCAGAACCGAGGATTATGAACTGTTCCTGTACAACAGCCATATAGCAGTGTACGAGCACGGGAATATCTTCAACCACGAACCCCTCAGGAAACGCAAGCTCCTCCTGCACAAGCGCGAAATACGCAAACTCGTCCAGGCGACCAGGGAAAAGGGCAACACGATCATTCCCCTGAAGGTCTATCTTAAAAACGGCAAGGTCAAGGTCGAGATAGCCGTCGCAAAGGGCAAGACACACGGCGACAAGCGCGAAACCCTCAAGAAAAAACAGTCCGACATGGAGATGAAACGCGCAATTTCCTCAAGGAAGTAGCAGCATTTGGAATTGAAGCCGTCTATTGCAGGAGCACTATGCGGAACCCGCAGAAATTGGAGCGCCTTGAGGCGCTGAAGCTGTTGCGGAACTTTGTACGCATTGCTTGGACATCGCTGTCCTCCCAGGAACCGCCGCGCCACGAGTCAAATGAAGGATCAGTCGCCAGCTTCTGGGTCAGTTCCGCCGCATTTCCTCCGATTCCATAAAGCCCCCAGCCGTTCTTTCCGCTTTTTTCCACAGGACACGTTACAGGGAATCCGTCGTCATAATCCTGGATTTTGCCATAGTTTCCGAACTTCGGGGATTCGCCTTCGCCCCACGGATACGGGCGCCTGTCCCCGCATTCGGCCAGCATAGTCCATTCCTCCTTTGACGGCAGGCGATACCTGTAGCCTTCGGGCAGTCTTCCGGCCCTGCGCTCGGTGTCGTTCAGCCATTTTATGAAAGACTGCACGTCCTCCATGTTCACATTGACCACGGGCTGGCGGTCGCCGTTCAGGCTGTGCACAGTGACTATGGGCTTGCCCTCTTCATCAAGCGTCTGCACTTTGAAATCCTTGCTGTCATGCTCAGGCTGGAACTTTCGGAATTGAAGATTAGTCACTTCATAGAGGCCCACCCAGCCGTTCAACTCATTCACCCAGACGAGATCCATGTTCAGATCAGGGATCTTCCACTCCAGCTTTTTTTCCGGACCGGGAAGAACTGGACCTGTCCAAATCTTTGATCTGAAATTATCTATCTTGGTTTTGAGTGCGGAAATGGACGCCTGGTCCGTGGCAGACAGATTGGAATTATGGTCCTTGACAGTGTTATCGACCAGCAAGAGTGCGTTGTCGCAGAGTTCGAGCGCCTCTTCCGACTTGTCACCAAGTGGAACTGCCTTCTCAAACAATTCATCGGCCTTTTTAACGGTGCTCAGGAATTCGCCCTTGGCGATGGTGCGCCTGCGTTTCGCCTCGGGACCACCCTGTACGATCTTCAATCCTTCCTTTGCAGCCGCATCCTCCTCAAAACCACTTACCGCCAGAGCTTTATTGAAAGCCGATTCCGCATTCTTCCATTTTTCCTCCTCGACCGCCTTGTTGCCCTCCGCCATAGCCTGATCGTATAGAGCCTTCCTCTGTAGACCTTCCTGCTTAATCCTGTTCTTTGATTCAGCCATCCTCAGAGCAGCCTCGGCCTCAGGGGTCCGTTTAGCAGTGAGTGCACGCTTGAAGCATTTGACGGCCTCCTCGAAATCCCCGCGCGACACGGCCGCATTGCCATCGGCAAGATGTTTCGGGTAGTTGGCCTTGTCCTCAAGATAGGCCTTCTTCTCAGCATCATTCATCGACAGTATCCTGACGATCTCCGGGAAAAGATAGTTGAACTCGTTGACGTCGGAGGAGGTCACTTCCGCGGTCTGCCTTATGACTCCGGTTTCGACCTGGAACAGCTGCGCCGCGATAGTGATATCCTTTCCGAACTGGACAACGGATCCGGTCACGAGATATTCCGCGCCTAGCATCTTTCCGAACTGCTTCGCCTTGGTCTTGTCCACCAGGTCAGTTGTCTGGAACTGGAGTTCCTTCATGGCTTTTTCGAAATTCGAACGCGTCACGAGCCTGCACAGCGAGCCCAGCGACTGTTCAAGCTTCACCGCCACCGCCGACCCCGTGATCCTGGCCTCCACCGACTTGTCGACATTGAAATCCAGGACAGCGGTCCAAGGACGTCGTGCAGCGAACTTCGCCTGTGCTGACTTCAGGACTTCTTCCGCCTGTTTTTTCTCTTCATCGGTCCTCGCGATATCCTTCAGGGCCTTCTCGGCGAGCTTGATCGCCTCGAAAGCCTTTTCCTCGTCCTTCAGAAGTTCGCCTGCCTTATTGAGGGTGTCTGAAAAATCAGTCTTCCGGTTTTCCTCTGTCGGAACGGCATCCTGTTTCTTCACTTCCGGCAAGTGATCTGTTTTCTTCTCATCGCCCAACTGGCCAGGAAGCTCCTTGAATTCCGGAACGGGCTCTGCCCTCTTCAGCGTCTCAGCGGTACGCTGTTCAACTGATGGCTTCTTGAATTTAGCATATGCGACATAGGCAGCCAGCGCCGCCGCTGCAAAAAAGATGAGGGCGGCGCCCAGGCCGAATATTATCAGCAGGATAGCCTTGTTGCTTTTTTCAGACATCTCTGTTTCCTAAAGTCATGTTCTTTTACGTTCCCTGCTAACAAACTTGTCTGGGTTTCATTAAATATCGATTGGAATTTCCACTAGTTTGCCGGCTTGGACGCCCTCATACTTTTCATGATCATAAAAACGACAAATGCAATTGCCAGCAACCCCATGAAAAGAGCGGCTAATCCGGCCACTATCCATATCAGAGGATTATCCATTGAAAGGTTCAGAGCTCCGGATCTCTGGAATTCCATGGAGTTCCTCTCCATGTGATGGATCTTGTAGCTTCCCCCGAGTATTCGGAGGACCTCCGATTTCACCTCGTTGGCGGTGATAGCGCCGTTCAGCTCTATCACCGACTGGAGGCCGGGAACGAAGCTCCTCACACGGACATTCGACACGCCTTCCACGTTCTGCAAGCCGCCGTCCCCGGTGAGTTTCTTCAAGGATGCCTCGTCAAGATCGTTGAAAGTGAGTGTGATGTTCGCCCCCTTTTCGAGGGATCTCACCCATCTGCAGATTATCTTCTCGAAGAAGTTGATGACGGTGTCGCCCTTATTTAAACCCTGCATGTTCCCGGTAACCATCTCCTTGACGTAATGGGTGACCATCTGTTCTGGCGATGCTATGAGCGCGGGAGTGGCACAGGCGCCATTGATAGGACCACATGTCAGGGCCGCCACATTCTCGCTCGTATCGCGCCACACGGCTTTCAGGTTCAGAGTGAATGAAACATTCCTGGCATCGACGCCGTTGTATCCGAGATTCTTTTCGATTGGTCCTGCATTCCCGGAAAGTTCGGCGACGATTAGAAGTTCGAACGGCTTGTTGATGTCGGACAGCCTGAGCTGGGCAGCGGAAGTGTTCTTGAGATATTTGTCGATGAGCGCCACTCTCTGCGTCTCCGACAGGAAATTCTCAATGTCGACGACGCTGAATCCGGCATTGTTCGCCATGTCCGTGAGGAGATACTGGAGGATTTTGGGTGAATATCCTGAAAGTCCGCTTATGTTCTCATTGCATACGATGAGGACTCTCGGCTGCTCCATCCTATCGTATATCGTGCGGAGCGCGGCCAGTTCGTTCATCCCCGGGCGCCCCTGTTCCACATCGGCCTTTATCGTCACCGAATGCGTCCCGTCCTTACCCTTGACGTCGCCGAGCACGCTGAAACTCTTCACATATCCTTCGGATGAGGTGATTATCCTGTCATACTGGAGCATGAAATTCTCGACCAGGGACCTGGACGACACATCGACACCGGCGCCCTGGGCCACTGCGTTTCTCAGGGCGTTTACGGTGGCGGACTGAGTCGTGCTTCCCGAGCCACCGGCCTCTACCGTGGCCGACAATGCGGAAAGATTGAAGGAGAAACATATTACAATGGAAAGTATCAGGACGGGAATCTTCCTCATTTACCACCCCAAGTTGTTCATTGGTTATCAAATAGCATTAAACAGCGCCTTTTTCCAGTATGCGAACACAAAAAATGCTAGACTGCCGCCAGTGCCTGCTCCCCCTTTTACTTTTACGCCATCCGTGCTAGATTCCATCAACATGAAGAACAAGGTGCGTACACCATGATAATGCCTTTGGACGAATTTCCTGATTATGGAGTGCTGACCGCCGATGCAAGAAAATTATTGGTGCAGTCCCAGCTTGTCCCACGCGGAATAACTGACAAATTCGTCCTCGAGGCGTTCATGAACGTCCCGCGCGAATTCTTCGTGGTCGACGAGTACAAAGACAGCGCCTACGACGACTGTCCGCTTCCAATAATCAAGAACCAGACCATTTCACAGCCCTACATGGTGGCGCTGATGACAGAACTCCTCGAACTCAGCGGCGATGATCTTTCCGCAGGCGCTAAAATCCTTGAAGTCGGCACCGGAGCCGGATACCAGGCCGCGATACTCGCATATATGGGCTGCAGGGTCGCAAGCGTCGAGCGCATACCGGAAGTTGCGGATTTCGCAATTTTAAATCTGAAGAAAACACCATATGGGCAGAGGGTCGAGGTATATGTCGGAGACGGCACCATGGGCTGGCCGGAAGAGGCGCCTTTCGACGGTATAATCGTGACCGCCGCAGCTCCGAGGATCCCCACCGCCCTGCTCCACCAGCTCAAGGTCGGACGCAAACTCGTGATTCCGTGCGGCAACCTGATGGTCCAGCAGCTCATGCAGGTGGTCAAGCTGCCAAATGACGTCAGGATCAACCGCCATACCGGATGCAGGTTCGTGCCGCTGATCGGAAAAGATGGATTCCAGGAATAGGAAAGGCACAGAGGCACAAAGTTTTTTGTGGAACAATGGAAAAAGAGAAGAGGCTTATGGAGATCCTGACATGTGTTGATGCTCCAGGCAATTACAGAAAGCTTGGATTTGTCGATACTTGGAGCCAAAGATTCAACATCTACCTCGATTTGAACTACGACAACAAGGTCAAGATCGGGGGTAAGGAAGAAACCGGTACTGTCTTCGTCTATTCTTCCGGACCGAACAGGAATGACGAGACAGGCAGAGTGGACGACATCTGTTCATGGAAGGAATGAAGAATTAGGGACGCTGGCCCTGGTCGCCGACTTGTCACGCCGCAGTTTTTAGCGAAGGCGGATGGCTCGTGTTTGAGCGTTCTTAAAGTAGGGACGGGCTTTAGCCCTATCTACTATACGCATATTTTTAACATGGTTCGAATGTTTTATTGTTGTGCCGCCGCCCTGCGGGGGCTGAAAATTATATTTTATTATTCATCATCCCCACGCTTACGCATGGGGCTTCCGCCTTCGCT
>JBAQUG010000473.1:0-2009 GCA_049297395.1 Victivallales bacterium | reverse complement strand
CTTCTGGTCTGTCAGTTATTCAGAGCGGCAGGAAAGAAATGGAACGTCAAGGAGATATTGCCGGAACTTCACCGGGCCGCTGAATATTATATGAGCGGGGAATATGCGAAAGCCGGGAAAACCTTGTCAGGACTTTTCGGTCTCCTTGAGAAAAGACGCAAGGAGATTGTAGATGTCCCGATATATATCATGACAATGCCGCATGGGGGGATTATCATAGAAAATGAAGGCTATGCCGAATACGACTGGCCGGATGCCGCCGCCAAAGTATTGAATCTTCTTCTTGACTGGACTGAGAAATACGGGTACAGGATCGCTCCTGACATTGGAGCCGGAACTCTTGAGGAGTTTGTAAAAGTCCATCCGGAAACCGTGGATCGCATGAAGAAAATGTGGATCAAAGGGGACATGGAGTTCGTCAACGGCACATATTCCCAGCCCTATATGCAGGTCTGGCCGGCATGGGATCAGGACAAGCAGTTCGAAGCAGGACTGAAGACATTCATGGATATTTTCGGACGGCGTCCGACAGTCTATGCCGCCCAGGAAATAGCCCATCATCCTGCACTTCCGGAAATCCTTGTAAAGAACGGATTCAAGCATGCAATCCACCGTTCGCAGAACCTCGGCCTCGTACCAATCGACAAATCTCCGATCATAGACTGGCAGTCGCCGTCTGGCGTCTCGATCAGATCTCTGCCCTCGCATCCCCTCAGGACTGAACGCCGAGGGGGCGAAATCTGGCGTCATTTCCCAATCCTGCTGACGAGTGAAAGGAACAGGGATTTACCATTCATATCCTTCACAAGTCTGATGGACCAGACTTTCATCGACATCTACAACGAGGAGTTGCTAAGGGCGAACCGGTACGCGCCTGTCTGGGGCGAGTTTGTGACTCCGTCTGAGTTTTTTGAAAGGACAAAGGGTTGTAAGGCTGTCAAGACATGTTATACGCTGGACCAATATCATTATGATCTTGATCTTTCCGGGAATTCGATACATGGACATCAGACCGGCGGGTATTCCAGCGAACATGCTTTCATGTTCAAGGAGAGTGCAAGGCTTCAGGCATTAGAAAAAAGAGGACGACTTTTGGAAAATAAATGTAGCACAGGCATCTTGCCTGTGAAATTAAAATACAATTCCCCGTACGATGAACTTAAACTTCTGCTGACACAGGAGGCGCACGACTGCTACATAATCCCATATTTTGCGCCGGGCTATTTCATGGATGGTGGACTGACAGACTACTGTGGTCCGAGATACCAATGCGTCAACGATGGACCGAGGGGTATTGCCAGGTGCATCCGGGACGCCGCAAAATATCCGAAGGTGTTCAGCGACACTGCGCCGTCAAAAGCAGTCAAGGCAAAAATAATAGGTGGAGTGATTTCATCAAAAGACCACCGTGCGGAAATTGATGGGAGGAGCGGAAAAGTAGTTTCAATTGACGGCAAGAAGGTGTCCCTTGGATTTCTAAAGTTCGACGGCGTACCGTTCGAAGTACAGAAGATGTTTTCAAAGGCTGACAGGCTTTGCTTATCAGGAAAAATTCCCGGATTTGCCGATGCGGTTCTGGAATATTTCTTCGGGACTGGCGGGCTGTTATGCGAGATTTCGGTTGGAAGACCTTTGTTCGTCTGGTCCGATACGAAGATCTCCTGGGGAAGCTGCGTGTATCTTGAGCATTCAAAGGATGAATCTGCGGAAATTATCCGGAACGTTTCTGGAGTTGCACAGGCGACTGGAATCGAGAAGTTCCATTCGCTGGACTTCCTTGATATAAGGAATGAAAAAGTTCCGATCCGTCTCAGGCATGGCGGGAACATATTCTTCAGGCAGACGAAAAAGGCGGTTCATAACCGGCTCTGGTGCTACGACGAGTTCTGCGACAAGTTCTGGTGGGGAGCCGGACTCCTCTAAATTCAACGTATATTTCCCGGCATGATTGAAAATCATGAATCCACGTCTATATTAGCCGGTTGCATCATTGAACTTGTCGCTAATGG
>JBAQUG010000472.1:0-25424 GCA_049297395.1 Victivallales bacterium | reverse complement strand
GACATGGTCATCAAAATCAGCCGCCGGTGTTCCTTTCCTTGGAGAAAAACTGAAGACATGGATATTGGCGAAGGGAAGCCTTTCTATGAACCGGCAGGATTTCTCAAAGAGCGCCCTGGTCTCTCCTGGAAATCCGCAGATGACATCCGTGCCGAGATGGAGTCCGGGAATGCTCGACAATGCCTCTTCTGCGAATTCCGCAAATTCTTCGGCCGTATATTTCCGTCCCATCAGTTTCAGGATCTCGTCTGTACCATGCTGGAGCGGCAGGTGCATGAACCTGCATACCTTTGGATTGTCCTTCATGATTGCGATTAGTTTGCTGTTTTCCTTGTGGGGTTCCGTGGAACTCAGTCTTATCCTGTAGTCGCCTTCGAATTCGAGGAGCCGTAATACGAGCTCTGACAGTCCATATGATTTGTCGCGGTAGGTGGAGACGTTGACGCCCGTGAGGACTATCTCCTTGTGTCCCTGGTCGAGAAGTCTGCGGAATTCGCCGATTATTTCGGCGTGGTCCCGGGATCTTTCGGAGCCTCTGGCGTATGGCACGATGCAGTATGTGCAGAAGTTGTCGCAGCCTTCCTGTATCTTTATGAACGCCCGGCTCTTGAACGGATAGAAGCCTGTTGAATTCTCCATGAAAATCTTTTCTTTTGCGGCTTCTATTCTCGGCAGAGGTCCGTTTATATATTCCATGATCTTGGACTTCTCGGAATTAGGCACATAGATGTCCACCGACTTCTCATTCTGCCAGAATTCCTTTTCAACTTCGCTGTCGCAGCCTGTCACGATGACTTTTGCTTCAGGATGGTTTCTTCTGCATGCCCTGACGAAGTTGCGGCTTGTCTGTGAGGCCGACGCGGTCACAGCGCAGGAATTAATTATAACGACATCGAGCGGGCCATCTGTGTCAGGCTTGACTATCTCATAGCCGGCTTCCTTGAGGCGTCCGAAGATGAGGGCGGTGTCGGCCTGGTTGAGCCGGCATCCGACAGTCATCGCCGCCGCTGTTTTTGTTCTGGAAGACATTTGAGCATCCTTGAGTATGACAAACCTTGAACGATAAAAATATGATACGGCTAAAAAGGAAAAAGGCAAGATGAGCTTTGTCTGGCGCATAGCATAATTACGCAGCCACGGACAATCCCGCTCATTGCCTGTTTGAATTTTTCCTGAAACAATGCAATCTTTACTTCTATAACACAGGAGGTTTGTCCATGAAACTTAAAAGATATGTCCGGCTCCCAGCAGGATCTATGTCGTCCGCTTTTCTGTCAATGTTTATTCTTATTGCTTTCGTGGGATGCGAGGCTGCGATAACAGAAGAAAAGGTGAACGCGCCCAGCCCATCCGCTACTGAGGAGATAAAGAAACCTGTTACGAAAGAAGTTTCCACGGTAACTTTGAAAACGTCTCTTGGAGACATTGTCATTGAGCTTGACGGAAAAGCTGCGCCTCTGACTACGAAGAACTTCATGGCATACGTTGAGAAGGGGCATTACAAAGGGACTGTTTTCCACAGGGTAATCAACGGTTTCATGATTCAGGGCGGAGGTTTTGACGAGTCTTTCAATCAGCTTCAAACCATGCCGCCTGTCAAGAACGAAGCTGACAATGGGCTGAAGAATGTCAGGGGGACGATCTCGATGGCAAGAACGCCCGATATCAACAGTGCATCAGACCAGTTTTTCATAAACCTTGCCGACAACAAGCCCCTGGATCACCGCGACGGCAGTTCCAATGGGTTCGGCTACTGCGTATTTGGAAAGGTCATTTCCGGAATGGAAGTAGTCGATAAGATAGCGAAGGTGAAGACCGGCTCAAAAGGTATGCACAGGAATGTTCCCGTTGAAAATATTGTAATCAAAGATGCCGTAGTCGCACCCTGATGCATCTGGCTAAGTTGTTTGAAACTATTTTAACGTATTCTCTAATAAATCATCAGCCAGCTCGTCTTTATGTGTGGAAACGTTAAGCTCAAACACGGAAGGACGGGATCTTTATGACAGGAATAACAGATAAATTAATACATGGGGGATATATGAAGAACTGCATGATGTCGCTGGCGATGTTCCTTTCGATTTTTCTTTCCGGGATTCTGGCTGTGGCGGATGATGCCGGCAAGGCAACCCGCGAGAAAGCCACTCAACTTTATAATCAGGGCAACTACAAGGATTCATACGGGCTTTTTTCAAAGCTTGCCCTCGGCGGGGAGACTGTCCCGAACCTGGTCGGCGATGAGCTGGGCATGGCGATAAACTGTCTGAGAAGCCTCAGCAGGCTGAATGAAATTGACGAGTTCAGGGGGAAGGCAATCGCCAGGAATTCCCAGAATTGGATGCTTCTCCAGAAGGCTGCCGAGAGCTTCATCTACGAAAACCATTATGGGTTCATGGTTTCCGGCAAGTTCGAGCGCGGCGACCACAGGGGCGGCGGGAAATACATGAATGCAATGGAGCGCGACCGGATCCGCGGCCTCCAGCTGTATCTGCAGGCGATGCCGATAGTCCAGAAGGCGGGAACTGCCTGGGAGAAAAAGAGTTTTCTTGAAAGTTTTGCAAGGATGATATTCCAGGGCAGGGGATATAATGATTCGTGGCAGCTGCAGTTCCTTTCCGAACTTACCCAGCTTCCTGACTACGAGGAAGGATATTACGGTTATAATGGACAGGCAAAGGGAGCTCCTGTCGACGAGAATGGAAATCCGGTCTACTACAAGGTTCCTGCGAGTTTCGCAGATTCCAAGTGCGATGGTGAAAGGTGGCGCTGGCTTCTTGAGGAGGCGATGAAGGCCGAACCTTCCTCGAAGAATTCAATCCTGCTGCAATATGCGCAGTTCCTCGGCAGTCAGTTCGGCGTTGAGACGATGGCGAATTATGGCAGGTTCTACGATTATGACGATGGAGATGATGGAAATGTAGACAATGACTACAATGAGAATGAAAGCGGTCCATATGCCGTCCATACCCTATCGGAGAACGAGACAATTGCGAAACTCGCAACCGGGATAAGGCGCTTCAAGCTTCCGGATGAATACAATTATATGAAGATATACAGGAAAATCCTTGATTCGAAGGACGGTTACAGCTCATCGGCCATCGGCAGTTTGATTGAGATCTTCAGGAACAGGCGCCAGTATGCAGTGGCTGCGGAATTCCTGCAGTCAAGCATAAAGCTCTACGGAGACAGTCAGAACTATAAGAAGAACCAGCTCGACCAGATAGTCGGGAGCTGGGGGCAGTTCATAGGTTCGAAACCTCTTGTCGCCGGCAAGCCTGCTGACCTTGAGTTCCGCTTCAGGAACGGGAATGCGGTTTCCTTTGAGGCTTTCAAGATAAAGATACCGGAACTCCTGAACGATGTCAGGGAATATCTCAAGTCCAATCCCAAGGAACTTGACTGGCAGCAGGTTGACATCAACGACATCGGCCAGCGCATCGTCTGGAACAACCAGGTCAAATACATAGGCGAAAAAGCCGCGGCATGGGATCTGAAGCTGAAGCCGCGCGAGAAGCATTTCAACAGTACTGTCGTCGTCAAGACTCCTGTAAAAGACGCTGGCGCCTATCTTGTGACTGCGAAGCTCGCAGACGGCAACATAAGCCGCATTATTGTCTGGCTGAATGATACTGTCATTCTCAAAAAACAGGGCAATGGGAACGCAATATACTATGTGTCGGACGCGATGAACGGCAGCCCGCTTTCGAAGATCAAGCTTGATTTCTTCGGATTCCTGCAGAAGGGGATTGACCGCAAGCTTATCGACAAGGTCACCGGCAGGCATTACAACATTGAAACTAAATCCTTTACGGTGGAGACCAATGCGGACGGCCTTGCCATCATCGGACCTGATACCATGTCGCAGAATTACCAGTGGATCGCGGGAACTTCGGCCGACAGTGGAAGGGCGGCATATCTCGGATTCAGCGGGATATGGTACGGGAACTATTACGACCACGAATACAACCAGACTAAAGTCTACATCATTACCGACCGTCCTGTCTACCGTCCGGACCAGGAAACCAACTTCAAGATATGGGTGAGGAAGGCGAAGTATGATCAGGAGGATGTCTCTGATTTTGCCAACCGCGCAATGACTGTGATAATCCGCAATCCGAAGAACGCGGAGATATACAAGAAGACGCTCACGGCTGACCAGTTCGGAGGTGTAGAGGACAAGATAAAGCTTCCAAAAAGCGCGACTCTCGGCGTATACAGCATATCCATAGAGCATACGGGTGGGCATGGAACTTTCAGGCTTGAGGAATACAAGAAGCCGGAATATGAGGTGATCGTCGAAGCGCCGAAGGAGCCTGTGAAACTCGGCGACAAGATCACGGCGACGATAAAGGCGAAGTATTATTTCGGCGCACCTGTCGCGAATGCCAAGGTCAAATACAAGGTCCAGCGCTATATCCATGCGGTGAACTGGTATCCGCCGATGTACTGGGACTGGTTCTACGGTCCCGGATACTGGTGGTTCTGCGGTGACTACAACTGGTATCCCGGCTGGAGGGAATGGGGCTGCAAGTCTCCGCATCCATGGTGGTTCCCGGTCCGCAACGATCCGCCGGAACTTGTCATGGAGAACGAAGTCCAGATCGGCGAAGACGGAATTGTGAAGATCGAAATTGACACTTCTGTAGCGAAGGCAATGCACGGAGACAAGGACCACCGTTATGAGATTACTGCCGAAGTGATTGATCAGTCGCGCCGCACGATTTTCGGCAAGGGAAGCGTGATCGCCGCGAGGAAGCCGTACAGCGTCTATGGCTGGGTTGACAGGGGGTTCTACCAGGTCGGCGACGCGGTCAATGCGAGTTTCGCAGGACGCACTGTCGACGGCAAGCCTGTCAAGGGCACTGGAACTCTCAAGCTCATGAAAATAAAATATGATGCCGAAGGCAAGCCTTCCGAGACGGCCGTTCAGAACTGGAATGTCGATACCAATGATGAAGGACGGGCCAGCCAGCAGATAAAAGCCGCCGACAAGGGGCAGTTCAGGTTATCCTATGCGTTGAAGGACGCCAATGGAAACAGTATTGAAGGCGGATACATCTTTACAGTCCATGCACAGGGCGAGCCGGGCAATGATTTCAGGTTCAACGATATTGAAATAGTGAATGACAGGACTGAATACCAGGACGGAGGGACTGCGAGGATACTCATCAGGACTAACCAGCCGGACAGCACTGTCCTGCTTTTCACAAGGCCTGCAAACAGTGTCTATCTTGCACCTAAGATAATCCGTATGAAAGGCAAGACAGGCTTCGAGGAAATCAAGATAAGCAAGAAGGATATGCCGAACTTCTTTGTCGAGGCCGTCACGGTTTCGAACGGGAAAATATTCACGACTGTCAAGGAGCTCGTAGTTCCTCCTGAGAAGAGGGTGCTGAATGTGGATATTTTTCCTCTAAAGGAAAAATATAAACCGGGAGAGAAGGCTAAAGCAAAAATCAAAGTCACTGATTTCTTCGGGAAGCCGCTCACGACAGGCTCGGTTGTCGTGACCATCTATGACAAGTCCGTCGAATACATCAGCGGGGGCTCGAATGTTCCGGAGATCAAGGATTTCTTCTGGAAATGGAGGCGGTCGCATAACGCGCGTTCTGAAAGCAGCATCGACAGGTTTTTCTTCAATCTCATGAAGGAAAAGGAAGTCGGGATGCAGCCGCTTGGAGTTTTCGGGACTCTTGACGAGGGCGCTGTGTCAGAAGCAACTGATTCACTCGCTGTTGGCGGTGCGATGTTGAGAAAAGGAGCTGGGATGCAGGGGGTAATGGCGGCAAGATCAGCTGTGCCGGCCGCCCCAATGGTTGCGATGAAGGCTAAAGAAGAAAGTAATGGGCTGATGGCTGATAAGAAAGATAATATGGCTATGGCTGCCCCAGGAGAAGCCGAGGCTGGTGGTGAGCCCGGCGGCGACACGGATGCTATGGCTGGCGTGGCGGTCAGGAAGAATTTCGCCGACACCGCTTTCTGGACGACAAAAGTCACCCCTGACGAGAAGGGCGAGGCTGAAATAGAACTTGCAATGCCTGAAAATCTCACGACCTGGAAGGTCAAGGCTTGGAGCATGTCGCATGGGACGAAGGTCGGGCAGGGTGAGACTGAAATCATGACATCTAAGGATTTCATTGTCAGGCTGCAGGCTCCGAGATTCTTCGTTGAGAAAGATGAAGTCGTCCTTTCTGCCGTTGTCCATAATTATCACAAGGATGCGAAATCTGCAAAAGTCGCTCTTGAGATCGAAGGTGGAAACTTGTCGGTCATGGATGCCAAGGACAAAGGCGTGAAGGATGTGAAGATAGAGCCCAGCGGGGAAGTCCGTGTCGACTGGCGCGTATCGGTCCAGAAGGAGGGCGAGGTCATAATCAGGATGAAGGCTGTCACCGAGGGCGACAGCGATGCGATGGAGATGAAGTTTCCGGTCTATGTGCATGGAATGTTGAAGATGGTGCCGTTCAGCGGTAATATTTCCGCGAAGGAGGCTTCCGGAACTGCGAGTTTCGCAATCGATGTCCCCGGGGAAAGGCGCATCGAGGAAAGCCGTCTTGAAGTGAGGTTCTCGCCTAGCCTGGCGTGCGCGATGATAGACGCGCTTCCTTATCTTTGCGACTATCCCTATGGATGCACGGAACAGACGCTCAACAGGTTCCTGCCGACTGTTATCACCCAGAAAATCCTGCTCGACATGGGATTGAACCTGAAAGACATCAAGGAGAAGCGATCGAACCTGAATGCGCAGGAGATTGGCGACGATAAGGAGCGTGCGAAGCAGTGGAAGCGCCTGGACCGAGATCCGGTGTTCGACGAGGAACTTATGAGGGACATGGTGGCCGACGGGCTCAAGGCTCTTGCGTTCATGCAGTTGTCCGATGGCGGCTGGGGGTGGTTCTCCGGCTGGGGCGAATATTCAAGCGCCCATACCACGGCGACGGTCGTCCATGGCCTCCAGATCGCGAGGAAGAACGATGTGAAGGTCGACGAGCAGATGTTGAAGCGCGGCGTTGAGTGGCTGAAGAAGTATCAGGATGAACAGATCGCAAGAACTTGCAGGCATGAGTATCCGGAAGGCGATTCATGCAAGAAGGAGCATCCGCTCGGGACACGCATGTACGTGGACGACCTGGACTCCCTTGTATACATGGTACTCGTGGATGCCGGAGTGAATGACGACGAGATGAAATGGCTCCTCTACCGAGACAGGACGAAGATAAGCGTCTACGCGAAAACCATGTTTGGAATCGCCCTGCAGAAACAGCAGGATGCCGCGAAGCTGCAGATGATAATGAAGAACATTGAACAGTATCTCGTACAGGACGATGAGAACCAGACGGCATATCTCAAGCTCGGAAATGAAGGTTGCTGGTGGTACTGGTACGGCAGTGAGTTCGAGGCGCATGCATATTACCTTAAACTTCTTGCGGCCACCGAGCCGAAGAGCGAAAAGGCTTCGCGCCTTGTTAAGTATCTGCTCAACAACCGCAAGCATTCAACCTATTGGAACTCGACGCGCGACACCGCGCTCTGCATCGAGGGTATGGCCGACTACATCCGCGCAAGCGGTGAGGACAAGCCGGAAATGGTCGTCGAAATACTTGTTGATGGCGAACTGGCTAAGGTTGAGAAAATTACCCCTCGTGATATTTTTTCCTTCAATAATAAATTTTTGCTTGAAGGCAAAAATTTATCAACCGGGAAGCATAAGATAGAAATACGTAAGACGGGAAAGGGCCCCGTATACTACAACGCCTACTTCAGCTATTTCAGTCTTGAGGACTACATCAGGAAGGCCGGGCTTGAGATCAAGGTCGACCGAAAATATTACAAATTGAAGGAAGTCGGCAGGAAGGTGAATGCCGCCGGAGCCCGTGGACAGGCTCTCGCCCAGAAGGTTGAGAAATACGAGCGCCAGGAGATTGCGGATCTCGCAACCCTGAAGAGCGGTGACCTTGTCGAGATCGAACTGACCATCCAGAGCAAGAACGACTACGAATATCTGGTGTTCGAGGACATGAAGCCGGCCGGATTCGAGCCTTGCGAAGTTCGCAGCGGCTACAACGGCAACGAGATGGGCGCATATGTCGAGTTCCGCGACGAGCGGGTATGCTTCTTCACGAGGACCCTTGCACGGGGGACGCACAGCGTCTCATACCGCATGAAGGCTGAGATTCCCGGCAAGTTCAGCGCGCTGCCGACAAGGGGGAGCGCGATGTACGCTCCGGAGCTCAGGGCAAATTCTGATGAAATTAAATTGAGGGTGGAAGACTGAAATTCAAAAAAATCTTTGCGGACGTCCACACCGCAAAGATTTTTTACTTCTGAAGAAAGATAAATTTTTCACGGGGTCTGGACGTCTCCGTGAAAATTTCCTGGGAAAAAACAAGCCGTTATATTCCTCCAAATCCCCCTTCAGAAAAATATTTTATGATAATTCGATGGATTTAAGTTTTTTACAACGCTATATTAGACGAGTTCCTTCTTTTCACAGTTCTATGTTTTAAGCGTATGTAAAATTCGAAATCCGAATATCGAAATGCGAAACAAATTCAAAGCTAGAAGTTTTAAAATTTCAAACATTTGAATTTTCTATCTTATTGTTTCGGATTTCGTGCTTCGGATTTCGATATCGGGTTGCGGGCAAAGCCCGCTTTAGGGGGATTCAGGATGAATTTCTTGTTCAATCATCTGGACTACATATTTTTCTTCTACGGCCTGTCGTTCGTCATACTTGCCGTGATCTCCTATCTTCTTTATAGAAAGAAAAATACGGTTGTCCCGTGGGAGATGCTTGCGTTGTTCGGCATTTTCCACGGCGTAAATGAATGGATTGAAATGATCAGCCTGCCCCTGGGGGAAGTTCCGGGATTCAACTACATAAAAGTCGCCGTGCTGCTCGTCTCGTTCGTATTTCTCTTTGAGTTCGGGCGCTCGGGGTTGAAGGCTTTCTATCCTTCGTTTTTCGGCGGTATGAGCATCATCTGGCAGTATGCCTTGCTGATTTCAATCATTTTCATCCTGAACGCCGGAGGACTGAAGAATTATGGCATATGCGTCAGGTACGTCTTCGGGCTTACAGGCGGTCTGCTGTCGGCATTTCTGCTGTTCAAGGTGTTTCTTAAGGAGAAGAATGCCAGATATTACTTCCTTGTCGCGTCGGTATCATTTGGAGCATATGCAATAGCCGCGGGCATAATTGTTCCATCCGACCCGTTTTATCCCGCCAGCTGCCTGAATTATGCTACATTCGCCCAGTATGCGTTGTTTCCCGTACAGGTGCTGAGGGCCGCCATCGTCGTAGTACTCTCCATCATTTTCTGGGAATACTACTGTTTCTCGAAGAAGGTGCTCCACAACGAGCTGATTGAAATCAAATTCGGATATGGGAAATGGCTGACAGTGGCAATAATCGCAGTACTCGTCTGCGGATGGCTCCTTACTTCGAGCATAAGCCAGAACTTCGATACATACCAGAGGGAGGATTTCAAGACAAATGTTTCGGCGATCGCCACCGGAATTGATTTGCAGAAACTGAAGAGGCTGAAGGATGCGCCTGTCGACATGGAGACGCAGGAGTACAAGGCCATCAGGCTGCACATGCAGGCTTTTGAAGGCGCCATGAAAAAAGGGATAAGATGGCTTTACATGATGAAGATGAAGAACGGGAAAATAATCTTCACGATAGATTCATCTCCGGAAACGGAAAGTGATTTCACGCCTCCCGGAGTCGAGTGGAAGCCCGGAGAGAATGACGGACCTCCCAGGGAGCTCTTTGAAGTCTTCAAGAAAGGCGAGGCGGCAGTGTCGGGCCCGTACAAGGACGAATGGGGCTATTGGATTTCAGCATTTATTCCGATAATGGATCCTGAAACAAGGAAAGTGTATTCAGTCCTTGGCTGCGACATTGAAAAGGCGAAGTGGGACCAGATGCTCTATTTGTCCAGGCTGCAGCCCATCATCATAACCCTGCTTATCTGCATCATCCTCATAATTGCATTCCTGCTGCATCAGTCCTCACTGGAGGCGTCGCTCATAATTTCGGAGTCGGAGAACAAATACAGGAGCCTTTTCAACAGCTCCAGCGAGACCATACTCATACTCAGCGTGGAGGGGCGGTTCCTTGAAGTGAACAGGATTGCCTCCGACAAGACCGGATACAGCCACGACGAACTGCTGAAACTGTCCATGGGGGACCTGGATTCGGCCGAGTTCGAGGAATTCGTGCCGGACAGGATCATGCAGATAAAGAATGAAGGACATGCTGTCTTCGAATCATCGTTCCTCACGAAGGACAAGCTTCTGATACCTGTTGAGATAAACGCCAGCCTGATTGAATATCTTGGCAGGCCTGCGGTCATCTGCCTTGCGAGGGACATATCCGACAGGAAGAAGATCGAAGGGATCCTCAAGGACAGCGAATTGAAGTACAGGCTGCTTTTCAATGAGATGCTGACCGGGTTCGCCCTTCACGAGATCATATGCGACGACAATGGAAATCCGTGCGACTACCGCTTCCTCGAGGTCAATCCGGCGTATGAGAGATTGACCGGCCTGCGCGCCAGCAAGATAATCGGGAAGACTGTGCTCGAAATTCTCCCCGATACTGAAGCCCACTGGATAAGGGATTATGGTAATGTCGCGATTACCGGAAAACCAATAACTGTTGAAAGCTACCACAGGGCGCTGGGCAAATGGTACGATGTCAAGGCCTTCTCCCATGAGAAGGGTAAGTTCGCCGTCGTGTTCAACGATGTCACTGAAAGGAAATTCTCCGAGGAGATATTGAAGCTGGAGATGGATATTGTCACGGCCATGAGCGAAGTGTCCAGCATCAGGGATGCCGGCAGGAAGGTGATGGAGATAATGTGCAGGATCGACGAAGTTGATTCCGGAGGGGTATATAACTTGAATCCATTCACCGGCGAGCTTGACATGGTCGCCAATTACGGGCTTTCTCCCGAGTTCGTGGAGAAGGTGTCGCATTATGGAACGGAGACCTACCAGACAAGAGTTGTGAAGGAGGGGAAAGTCCTTTTTGATTCCTTCAGGCAGATTGCCATGCATGCCGACAGGACAATGGAGGATGAAGGGCTCAAGGCGATTGCACTCATCCCCCTGATATGTGATGGCAGGCCCATCGCCGCGATCAACCTGTCGTCCCACAGGCACCAGGAGTTTTCCGATATTGCCAGGAAGAAGATTCTTGCTGTTGTGGGCAAGATTTCTCCGGTTTTCCTCAGGGTGAGGATAAGCGAGGCTCTGAATGAGGCTAACATCTTCAACAGGGAGATCATTTCTAATGCAGGTGAAGGCATTGTCTTCCTGGACAGGGATTTCAGATGTCTTGTCTGGAACCATACAATGGAGAATCTAAGCGGCATCAAATCATCCGACGTGATAGGGAAAAATGCATTTGCCCTGTTCCCGTCGCTTGTGGAGCAGGGGGTTGATACAGCACTTAAACGCGCCATGGCAGGGGAAGTGACATATTCATCGGACTTCAAGATATACGATAAGAAAAACGGAAAGACCATTTTTACAAGATCCATATATGTGCCCCACAGGAACATTAAAGACGAGATTGCCGGAATCATCTGCGTCATAAGCGATGTCACCGAGCGCAAGATCCATGAGGACAAGATGAGGAAGCTTTCGATCGCCATGGAACAGAGCCCGGCGCTGATGCTTATAACGGATACCGAAGGGAACATAGAGTATGTGAATCCCAAGTTTGAAGCCGTTACCGGCTACAGTTCCGAGGATGTCCGCGGAAAAAATCCGAGGATACTGAAGTCTGGCGAGATGCCTGCGGAGTTCTACAGGGAGATGTGGGATACGATTAAGTCCGGCAAGGAATGGCGCGGCCAGTTCCACAACAGGAAGAAGAACGGCGAGTATTTCTGGGAGAGCGCCACCATTTCCCCGATATACGACGAGAAGGGCGTGGTCACGCATTATATCGCCATCAAGGAGGACATCACCAGGGAGAAGGAGCTCCAGAGCCAGCTGATCCAGTCGCAGAAGATGGAATCCATCGGAAGGCTGGCTGGAGGGATTGCCCATGATTTCAACAATATCATGCAGGTCATCAACGGATTCACGGAATTCATATTGATGAAAATGGACAAGGATGACACGAACAGGCCTGACCTGGAGGAGATCGGCAAGGCAGGCAAACGCGCATCCGAGATCACCAACCAGCTTCTCATTTTCAGCAGGAGGAGGCCTTCCAACAAGCAGGAGCTGGACATCAATGGACTCGTGATGAGCCTGCAGAGGATGTTCCAGCTTGTGATCGGAAATGAAGTCAGGATTGAAAACATCCTGTTTCCGGGAATAAGCAAGATCAAGGCCGATGCGAGCCAGCTCGAACAGGTACTGATGAACCTGGTTGTCAACGCCAGGGATGCGATGCCGGCCGGCGGCGTGCTGAAGTTCATCACGAGCAACATCTATCTTGACGAGGACGATGTCGCTTCGATCACGGAAGCGCAGCCGGGGCGGTTTGTCTGCATATCGGTAAGCGACTCGGGGGAGGGAATGCCGCCCGAGGTGAAGGAACACCTCTTTGAACCGTTCTTCACAACGAAACCCAATGGCAAGGGGACGGGGCTTGGATTATCCATAGTCTATGGAATTGTAAAACAGCATAACGGATGGATAAACGTCTTCTCGGAATCCGGACGCGGCACGACTTTTGAGATCTACCTTCCCGCCATGGATTCCGATGACAGGAAGGGCGTGTCAAAACAGCCAAGGACTGATACAAAGAAGATCATGCTTAAAGGCAACGGCGAGAGGATACTCCTTGTCGAGGATGAGAACAGCGTGAGGAACCTGACGACGAGGATCCTCAAGGACAACAACTACATAGTGTTTCCGGCGGCTGATGCAGTGGAGGCGATAAGGATGTTCAATGAGGAGAAGGGTGTGTTCGATCTCATCCTGTCGGACGTTGTGCTGCCAGGACAGAACGGAGTCGCGCTTGTCGAGGAGCTTCTCAGGAGGAACAGCTCCCTGAAGATACTGATGGCCAGCGGATATTCCGATGAAAGACTCGGAAGGCAGTCGATAGAGGAGAAGGGCCTGCGCCTCCTCCAGAAGCCCTATCATTACAACCAGCTGCTGCAGTCCGTCAGGGAGATGCTTTCGGAAAAATAGGATGAATACAAACTTCTTTTCTTGAAAGTTCCAGAGCGGATGATATTTCGGCGAGCCGATAGCGGAAGAATTCTTTCAAGGTCTGAATTCGCACAAGCCAATGGCTTATAAGCTTTCTAATCTCCGCCAGCAAATACCCATGTTATTTTTTAGCGGACCCTAAGCTGCTGATTTTCCTGGTGAGTCCCTCTCCTTCAATTGCGGCCTGCTGCGTATCCGGCAGGCCAAGATCTGCATTTTCCGTCCGTGTCTCGGAAAGAAGTCCTGGTTCCGACCCTGTAAAGGCTGAGGAATTGCCTTCTCCGATTCATTTAAGAATATTTGGGAAGAATCATCTTGACAAAAATAGAAATACCATATATAATTAATTATTAATAGTATTGCAAAATGTCAATAAACGCTTGGAATTGTGTTATGGTAGACGTTAAAAGACCTCGCATGAGACCTCCTGTGAAGCGTGAAGAGATTGTCGAGTATTTCAGGGAAAAGATAATCTCCGGCGAATTGCAGCCCGGCGAACCATTGCCGACGCGCGAGGAGGCCAGGCTGAAATTCAAGACCGGATCCGTAACGGTCCAGAAAACCTTCGATATCCTGGCGGAACAGGGATTTATTACTACTGTCCCCGGACACCTTTCGGTTGTATCGGAAAATCTTCCCCACAAGAACAGGATAGCTGTCGTAATTCCAGGATCAGGCGATCTCCTGAAGAACCGTTTTTTTCTTTCCCTGCTGCATGTCGTTGAAAAAAAGCAGGTGCCGTCATCATATGAATTCGTGCCGTATCTTGTCAACATCCTGCGCAGCGAAGAGGAGAATGACGATTCCCAGAGACTCGTGGACGACGTCGCGTCCCGGTCTTTGAAAGGCGTGATCCTGAGCACATCTCCCACAATTGAAGATGCCCGGCTGAGAAAGATTCAGGATAGGTGCCCGGTTATTCTCCTGAGCAAGGCGGACGACGGTCCTTCATGCCGGCTCATTGTCGATCACTACGTCTCTTTCTTTGAAGAGGCCGTCAAGCTTGCCAGGCAGACGGGAGGCAGGCGGATAGCTCTTTTCCTGAACAGCATTATTTCAGACAAGTACATGGAAGGGATAATGAAGCTTATTGCCGGCAACGGTCTTGAGACGCGCAATGAGTGGATACACGGTTTTAATATTTCAGAATCCAAGTGGGCTGCGAATGTGGCGCGCCTGCTGTTTTCGCAGGACAAACCAGGTCGTCCTGACACTTTGTTCGTCATGGATGACAACTTGGTGGAGGCCGTTAGCGCCAGCTTGTGTGAAATCAAGGATTTGACCCCGGATGATCTGACAGTCATTGCACATGCGAACTATCCTGAAATAGTTCCTTCTTGTTTTCCGGCATACCGGATCGGGTTTGATGTCTCGAAGATTCTTCTCAAGGGCGCTGAGATGATAGACAGGCTGGCTTCAAATCCCAAAGTGAAGATCTGCGAAAGCATAAAGGCAGTCCGTCTGCCGCAGAACAATATTCCCAGGGTCGACTCGTCGGCCAGCACGAGCAAATATTCCATAAAGAAGAATATCCTTTTGAAAATGGAGGAAAAATGAAAAGATTCAGACGTAGATGCAGGATGCCGGATACTGGATACCTAACGCCGGATACTGGATGCCTGATACCGGATGCAGGATATGTGAATACGGAATCCAGAATCCGGAAGTCAGAATACAGAATATTGAATCCAGGATCTAGTATCCAGCATCCAGCATCGCTCTTCACACTTATTGAACTGCTCGTGGTGATTGCGATAATCGCAATTCTGGCGGCGATGCTTCTGCCGGCATTGAAGAATGCCAGGGACAGGGCGTGCGAGATATTATGCGTGGGCAATGAAAAGCAGATCTCCTTCTCGGTCCTGTCTTTTGCCGACGAGCATAACGGACGTGCGCCTGGAGCGGGTTATGCTTCTGGACTAGGCGTTGGCCAGATAATTCCCCTGGCCGCCAACGTTACAGTTCCAGACAGTTTGCTCATCGTTAATAAATATTTGCCGTCAAGCGGGGTGTTTTCTTGTCCAGTAGCCATGAGGCGGAGTTCGGAGTTATCCGCTTTTATGTCACAGTTCGGCTGGCAGAAATGCTATTATTATGGATTCAATATTACTTTTACTGGGAACCAATTGCATTCTGACGGCTCAGGTGTTGGTCAATGGTCATGGATTCCCGACGTCTACAGGGCGCCCATAACTAATTTGCAGAACTCGTCAAGGGTGCTTATGATGACCGACCGTATTACGTTTGCCGATTATCTCGACTGGGGTCCAGACTTGCTGTTTTCTGGATATGCCAAGTCTTATTGGGGCTCGGGATCGCACCAGAATGGAAGGTTGATGGCGTGCGGATGGGCGGACGGTCATGTCACACAGGAGAAAGTAGTTCCTGATAGCAGCTGGGCACCGCCGAACTATTCAGCATGTGCGCCTTCGGACAAGTGAGTTCCTGTGTCATCCCACAGGATGACGGATTAATGGATTATTGGATTATTCTCATGTGGCTTGTTTTGCATAAGTCTTTGAATTGCAACAGTCCAATAATCCATGGGACGGCAGCGACAATGTTTTGTGCTAATATAAAATAAGGAGATCTCCTGTGAAGACTGTACTACTTCTGGCCGCAATGATGGTGGTGTCATCATTGTCAATGAATGCAAGTGAGAACATGCTGGGGCGACAGAGCCAGAACGAGGGCATGATCGCAGTGCCTGCGCCTGGACCTGTGGCAGTTGACGGCGATCTCTCCGACTGGGACTGGTCGGGACGCATCTGGTGTTTTGCCGACAGTTCTTTGCGCACCCGCTATTCGGTGGAGGCAGCTGCGATGTGGGACAAGGATTATCTGTATCTTGCGGCCAAATGGAAGGATCCGACGCCGATGCAGAACGTAATTGATCCGCAGTTCAACCCAAACGAAGGATGGAAGGGGGACTGCTGGCAGATGCGAATACTGAGCGATCAGCTGACCCATGCCACTGCCTGGTACTCTACTCCCGGAAAAATATCAGCGCTCCATCTTACGCATTCAGTGGGCGGCAGCGGTGCCTATGCTCTATATACAGGAGCCAATCCCGGTGAACTGATTGCAGTCGACACCAGGCAGAAGGACGGAGCCGAGATGGCCTTCAAGCTCGATGGCGATGGCGTTTCGGCAAGCCCACTACAGGCCGGCTCAGGACAAGCCAGGGGCTATGTCCAGGAAATGCGGATTCCATGGAAACTGCTTTTCAAGGATGTGCCTGATATCGCATCTGGAGTGAAGCTGCGTTTCGGTAATGAGTTCATGTGGGGAAATCCGCAGAGCAGCTGGCCAATGCACCGCTACGCCGACAACATGCAGCCCGGACAGACCAGCCGCGAATTCTTCTGGACCAACACTAAAGCATGGGGAGATCTCGTGCTTGGCGGCAGTAATAAGATCGATACGCGCCAGTATGTGGAGGCGGGTGGAAAGCTTCAAGGCACGGTGCCGGTGCGGATCAGCGTGCCGAATGGTTCAGCGCGCTTCACCATCGCCATAGATGATGCCAATGGAAAACGTATCCGCAATTTGGCTGGCGATTTCGATCCGCAGGAGTACGCAGTTGGACAGAAGGATGCCAACCGTGTCGTCGAAGTGCTATGGGACTGTCTTGATGACAAGGGCAGGCCCGTGCAGCCCGGCAGCTACAAGGTGCGCGGCCTGAGCCATGAGGGACTCGACGCCGAATACGACATGAGCTTCTACAATCCCGGCACGCCGCAGTGGGGAGGAGGTGCGGGGGCATGGGGGGCAGACCACTGTCCTCCGAGCGGGGTGGCCGCAGCCGGCGAAATGGTTTTCGTCGCATGGGCGTTTCCTGAGGGCGGTTCCGGAATCATAGGCATTGGGCCTGATGGCATGAAAAAGTGGGGGGACAAGCATGGCGCGATCCGCATTGCCGCGGCAGGAGACTATGTCTATGCGATCAGCGACACATGGTATGTCAAGGGCGTCCTGGTGCGCATGGCGGCCAGGGATGGCGCATACAGGCCTTTCGTTCTCGACGGCAGGGAACGCCCGTTCGAGATTGATCTGAAGGATGTTTTCTCTGCGGATGCATCTCTCGCCGGAATTATCGCCAAGCTGGGAAGCCTGCCAAAGGACGCGGTCCCTCCGATTTCCGTGCAGGCAATGTCCGTCTCAAAGGACATGATCGTACTGTCGCTGGCCTGTGGGCAGCTTGCAATTCTTGATGCGAATTCCGCAAAACTTCTGAAGACGCTGCCTGTTGCCGGGATGACAAGCCTGGCGTTCTCCAGGGACGGGAAGCTCTACGGACTCGTCGGAAACAAGACGCTAGCAATCAATACTGAGAATGGAACGACTACGCCAATTTCCGTTTCAGAGCTGGGAAATGCAGCTGCGCTGGCGGTCGATGCCGACGGGAACCTCCTAATCGCCGATCGTGGTCCGGACAACCAGGTGAAGGCTTTCTCTCCGGATGGAAAACTGGTTTACACGTGCGGACAGAAGGGCGGTCGTCCGCTCCATGGTGTCTGGCAGCCGGAAGGCATGTTGCAGGCCAGCAGTGTGGCCACGGATTCAAAGGGACAGGTGTGGGTGACGGAAAACTGGGATTTCCCGCGGCGCGTTTCGGTCTGGGCAAGAACTGGGAAACTCGTCCGTGACTATGTCGGCAACACCGGGTATGCGGGGGACGGCGCCTTCCTCGACGAGCGGGATCCTTCGCTCGCCTATGAAGGCGGGGTGGAAATGAAGATCGACCATTCCAGGCGGACGTACCGGGTCAGCCGGATCCTGTGGGTGCCCGACGAGGATAAGAACCAGGCATTCTGGCTGGGGCATGACAGGATCCGCGGCAATTCATTCCGCAATCATTCATTCGTGTACAGTTCCGCCTCAGGGACTGAACGGCGTTATCTCTTCAACTACGATGACTGGATGGCGGTCTACATGGAAAAGGATGGTTCATGGCTGCCGGTTGCCGCAGTTGCACCCGTCAAATCCCTTCCTGTAAAAATGCGTGAATCCGAGTTCAAGGATCTTGCCGACAAGGATGTGATCTTGTGGAATGACGCAAATGGCGACGGATGTGTCGCCCGTTTGGAATGCACTGTTGCGAAAGGCAAGATACCGCTGGGCAGGACAATGACCGACTGGGGCAGGCGAATGGGAGCTGATTTGTCGATGTATGCAAATCCTGTAGCGCGTTTCAAGCCGATTGGTTTTTCTGCATCCGGCGCGCCGAAATATGGAGAGGAAGGAATTAAGAACTTGTTGGACGATGAAGGGGATCTCGTGCCGGTTGATGAAGAGAACCGGCTGCTGTGCCTGAGTTTCCGAGGTTATCCCAAGGAGACTACGGGGATGATTGGCGTTGATATGGACAGCGGCGCAATCCAGTGGTCGATCCCCAACCGCTGGCCGAGTGTCCACGGCTCCCATAGCGCGCCGATGCCCAGGCCCGGCGTGCTTGTCGGACCGCTGAGGATATTGGGACAGGCGCTGGTGGGCAAGGATGCCGGGCGCGTTTTCGGCGTGCGCGGCAATCATGGACAGGACTTCTTCATGACGACCGACGGGCTGTTTGTAGGAGCACTTTTCCAGGACGGACGTCTGCCGAGTGATACTCTGCCTGCGACTGAAGCGGAGCTTGTCGGCAGGCCGATGGCCGGTTTCAGCAATGGTGGAGAAGCGTTCAACGGCTGGTTCGGCAGGCAGTCCGACGGAGTTTGCCGGATGATTGTAGGCTTTGGCCGTGAGTCTGCAATGATCCTCCAGGTCAAAGGTCTGGAGACAATCCGCAAGACCACCGGTGCCGACGTGGTGCTTGATGAAGCCACAATTGCAAAGGCCCGGATTGCGAACTCCGCACTGGCTGCAGGGTCAGGCAAAGCTGCGAAATACGCAATTGCCAGGGCGGCCACTCCTCCTGCGATAGATGGGGACTTGAAGGACTTTGAGAAGATTCCTGCGATGAAGGCTGAAAACGAAGGCGGTACTGACAAGGCGGATGTACGCATGATGTACGATGATCAGGCCCTATACGTGTTTTTCTCGGTGCAGGACATATCGCCGTGGAAGAATACGGGCAAGGACTGGACGCGATTGTTCAAGACCGGAGACTGCTGCGACCTGCAGTTCTCTTCCGATCCTGGAGCTGGAAGGCACACGGCGCCGAAGCCAGGCGACATCCGCATTGTGTTTGCGCCGTTCGAAGGAAAGCCGACTGCTGTGCTGATGCGCCCGGTTGATCCGTCAGCGCCAAAGGATTTGCATAAGAACTACAGTTCGCCGATTGGCCAGGTCAACTTTGAACGTGTCGAACAGAGTTCAGACATCAAGGTCGCGGTGAAACAGACCGGTCGCGGCTATGATCTTGTTGCGGCCATTCCCCTGCCGCTAATCAATCTCAAGCCTGGCTCTTCCATCCTGGGAGACTGCGGAATAATAAGTTCCAACGCCGACGGCACAACGAACGTGGCCAGGACGTACTGGAGCAACAAGGCTACGGGACTTGTCAGCGACCTGCCGGGAGAGGCAAGCCTCTATCCCGAGAACTGGGGCGAGTGGGAAATCAAATGAAATACTCCATAACAAACAAGAGGATTGAAAATGAGATTGGAATGTCATAACAGTATTGTGTTTGGCAGGCACGAGCTTCCAGTAAAATCTGCATGTGCCGTGAGGCTTAGGATTATCTCGTTGCTGATTTTCATGTCATTCGCCATTTATTCTGCGAGAGCTACGGAACTCGCCGACGGCTGGAATACAATCGATTCCGGAGGTGTCGGTCTTCTCTGGGACATTTCATTCGTGGATGAACAGAACGGGTGGCTCTGCGGTATTCGCTCGATTTCAAAGACGGCCAATGGCGGACGCAGCTGGAAAGCCTGCTGGCGGAGCAAGGATGCATTCTGGTTCAACAGTATCGCCGCACTGGATGCGAAATCCGCAATTGCTGCGGGATTCGCATATGGACGGCAGGCGCCGGGAATTGTCGCTTATACGAAGGATGGGGGGATAACCTGGACCAACATGCTTGTCGGCGAATCGCCCCAGGAGCAGTTTTCATCAATCCGCTTCTTTCCGAACCGCAAGACTGGTTTTGTTATTTCAACTTCGCGCGGCCTGTTGAGAACTGAGGACGGAGGCTTGACCTGGGTTAAGAATTCACCGCCGCCACCGAGCGCACAGCCCGCTTGGGTCGCATCAGCTTGCATCATTTCCCTGCTCGGCGACAGTTTCATCGCAGTACCTTCCGGTTATGACAATCTTGCACTGAGCGATGATTGCGGGAAAACTTGGAGGGAGGTTCCCTTGAACGTGAATGCTGACAGGAAACATAACTTCATAAGTCGGCTTTACTTCAGTTCGCCGAAGAGGGCTTGGTTGACATTTCTCGACGGGTACACACTTGAGACGGAGGATGGCGGTGCGGCATGGAATATCTGCAATGCGCCTGGCAAAGTCTTTCTCCAGGACGGTTCAAAGGGCTGGGCCCTGACTTCCCTCGACGTGTTCCCGACCGATGATTCCGGACGCCGATGGGGCGAGGCGCTCAGGCTTGGCAGCAGCGAGTTCAGCCTGGTGTCGATGACGTTCACAAAAAATAAGGCCTACCTGGTGGGAGGGCGCGAAGGAACCGGGAGTTCCTTCCTTCTTGCGCGTTCGCTGGCGCCGGTGGTGGAGAACGAAGCCGACAAGGGTGTCGTGCCGATCAGCTTCAAGATTCCAGGGGATGGATTTGCGACGATCCAGATATTGGACGAGAAGGGGGATGTCGTCCAGAATGTTGTTGCAGGAAAGCGGTTCAATGCCGGAGAAAACACTGTCTGGTGGGATCTCGGGACGCTTGATGAATTCTGGCCGCCGTTCAGGAAGAGCAGGCCTTTCCTGTGGGAAGCTCCTGCGGATGCTGTAAAAATCGCGGAAGCTGGGAATTATCGCTGGCGCGGAATATGGAGCCCCGGACTTGATCTTGAGTATCAGTATTCGTTCTGTCCGTTGCTCCGTGACGGAGTGGCATGGCTTTCAGAGGACAAGAAAGGCGGCTGGCTTGCGGATCACGAGGCACCAAGGACATTGGTGCGGAACGGAGATTCAATGTGGATAGGCGCGTTCAACGAGGAAGGCGATACGCTCATACAGACCGATTTTGACATCCGCAAGCAATGGGGGACCCAGAGGATTCAGCTCGCATGCCCGAGGGTTCTTGCCTCCGATGGAGATTTTGTTTATTTCATCGCCTGCGGCGGATGGCTTTCAGCTGCAAAACAAAGCGCCGCATTTGTCCAGGTCGATCCGAAGACACATGTCGCTAAAAAATTGTTCTCCATCGGGGACGAGGCAGTCAAGCCCGTTGAGAACGGAACTCCAGCCGGTACATTTTCAAGGAAAGTGCTGGAAGGCTCCGGGTTGACAGAAGTCGAAGGGCTGGTGGTCCGTGGAAACCTCGTATATATAGGGGATAAGAAAGGGAACAGGATTCTTGTCGCGGATCTGACCGACAATCTGGCTGGGAAAAGCGAGACAATGAAGCTGCTGGGGGGAATTCCAGTTGACAGTCCTGCAGGAATGCGGGCGTATCCGGACGGACGCATCGCCGTAGTCTCCGGCAAATCAGTTCTCCTGATCGACACGGAGACCGGCAAAAGCAGCACGGCGGTGCAAGGTCTTGAGAATCCTTTCAGCCTGGCGGTTGACGGCAACGGCAGTTTCTTTGTCGGAGAAATGGAGCCTCTTCATCAGGTGAAGGTCTATGGAAAAGATGGGAAGTTGTCGCGCGTCATCGGAAAGCCAGGCGGCCATGTCGCCGGAAAATTCGATCATGACCGCATGAGCAAGCCCACTGGACTGGAGCTCGATCCTGAAGGCAACCTGTGGGTCTGCGAGAACAACTACGATCTCAAGCGTGTCAGCGTATGGGACAGCAAGGGGCATTGCGTGAAGCAGGTTCTCGGGCCGACCGAATATGGCGGAGGCGGAAGCCTCGATCCACAGGATGAAAACCGCGCGTTCCTCGCAGGAAAGGAATATCGCCGCGATCCAAAGACAGGAGAGGTCCGCCTCGAGAAGATCCTCTGGAGATATGACGACAGGCGATTTGACAGTTTTGTGGAGAGACGTCCGCACAATTTCAATGGAACCTCGCCCGAATATCCGTTCTGGCGGGATGGAAAACTTTTCTTCAGCCTCTGGGGCGGATATGGGATTGGGGAGATAACGGTCCTCTGGGTCTATGCCGGCGACGAACTGCGTCCTGTGGCCGCTGTCGGCGCGCCTCCGAAATGGCTGAATGAGAGGATCGGTGCCAAGGATGACGCTGCGAAGTCGTTTGCCTGGACCGATCGGAACGATGATGGACGCGTCCAGCCGGATGAAGTCAAGACAAGTTCTTTCGCTCTCGGATCCGCTGTCTGGGGCGTGAGGATGAACCAGGATTTTTCAGTGGCGTTTACAGCACCCCCCGGTCCTGTCGGAATATCATTCTGCAAGGTGGCGGAAATAACCGACAAGGGGTATCCGGTATACGAGCTGCCTTCCGGATTCAAGATGGCCGGCTTCAAGACATGGGATCCGAACCAGGTTCAGAATGTATATATGGACAAAAAAGGCAATGCCGTGGCGATCAGCCCGTTCATATTCAGCATGTCTCCGGACGGCAAGGTCAACTGGCGTTATGTATGCCGCTGGCCTGGACTGCATGCCGGACGCAACACCACTACCTATGGCGATGAGCCTGGAGTGCTTGTTTCGCCTCTCAGGTGCTACGGTTCAGCCGTGGTAAATCCTGAGATCGGCGAGGTCTTCTGCCTGGGCACTGATTATGGCGCTACGCATTTCATCACTGCCGACGGTCTGTACGTTGGGAAAGGTTTTACCGATGCAAGACGCGGGATCGCCTGGTCGTTCAACAGGGTTCCATCTCCGGACGACTTGAAAACTGTGACTCTCGACGGCGAGGCTTTCGGCGGGAGCTTCCAGGCTTCACTCGGATCCGACGGGAAAAATCATTTTCTATATGTTGTCGCTCCGGGTGGGCCGAGCGCAGTTGTAGTGGAGCAGAAAGGGCTTGACAAGGTCCGCCGTATCGAAGGGGCATCCTTCAAGGTCGCATCCGACGACTGCAGGAAGGCCATCGAACTGAGAACCCTGCGTGGAATCGACGAGAAGACGGATTCAAAGACATATGCTGTGCGCAAGGCCAGGGAGGTCCTGGTTGACGGGAAGATTCCAGAATGGCCTGTGGAACGCGTCAACGGCTTCAGCATGACGTATGACGACAATTTCCTTTACATCTCGTATGACGGCCCTGCGGGGCTCGCAAATTTCAAGAACGGGGCGACGGATGATGAATGGAAGGATGCGTTCCGCAAGGGCGATGTGCTGGACATCATGATTGGTACAGGTCCGAATGCTGCAAGGGACCGTCAGAAACCTGCTCCTGGAGATATACGTCTGAGCCTGGTGCCCATAGGCGAGAACGTGAAGGCGATACTTTACGATTACTCCGTGCCCGGCGCCGACAAGAAGAAGCGCGTTGAGTTTGCTTCTCCATGGTGGGTGACGACAATCGACAGCATCAGCATGATACCAGATGCGAAGATCGCAGTTATACGCCGTGCCGGCGGATTCACTCTTGAAGCCGCGATACCGTTGTCTGCAATCCATCTCGATCCGAAGAAGAGCCCGATTGTCTCAGGAGATTTTGGTCGTTGCATATCTGAACAGACGGGCACTCGCACTGTCGACAGGAGGTACTGGAGCGACAATTCAACGCTCATGATCGGCGATCTCTCGATAGAGGCCCGCATTACGCCAGGAATGTGGGGCGAGTTCAGTTTTGAATGAGAATTGCTTTTGAAGTTAGTTTGTAGTCAATGCCGCAATGCATGTTCTTGGATTTCTCATATAATCGTGTATTCATATAAAAATACTATGAAAACAAAATTGTCTATATTCTTATGTCTTGCGTCTCTTGCCGTTTCATTGCTTGGCGCTCCGAAAGAACCTATCTCTGTCAAATACTTCTTTACAGACGAGGTTGCGGAAATTCCGTGCGCTGCACCTGATGGCGAAGTCGCCTGCGAGATGAAAACCATCACCCGGGACGGATGGGGGCCTTCTGAAAACGGCAAGATGCCAGTCAAGGATGGGAAAATTAAACTGAAACCGCTGGCGGAAGGAATACATATTGTGTCATTGAAGACCGAGCCCGCCGCCGAACTGCGCTTCCTGGCGATGGCGCCTCCAGCAAAAGTTGATCCGGATGTGATACGCCGCGCCCTCCCGCGTTCCGCCGATAAAATCCTAAAGGGCGAACCATGCAAGATCCTGTCAATGGGCGATTCTGTGACAAATACCGGCGATTATGAAAACATGCTTGCAATGTTGCTGTCAAGGGCGACAGGAAACAAGACCATTTCCATTGTCGACAAATCATATCCGGGACGGTCAGTGGATGCATCAGTGAGGAATTTCCAGGAGGATGCGGTTGCGGTCAAGCCGGATTTTGCAATGATCATGTACGGCCTCAACGATCAGGCATGCGGATATCCCCTTGACGGTTACCTGGAACAGTATGAGTGGCTTGCCAGGCATCTGGCTGACGAATGCGGTTCCGACGCTGTCTTCCTGCAGCCTACGCCGCATATCGATATCCCTGTGAAAAAAGAAGATTCAAAAACTGACTCCAATCCTCCTGAATATGCGTTCCGCACGATTGGATTTGCAGAATCGGTCAGCCTGCTGGCCGCAAAGTTGAAAATCCCCTGCGCTGAAACATTCAGTGCGGTCTGGGGTGACGGAGGCGCAACGATAGAGGAGTCTGCTGAAAAAATGTGGCCCTTGTATCCGCCTTCGTACTCGAAACAGTTCGATTCAATGATTGAGACGGATGGCCCTTCGACAGGCTCAGGACAGGCAAAGGGGGACACGATCCATCCGAACGCGCTTGGGCATCTCATGATCGCGAAAGCAGTGTATAATTCAATCGCCTGCCGGAAAGTTCCGGAACTCCTGGAGATGAAAGGAGCCAGCGCCTGGACGGATTCCGGAGTGGAAAGCACGATTTCGATTACGAACAAGTCAGGCAAGGCCATGGTTGGAAAACTTGCCGTCTATCCTCGGATGGAATGTGGACCTGTCAAGCTCCATGGAAGTGGAGAATATAAATTGAAACCCGGAGAATCTGCGGAGTTCAAGCTTGGCTGGACAGAGGTTCTGAAACCTGAAGATCTATTGAAATATCCTGC
>JBAQUG010000471.1:0-12212 GCA_049297395.1 Victivallales bacterium | reverse complement strand
GAAACGGGCTGGGATTCCTGACCCCTGACTACATCAGCCCTGCCGGAATCGTATGCCCCATGTTCAATCTGCCAAATGCCTTGTCGAACAAACGCGACCGTACCGATTTTGCCAAGGCTGGTTTCGCAGGCTACATGTACAACGGCAATCCTTTCACATGGAATGATTTCGCCACGCCCACGCCTCCGCCATACATCGGCAACGGATCAATGAGAGGGCCCGACAAGAAAGGCCCCGCCGGATACGGCAGCTATGACGCTGGCGCTGGAAAACCTGACCGTGTACTGCTGGCGTATGATGTCGTTACCGAGAACACCAACCCGAACTGGGTGTTCCATCCGCATCCGCAGGACCGCACTCCCAGGGCCGCAGGCGATTTCCCGATTGTTGACGGCGGAAACGGCCTCTTCTGCGATGGACATGCAAAATGGCTGCCTGTTGCCAACTGGGCTAAGATGCCGGGAAGCCTGGGCGGTGGCGCATACTATCAGCCCGGCAGAAACAAGCCCTGGGCCGTGGGGGAATAAGGGGATTTCAAAAAAAACGGCATCCGAAATATTTAAACAGCCTATTTAGAAATTTAAGAAATGTCGGGCTAAAGCCCAACATACTTTTAAAGGAAAAATGAAATGAAGCATTCAAGAACAACGACGGTATTGCTCCCTGCCATTTTTATTGCTCTCCTCTGCATATCCGGCTGCAATGACGAGGACAAAGCTACGGTTGCCGCCGCCCTTGCTGATAAACAGACGGTATCCGCAGAACCAATTTGGACTGACATGTGCCCTCCTCCGCTCAGCCTGATGATGGACGGCATTTTCCTGTCTGAAAAAGTCGGCTTGATGACTGGAGAAAAGACTTGGCGTACTGAGGACGGCGGCAAGACATGGAAGGAAGCGTCTCCAAAAGGTTTCTGGGGTCTTGCGTTTGCAGATTCGAAAGTCGGGTATGCCTGTGGCGGAGCCTGGGGGGCTGCGCCTGGACTTGTCTATAAAACAACTGATGGCGGCGCCACATGGGAAAAAATCTTTGAAGGTCCCGCAGGCCTCTTGTCCATCGCCGTGTCTGGAAACAATGTTGTCACATCTTCGCGATGGCATGGAAATTCAATGTGGAGAAGTTCCGACGCCGGAGCTACGTGGTCGAAAATTTCCGGTGTCGGCGGAAACGATCACTCAATCATCAGCACAGGCAGGGATTCATTCCTCGCATTCAGCTTTGCAGGAAGCCTCTGCCGTTCAATCGACGGCGGCGCCACATGGAAAGAGCTTGCCAAATTCGAGATGAAGCCCTCCTCGGCAAACCGTCTCGCCATCGCCTCCGATGGTTCGCTCCTAGTCTCAGGAGTCAATTCCTCCGCCCTTGTGCGCTCCTCAGACAATGGAACTACTTTCCAGAAAGTCGATAACGCTCCAGATGGAATCACAGCCCTCATGTCAGGAGAAAATGGCATGATCACTGCCGCAGCAGGCGGCCTCTGGGAGAGCTGCGACAACGGGATATCGTGGAAACAAGTTTATCAGACAAGCAACGCCATCAACGCGATCACCCGTATCAACAGGACTTCATGGGCCATCGGCGGGAAATTCGGGAGATATGGATTCTGGCCGGTCACAGTTCTTTTGCGGAAGGGAATACAGGAGCAGGTCGAATCCGGGATAATTCCAATAAACTACACAATGCCTTTCGATGGGTTCTCAACAATCGTCATCGAAGACGGAAATGGAAACCGTATCCGGAATCTGGTCAGCAACCAGCCGGACAAGAGCGGAAAAAACACCAGATTCTGGGATGTCCGCGATGAGTGGGGCGATGTCGTTCCGCCTGGCGATTACAAATGGAGAGGACTTGCGCACAAGGGTGTCCATGCAAACTACCAGTTCCATTTCAATTCCCCCGGCAATCCGCCATGGACAACATCCGACGGCACAGGAGCCTGGGGTTCGGATCATTCCAATCCTCAGGCGGCCGCAGCAGCAGGAGACAAGGTTTTTCTAGGCTGGCCTTTCGCCGAAGCGGGACAACGACTTATCGCGGTAGATGCCGCAAGCGGACGAAAGCTTTGGGGACAGGGCAGACGCCTGACGCTCGGAAATCACTACGGGGGCAGCGCCACTGCTCTTGCCGCCGATAAGGAATTTGTCTACGCCGCACTGGAAACACCGGAAGCAGGAATCGGATTCTGCCGGCTTGGAATTGATACGGGAAAAGAATTTGCTTTCAAAAGGGATGAGGAAGGCAAGCCTGTCAATGAGATCGACCATGTCTGCGAACCTAAACCTGGTTTGCCTCCGGCAACAGGACGGGAAAGCACTGTAAATAAATTTGACGCATCCACCACATTCGGTTCACTCCGTGGCTGCGCCGTCGATTCCGCCAATGTCTATATATCCTCATATTGGAACGGAAAAATCTATGTCTGCGACAAGAAGACCGCCGCCAATGTAAAAACCATATCGGTTCCTGAAGTTGCGGGAATCGCATCTCTTGCCGATGGACGTCTTCTCGCCATCAGCGCAGGAGCAGTTGTCAAAATAGACACGGCATCAGATAAACTTGAACCGTTCATTCCGAAGAGCGTCCTGACAGCGCCAATGGGAATCGCCATCAGTCCGTCCGGCAGCATCTACATATCGGAACGCGGCTCCGCAATGCGGGTGTCCGTTTTTTCATCAGACGGCAAAAAAACAGGAATTGTGGGAAAGGACGGAGGCCGTCCATTCTCCGGCGCATACGATCAGAATGGCATGCTGATGCCTTGGGGACTGGCCGTCGACAATACCGGTCGACTATGGGTTGCCGAACAGGATTTCTGTCCGCGCAGGATCAGCGTCTGGGGTGCAGCTGGAAAATTCGACAGGGAATTTGTCGGGGCATCAACCTATGCCGCCACAGGAGGAGCCGTCAATCCCGACGATCCGACCATGGCCATTGACACCGGGACAATATTCAAGCTGGACTGGGAGAAAGGCAGCTATCAGCCTGTCTATTCGCTGCCACGCATGGGAGAAACGAAAGGAGCTATTTTCGGATGGCCGCATCCTGACACATCGTTCAAGCCCCATGTCAAGGTAAGGTTTCTCAAGTTCGAAGGAAGGCAGTTCCTGCTCTGCGAGGAATCGCCCATGACCGTCTATGAACTTGTCAACGGGAAATGGCTGGCGAGAGCCGCGCTGGGAAGCGCATATGGCTTCATCGGAAGTGTGTGCCGCTGGCAGCATGACTGGGATTTTGATGTTTCGGCAATTCCAGGAGCGGACAAGACATGGACAACCACAAAATGGCCTCCACCTAGAGAGTTGAAAGATTTCGCCTTCATATGGGTTGATCAGAACGGAGACGGCCTCTGCCAGGCAAATGAATTCGAGGTAAGTCCAGAAATCAAAGGGGTGTGGAATAGTTCACACATGATGTTCAACGACGATCTTGGCGCACAGCTCGGACCGATGCTAATCAAGCCATCTGGCTGGTCTGCCTGCGGCTCTCCTCTCTATCGCATGGCAGACTTAAAAACTTCAGCCCAGGACTCAAAGGAACGGCCCAGCGGATGGGGTACATGGATCAAAACTCCAGGCGGATGGCTCATATCAAGCGGTTATTCGAAGGCATGGCAGAAATCAGCAACTCCAATAGTTCCGGCACTGATGTCCGGCTACGATCCATCCGGTATCCGCAAGTGGACTTTCCCAAGCTGGTGGCAGACACATGGCTCATTTAAAAGCCCCTCGCCGCGGCACGGACTTTTAGTCGGCGACTGGTATTACGGTGGCTCGGTTGACATCGGTGGAGATATCGGGGAAGTCTTCCACGTGATGGGAAACCTAGGCCAGCATTACATCTTCACAGTTGACGGATTATATCTCTCCGAACTGTTCACTGACGGACGCAGCGGAGCTGTCACGCCGGCAAAAGCTGTCCGTGGCATGAATGTCGATAACATGACAAATGGCGGAGAAGGCTGGGCCAGCGGTTTCTTCCGGAACAGCATCGACAGGAAAATCTATGCGATAAGCTGTCTTGGGTCTGCAACTGCTCCATGCGTATCGGAAATAACGGGGTTGGAAAGTACAGTAAGACTTAAAGGCGCAGATGTGTCCGTAACCAACGAGCAAATTACCATAGCAAAGGAGAATCCTACAAAGTCCGTAGACGGAACGATTTCACCTCTTATCATGACTAAAACATCCAAAGCTCCGCTTATTGATGGATCTCTCGATGACTGGGATTTCTCCAGCGCAACGGGAATACCTGTTGATGAAAAGCGTGGAGCGGTATGCAAAATGATGATTGATGAAAACAAGCTGTACATGGCGTGGAAAGTGCGGGATCCGCATTCGCTGAGGAATGGAGGTACGGATCCGTTCCTGATGTTCAAGACCGGGACCGTCCTCGACGTCATGCTTGGAACGGATCCCGCTGCGCCGAAGACCCGGCAGAAGGCCGTTGACGGTGATATCCGCCTCTCCATGACGGTCATGAACGGCAAGGCTGTCGCTGTCATATACCGTCCCGTCGCACCAAAAGCGTCCGATGGGACATCCTTCTCGAGCCCGAACCAGAAGATAAATTTCGACTCGGTTCATGCTGTTAAGAACGCGGAGATGGCGTGGAAGGCCGCTGATGGCGGATTTGTCTTTGAAGCCTCCGTTCCTCTTCCGGAGCTTGATTGGAAACCAATTGCAAAACAGGCAGTCTCGGGCGATATAGGCGTGATCTACGCGGATGACACGGGAACAAAAAACATACTGCGTTCCTACTGGGCCAACAAACAGACCGCACTCGTCTCCGACATTGCCGTAGAAGCGACGCTGACTCCGTCACAATGGGGGGAAATGCGGATAGGAGAATAGGATGAATGGGTTGCGAGGAAACTAGAAAACATTAGCAGCAGATTGATAAATCCAATAAAAAACAGGAAAAATGCCAAGTTCGTGATTCCGAGGATCTTGAAGTTTGGAAATTAGCTCAAAGAGTATGGGAAACGAGGAGGATAACAAATGAAAAATAAATTCACTCTCATTGAGCTGTTGGTGGCCTGCCAGCCGAAGCCTTGGCGTAGGCCAATTCGTGCAAAGTTTACATTGATCGAATTGCTTGTGGTTATTGCGATAATCGCAATTCTTGCGGCAATGCTATTGCCGGCATTGAAAAACGCCAAGGACCAGGGCAAGCGGATCGCGTGCCTGAACAACCAGAAGCAGATGAACCTTGCGATCCACGCTTATGCAAACGATGCAAACGAGTACTACCTGCCCCAGTCCGGACATGGGGGCCAATATGGATTACTTTTCTACAGTTCAGCCCCCATGTGGGATTACGTCAACCGCAAAGTCACAGAGTGTCCGACCATGAACAAGGCATACGACACGACATGGATCAAGACCGCAATAATGTGCGGCGACACCATGGGGGCTCCATACGGATGCGGATGCCACCTGAACTCGTTCTCCCTCTATGGGAAGTATTTCAGCGTCCGCCGCCGCGGACTATATGAAGCTGTAAACGGGAGTGGACCTGAAAAGGCCTCCTCCCAGCGCGTGCTCACCACCGACTTCTTCTCAGGCTACGACGGCAGCAATAATTTCTTCACCTTTAATCCTGCTATAAAGGGGGCGCATGACTGCAAGGGCGTGAACACGAGCTTCGAAGACGGCCATGCGGCGTGGATCCCAAATCCGTTGAAAACATATCCGGTATCAGCCGCCATGGCTTCCAGCATAAGCGGCGCCGGCAAGCCCTTCTACCAGTCCCACTGGTGCCAGCTGGTCCTAGTCGGTTGGCGGGAATAGCAATGAAAACATGGCTCCTATAATCGTAATTGAAGATAAAAAAAGGAAAATGTCAACAATGAAGAAATCAAATCTCACAATGCGTGAAAACTATCTGCGTGCCGCCAGACGCCAGAATCCCGAGTGGATTCCCTTCGATTCAGGTCTTTCCGCCGGATTCAGGAAGACATTCTACAAACCTGCCGGGGAAAACGCCGACCCGTGCGAATTCTTCAACTACGACGGACGCTGGATCGGTCCAAATGCAAGCAAGGCCAAGGCTCCCGACTGGCGCGCACTCTACTATAATGACGGTTCGCTCCCGTCCGATGCAAAAATCAATGGTGAATGGGGAACCGCCTACGTATACAATGATGACAGCGACGACCAGATGGATTACTATCCTCTGCGCAACATACAGACCGCAGAGGAACTTAATGAGTATCCATGGCCTGATGCAGGAGCCGCATACCGGTACGAGGGAGTTTCCGAAAAAGTTAAGTCCATCCAGAAACAGGGATACGCAGTCCACATGGGCGGAGTCACTCCCTTCTTCGAAGGCGTATGGAATCTCCGCGGATTTGAACAGCTGATGGTCGACATGGCCTCAGATGATCCAGTCGCAAGGCAGCTCTTCGACCGCATGCACGATATTTCAGTCCGTTGTGCCGAGAACGGCGCCCGTACCGGCGCGGATGTCCTACAGGCAGGTTCCGATGTAGCCACCCAGCGCGGACCTCTGATGAGCCGCGAAATGTGGCGCAAGTACATCTTCCCGGTAATGCGCGACAGCATCAGTGCCGCCAAAAAAATAAGACCCGACATCATCGTGGACTACCATTCCTGCGGCAATGTCTCGGACATCATCGAAGACCTGATTGAAACAGGAATAGATATCCTGAATCCATGCCAGCCCGAGGCGATGGACATTTTCGAGCTTAAACGCCGATATGGAAAGGTCCTCTCCTTCCACGGCGGGATCGGCGTACAGAGCGTCCTGCCGCACGGTACGATCCAGGAGGTCAAGGACATGGTCCGCAAAACCATTGATATCATGGGCGAAGGCGGCGGCTACATCTGCAGCCCGTCACACAACCTGCGTCCTGAAATTCCGTGGGAGAACTTCCTGGCGCTCGTGGAAGTCATCAAGGAATATGGGCATCCGTAGGAATTATAGAAAGAAGTCAGGAGCCAGAATAAATAAGAGGCATCCAGAGTGAAAACGGATGGATGGATTATTGGATGAAGGGGGAAAGTTCTAAGAGCACGAAGCCGTGAACACCAACATAAGTCGAATCAAATAAACAGACAGGAGAAAGTAAATGCAGAAGTCCACATCACTGAAACGGGTTCTTCCGCTCGCGGCCGTCATTGCGGCAGGAGCGATGATTCCATCAGGCTTCGCAGCCGAAAACATGATAGGCAGGCAAAGCCAGAACGAAGGGATCCTGGTCCTGCCCGCATCCGGGCCTGTAAAGGTTGACGGCGATCTCTCCGACTGGGATTTGTCGGGCAAAATCCAGATTTTCGCGGAATACACACTGCGTGATCGTTTCTCTGCGGAGGCGGCTGCGATGTGGGACAAGGACGCAATCTACGTGTGTGTAAGATGGCGTGATCCGAACCCCATGAACAGCAGCGTAGATCCCAAGCTCAACCCGGGAGACGGCTGGAAAGCCGACGCACTTCAGCTTCGCGTCCAGACAACCGATCAGTCCTCATGGATTACAACATGGTTCTTCTCCGACAGGGGCGAACCGGTACTGGATCTCACGAAATGGAAGAACAAGTCAAATAGCAGGGACGGAACCGAAGGAAGGCTGTTCATCGGGGAAAATGGAAAGACAAATCTTGGAGAAGGGATCGAACTTGCCTACAAGAAAGACGCAGACGGCAAAGGATTTGTCCAGGAATTACGTATGCCATGGAGCCATATCCACCGCAATCTTCCTGAAATAAAACCCGGCTATAAGCTCCGGATCGGAATGGAATTCATATGGGCTGACCCGACCGGCAGAGGCTGGCCGGTCCATAGATATGCAGACAATATGCAGCCTGGAAAAACTTCACGCGAATTCTTCTGGACCGCTGTCGACAACTGGGGAAACGCCGAACTCGTCGACAAAGGCAACGTCACCCCACGCAAATACGCTCCGGAAATAGAGCGCATAGCCGGAACCGTGCCCGTAAAGGTTGAAATCCCTGCCAATGCGAAAAGTTTTACGATTGCGATCGAAGACTCCCCTTCGACAGGCTCAGGGCAGGCAAGCGGCAGACGTGTCAGGAATCTGGCTGGTGACTGTGATCCGGAAATCTACGGCACAGGGATAAAGGATGGGAAAAGGACTGTCGAAGTCCTCTGGGACTGTCTTGACGATTCAGGCAAAGCTGTACAGCCTGGCAACTACAAGGTCCGAGGGCTCGTCAGAGGTGCAATCTCAGCGGAATACGACATGTGCTATTACAATCCCGGCAACCCGACCTGGAAGACAAAGGACGGGAAAGGCGCCTGGGGTGCTGACCATCACCCGCCAAGAGCAGTGCTGTCCAGCGGAGATATTGTCGTCGTCACATGGATATTCGCCGAAGGCGGATATGGCATAATCGGACTCGGCCCTGATGAAAAGAAAATATGGAGCCAGTACCGCGGTGCGGAATGCGCGGCGGTCGATTCAGAATATGTCTATGCATACCAGTCGGTGCACTGGCATTCTGCGGGGATGAAATCAGACTTCCTGTGCCGCTACTCACTGAAGGACGGCTCTGAAAAACCGTTCGTCATCGACGGCAAGGAACGTCCGTTCGATCTTTCATTGAAGGACATACTTGGCAGGATATATGATGATGCCTCTGCAAATATTAAACCTTCCAGCGCCACCGACCAGGACAAGGAAGCAGGAGCCATAGCTGGCATGGCGGCAAAAAGCGGCGTGATAGTACTGGCTTTGTCATGCGACAAAATCGCCGTACTGGAGGCTGCGACGGCGAAGCTTGTGAAAACAATCGACGCTAAAAACCCCTCCTCGCTTGCTTTCGATCCGCAGGGGCAGCTGTTCGCCCTTCTCGATGGCGCCGTCAACAGGATAGATCTTGAAAAGGGGACGGCAATCGCAATTCCAACTCCTGGCGTTGAAAAGGCAATCTGCATAACCTTTGACAAATCGGGAAATCTCCTTGTCGCCGACAAAGGAAGAGACAGCCAGGTCAAGGCATTCGACAAGGATGGAAAAATCGCATACACCTGCGGTAAAAAAGGCGGACGGCCCATCAGAGGCATTTTTGATGAACAGGCGATGTCCCACCTCGGTGCAGTCGCGGTCGATGCCAAGGGAAACATATGGGTCACGGAAAACTGGGATTATCCAAGGCGTGTATCGGTATGGGGACACCCTTCGGCAGGCTCAGGACAGGGAGATGGGAAACTGATCCGGGACTACATCGGCAATACTGGGTATAGCGGAGCCGGAACTTACCTGCATGAACAGGATCCCTCCCTCGCCTATTACGGTCCCGTGGAAATGAAAATTGACCACAAGGCACGTTCATACAAGGTCACGAAGATCCTCTGGGTTCCAGATGAATCCAAGGGAGAGAAATTCATCATACCAGGCCAGTCAAATGTATTTCCCCAGCGCTTCCACAAGGAGGTCTCTGGCGTTCAAAGAGAATACATGTACCACCGAGGTGAAGGCGGCCCCCATGTGATTTTCATGGAGTTCCCTGATGGCTGGCGCCCGACATCCGCAATCTGCGTCATCGGGCAGTTGCTCAATCTTATGGATTACCACGGCGTACCCAGCGCAATGCCGTCCGGCGAATGGGCAGGTCTCGATCCCGCCGACGGATGTTTCTGGAACGACGCCAATGGCGATGGGATTCCGCAGCGCCCGGAATGCGTCATTGTCCCTGCGGCGAAAAAAAGCCAGCTCGGAAAGAGCTGCGTACCCCACCTGGCGCTCCGACTTAACAATGGATGGGGTGGCAGAATCGGCCCTGATTTCAGCATCTATGCAGGCTCCCTGGAAAAAGGCGTTGTCCGCTACAGGCCAACCAAGCTCACCGCAGAAGGCGTGCCTGTCTACGGCTCCGGTGGAATTGAAGAAATTGGCGTCAAGGCGATCGGCGACATGATCCCGTCGAGCGACGGAAAAAGCCTTGTCTGCATAGGGGCAAACCATGGCGGGCCCGCCCTGCCCTTCCTTTCCGTAACCCTGGCCGACAAGAAGATCGAATGGACATATCCGAATCTCTATGCCGGCGTCCATGGCTCGCACAGGGCGACCATGCCCAAGCCCGGGCTTCTGATCGGACCTCTGAAAGTCTGCGGTGTCGCCGACATGGGAAAAGAAATTGGCGGCATCATGCTGATCCGCGGAAATCTCGGACAGGATTTCCTGTTCACCATGGACGGCCTGTTCATCGCGTCAATATTCCAGGACTGCCGCCTACCCGCGGAATCCCTGCCAGACAGCGAGGAAAAGCTGGCGGGCATGCCGCTTGAAACATTCAGCGAAGGCGGTGAACCTTTCAACGGCTGGTTCGGCAGGCAGGACGATGGAAAAATCCGTCAGTCATGTGGAATTCCCGGACAGGCAGGCATGATCATGGAAATCAAAGGGCTGGATACCATCCGGAAGTTTGATGCAGGAAGCCTGTCCCTTGATTCCGCGTCTGTTGCGAAGGCCCTGGCCGATAACACGGCACGTGAAGCGAAGGTGAAAGAATCCTCGAAAGGCGTAATTACACGAATGCCAACGCCCCCTTCCCTCAAAGGTGAGGCGAAGAACTGGGAGAATGTCCCCGGTATCACCGTCAGCCGTGAAGGACAGGCCGACAAGGCAACAGTCAAACTTGGATACGACGATAAGAATCTTTATGCCTTCTTCGATGTTTCCGATCCGACGCCATGGCTCAATGAAGGAAAGGATTTCACAAGGCTATTCAAGACAGGTGACGCCGTCGACATCCAGCTCTCGGCAAATCAGGCTGCCGCTGCCGGCGACCAGCCTGCAGAAGGCGACATACGGATAGTCGTAGCGCAGTTCAACGGCAAGGCTTCAGCTGTTATCATGGCGCCAATTGACAAAAAGGCCCAGCCCGATCTCCGGAAAGTCTATACTTCACCGGTCATGACCAGGGCCTTTGACCGCGTCGAGGTCTTGAAGGATGCAGTCGTGGCAGTTAAAATCCGTGATGGAGGCTACTGTGTGGAGTTCGCTGTCCCATTGAAGGACATTGGGTTCAAGCCGATGACAGGAAAGACAAGAGGCGATGTCGGATTCATATCATCTGACAACAAGGGCATGATCAACACCGCCCGCACCTACTGGTCAAACAAGAATACAAATCTCGTGAACGATCTCCCGTCGGAAGCCTGGTTCAGCCCTTCGAAATGGAGCGAGATCGAGGTTAAATAAAAAGGAGAAATATCTTTATGAAGACAAAGACTGGGAAATGGAAGAGGGCGAATACTGACTGGATGCGCGACGCACGCTGGGGCGTGATGACGCATTACCTGCCAGATCTGCCGAGCGCGGTGGAACCGGCAGCCATGACGGTATCAAAGTGGAATCGTCTGGTGGACAAATTCGATGTACCGGATTTCGTCGGGACGGTTGCCGGTACCGGAGCTGGATATCTTATCTTTACAATTGGCCAAAGTTCCGGCTACTTCTGCTCGCCAAACAAGACCTACGAGCAGCTCACCTGCATCAAGCCCAGCAGGTTGTCAAAGCGTGATCTTGTCGGTGAAATCGCCGCAGCCATCCAGAAAAAAGGCCTCCGTTTTATCGCCTATCTGCCTTCACACGCACCTTCCAACCACAGGGAGGCGGTGGAAGCTTTGCGCTGTACTCCTGAGTGGGACGCCTCATGCTGGGGGCTCAAACCAGGACGCTACTATCGCCAGCATCCCGTCGACGAACGGCTGACCGAGTTCCAGAGGAACTGGGAGGCTATCATCCGCGAATGGAGCATCCGCTGGGGCAGGACAGTGTCGGGCTGGTGGATCGACGGCTGCTACCATGCCGACAAAATGTACAGGCATGCCGATGCTCCAAACTTCCGTTCATTCGCGGAGGCGATGAAAGCCGGCAACCCGGATTCAATTGTGGCGTTCAACCCCGGAGTGCTGGTGCCTGTAATATCCCATACGGAATATGATGATTACACCGCAGGTGAAGCGAACGTGATGGTGACACCAAACCGTTATCACACCTTCGACCGCTTCGTGAAGGGCGCACAGTTCCAGGTCCTCACCTATCTCGGCGACTACTGGTGCTACGGGAACCCCCGCTATTCAGATGAACTGATCGCAAGCTATACGAAATATATAAACAGTTTTGGTGGAGCCGTCACATGGGATGTTCCGATAAACCACGCCGGGAAAATTCCGGATGCCTACATAAAACAGCTTTCAGCCATAGGCCGGGAATGCGGGTAACC
>JBAQUG010000470.1:0-5763 GCA_049297395.1 Victivallales bacterium | reverse complement strand
GGTTATATATGATTCGTAATGATATTCCTCGCACTGGTTTTTCACGTATGCGTTTATCAATGTGGAAATCTGATCTATGCCGGTCCTGTACGTCTTCTTATGGTTTTCATAATCCTCATTGTTGAGCAGATAGGAGGCGGCATCTAGCTGTCTGGCATGGACAAGTTTGAAAGCCTTGTTGGCTATCTCGGAGAGTTTGCGGTTGGAATTGTCCACCTTTAGCATGGATCTGCCTATGGATAAATCAGTTTCAATCGCAATTGCTTCGTCGATTGCGTCATTCAATTCCTTCTCGCAGGTCCGGTAGCGTTTCTCCCATTTGAGGTCTCCTGTGCTTGCAGCCATCTTGGCATGCATCGTGAGCTTGTCGTCAAGATTTGCAATGTTTCCGCTAAGTTCGGTCAGATGGAAATAATCCTGGGTGTCCCTGAAATTACGATAGGTGTCCCACACATAGAAGAACAGGCAGACGAAAAGGGAGATGGTTGAAGCAAAAACTATAATAAGGGAATATGTCGGGAAAGAGGAGTCGTCTCCGGATTTTCCAGTTGCCGTATGCATAACCAATACCCCCCCAGGTATTTAGTGGTTTAATCCGCCTGCGACTGGGCTGTCATGCTTCCTTAAGCGCAGCTTCCACCGCCGCGGACAGTTCCTTGATGCCAAACGGTTTTTGCAGGAATCCTTTCATACCGGCATTAATGAGTTCCTGTGCTTCACCGTCAATGCTGAACCCGGAAATCAGCAGCGACCTGATATTCCTGTTTATAGATCGCATTTCATAAAACGCATCTTTCCCGTTCATCACAGGCATCATCATATCAAGAATTACAAGGTCTGTCTCCTTCCAATGACTCTGGTAGTACTCGACCGCCTCCATCCCGTCTTTGCACGTGATGACATCATGTCCGAGGGAACGCAGGGATGAGGAAACGATATTGCGGACGACCTCGTCGTCGTCGGACAGGAGTATTCTTGATTTTGTGCTGACTGGGACGGGAGCGGTTCCTGCAGCGTTCTCTGAACACTCCTTTTCCTCAAGGATAGGGAGGAACAGGCGGCACACCGTGCCTTCGCCGAGACAGCTGCTCGCACTGATGAATCCATTGTGGCTCTTGACCGTCCCATAAACTGCGGCAAGCCCCATCCCGGTCCCTTTGCCCATGGGTTTTGTGGTGAAGAACGGCTCGAACATGCGCTGCACCGTCTCGTCGTCCATCCCTATTCCATCATCGCAGACACATATTTCCAGATAGCGTCCCCCTGTCGGCAATCCTTTCCCCTCGCCGCAGGGGACATCCTCGCTTCGGACGATTTCGGTGGTGAAGGAAATCTCTCCGCCGCTGGGCAGGGCGTCGCGTGCATTTATGGCGAGGTTGAGCAGTGCATTCTGGAGCTGGGTCGGATCACCTTTCACAACTGCCGGATCCGCCTTGAGCCCCCTCCTGATTTCAATTCTCTTGTCGATGCTGTGCTCGAGGATGGCAATTATTTCCCCGATGAGCTTGTGGATATCCACTGGAATGACCAGATATTTGCCCTTCCGCGAGAACGCCAGAAGTTTGCTTGTCAAGTCTGACGCCCTCCTTGAAGCCTGGAGGATATTTTCAACCTCTCCTTTCAGGTCGGCGTCATCCAGCTGGCTGTAGAGGAATTCCGCACAACCCATTATGCCCATCAGCTGGTTGTTGAAGTCATGGGCTATTCCTCCGGCAAGCTGGCCTATGGTCTCCATCTTCTGCGACTGCCGGATCTGGGACTCGGCCTTCTCTCGTTCCGCATCCGCCAGTTTTTCCTTTGTGATATCGCAGACAATTTTAACTGACCCGGAAATATTGCCGTTTTCGTCCAGAAGAGGATCCACGGTCGTCCTGAGCCATCTCTCACCAGACTTGAAGACAGAGCTCTCCCTCTTCTTTGTCTTCATCATGGCGACTGTCGGGCACTGTGGAATGGGTGCCGATGTCCCATGGACGATTTCCCAGCAGTGCCGGCCTATCATTTCGTCCGGGGTCATCCTGTTGAACATCTTAAGGCTGGCTTTGTTGCAGAGCAGAACCCTGTAGTCGAGGTCGAGCAGGAAAATAGCATCCTCAATGGCATCAAATACGTGCTGCCATTCCCTCGGAGCCTTAATCCTCGCCACGCTGGAAATAATTTCCGGCTTCGGAACAACGGGTCGCGATCGCGGTGTCTCGGACATATTTTCACCTCCCCCGAGAGACTACCATACTCAAGAGAAGGGGGTTTGTCAATGGGGAAAGACGCCCTTGATGGGACAATGGGGTGAAAAAACATTAAAATAAAGCTCAAGATGTTGGCGAGAAGCAAGATACGATGAGAAAAATCAAAAAAAGGCGCTGCCCTGTTCTTTCATCATGGAATCACGGCTTGGAACTTTTTATATCCTGCTGTCTATTATCCCGGGAAAAATAAAAATACGGGGTGCCCATCATGGAAGAAAAAGATGTCCTGCTTCAGAAGGTTGACGAGTATTTCACCAGAGCAAAGGAGGCCGCCGCTGTTTTCAGCCAGCTTGATCAGGAGCAGACGGATGCCATTGTAAAGTCCGTCTACAAGGCGGGTTTCAAGAACAGGATAAGACTCGCCAGGATGGCGGCAGAGGAGACAGGTCTCGGAAAATGGCAGGACAAGGTAATCAAGAATGCCGTCGCCACGCAGTTCGTGTATGAGGATATCAAGGATCAGAAGACTGTTGGGATAATACATGAGGATCGTGTGTCGGGCATTACGGAAATAGCCCAGCCGATGGGGCCGATACTTGCGATAATTCCTGTCACCAATCCCACCTCCACCGTGCTGTTCAAGATCCTGATAGCGCTGAAGACGCGCAATCCGATAATCATCAGCCCTTCGAAAAAAGCGCGCAAATGCAGCTGCGAGGCCGCGAGGATATGCTACGAGGCGGCGCTCAAGGTGGACGCTCCGGAAAACTGCATACAGTGGGTTGAAGACACCAGCCGTGAAACAACGCAGGCTATGATGACCCACAAGTCACTTTCACTGATCCTTGCGACCGGAGGGACAGGCCTTGTCAAAAGTGCGTACAGCTCTGGAACTCCGACTCTCGGGGTGGGGGCTGGAAATGTTCCGGTGTTCATAGATAAGTCCGCAGACATACCGTTTGCAGTCGAACAGATCTGCATCTCGAAGCTCTTCGACAACGGGACCATATGCGCCAGCGAACAGGCGATCGTCGTAGAGAAGTGCATAGCCTCCAAGGTCGAGGAGGAATTCCGCAGGCGCAAGGCGTGTTTCCTGACGGCGGAACAAGTCAAACTGCTTGAGACTGTGGTTTTCGACGGAGAAAAGAAATTGATGAACGCGGATATTGTCGGTCAGACAGCAATGACAATCGCAAAGAAGGCCGGGCTCGATGTTCCACCCGATACACAGCTTCTCATCGCTCCTCTCAAAGGGGTGGGGGACGAATATCCGATATCCTCTGAGATACTCGCGCCTGTGCTCGCATATTATATCGCGGATGACTTCGAACATGCAGTTAACATCTGCATCGACTTGAACTACCATGGTGGAATAGGCCATACGGCGAGCATGTTCTCAAATGACGATGAGAAGATCAAGCAGTTTTCGATGCTGATGAACGCCGGGCGCATTGTAGTCAACACGCCCTCTGCGCAGGGCGCGGTCGGGGGGATCTACAACATGCTCAGCCCGTCCCTCACCCTTGGATGCGGGACAGGCGGGAAAAACATCACGACTGACAATGTCACCGCAAAAAACCTGCTGAACATCCAGCGGATAGCGCGCCGCAGGGAGAACCAGCGCCTTGAGAAATTTGACAAGTCCCTCTATTTCGACGAAACGCTGGATGCCGATGCCATTGAAAAAATATATAACCGTAATTTCTAATTTTTTGCCCATCGCAAAAAATTAAACAGGAGAGGATGACATGTATAAGACCGAACAGACAGATGGCAAATATGTTTTCAAGTTTGAAGGCAGGATGGACACCTCCGCCTGTTCCGTAATCGAAAAGGAAGTAGACGGACAAGTCGGGAAGGCTGGACAGCCTGTCGTCTTCGACCTCAAAAATGTCGATTTCGTGTCATCCGCCTTCCTCAGGTTCTGTATTTCCGCCGCCAAGAAGACCGGTGCCGGAAAATTCCAGGTGACTAATGCCTCTCCCCAGATCAAGAAGGTATTCAAGATCGCCGGAATGGACCAGATCCTGTCGGTTCAATGACTATTCAAAGAGTTTAAAATTCCAGGATTCCGTTGATATTTGGAGCGATACAAGATAAATAGAGTCCGTCTGGCTGAATTCATTATACAAATTTATGTCGCCACCCTGCGGGGACTCTTGATTATTTCCTATTCTTTTTCCCAAGGCTGACGCCTTGGGCTACAATATGACACCCTCTGCGAGGGCTCAAGACAAGAGTGACTCCAAAAGGTTTCTAATTATTAGCGCATCTTAATATCTAGCCTCCGCAGGATGGCGTAATATTGTAGCCCCATGCGGAAGCATGGGGAATATGGTGTCAAAAAATATCACAGTCCCCGCAGGGGGCGACATAATTTAGTAATTGCACAAGCCACGATTATGATTACGCAGGATTTTTCCTGAGCACCAGTAAAGTCACATCATCTTTCAGGTCTCCTCCGCTGTATTTCAACACATCGCCGGATATCCTGTTGCAAATCATTTCCACCGGTTCAGCATGGATCTCCGAAAGCAGTTTCATTAATCTATCCTCGCCGAAAAGTTCGCCCTTTCCGGCATAGGACTCGGTTACTCCGTCAGTGAAGCATACCAGCGTGTCATCAGGTTGGATACGGATGGTCTTCTCTGTGTAGCTGGCTTCAGGGAACACAGCCGCCAGAGGTCCAGTGGGTTCGAACTCCTCCATTTTTCCGTCCTTCCGGATCAGGTATGGAGGATTGTGTCCGGCATTGACATAGCAGAATTCTCCGGTGCTGATATTGTAGTGTCCGTAGAATATTGTCACGAACATCAGCTTGTCGTTGTCCATAGAGATGAGGTCGCTGATCTGTTTTATGACGACTGCGGGACTTTTCAGGGACATTGAGACATCCCTCAGCATGGTCCTGGTAACGGCCATGAACATTGCCGCCGGTACGCCTTTGCCGGAGACATCGGCGATCACAAAAGCAAGCGTATTGTCGTCAAGCATGAAGAAATCGAAGAAGTCGCCGGCCATGAATTTCGCCGGGAGGTTGAGCGCGTGCAGTTCGAACTCATTCCTGTCTGGAAACGGCGGGAATTTTCGGGGCAGGAGTGAAAGCTGAATCTCCCTTGCCACATTCAGTTCGGCCTCTACGGACTTCCTGGCCGTCTCCTCACTGATCCTGGATTCGACATTTTCCTTGAGATCTCCAAGCATCTTGTTGTAGGCTCTTGCCAGGACGCCTATCTCGTCGGTGTTTTTCAGCCCGGTCACTTTTGCTTCGAGATCACCTTTTCCGAGCCTGTCGACAGCCTCCGCGAGCAGACCGATAGGCCGTGTGATCCGTGAAGACATGATGAAAATGATGGCGGCTATTATTCCAAGCCCGGCGAGTAAATAGACAAGGCTCCTCTTGATGTGGGAATAGATGGGCTCCATCACAGTGTCCTCGAATATTATAGCGGCAAACGACCATCCGGATGATTTTATCGGCGAAAAGACTATCCATTTCATCCTTCCTGTGTCGAAGTCATTGTATCTGGAAAATCCGCCTTCTCCGGAGAGCATATTCTTCCCCGCATCTTCAAGC
>JBAQUG010000469.1:0-8716 GCA_049297395.1 Victivallales bacterium | reverse complement strand
CTGCGTATATTTCAAAGAACCATCCGGAACTCAAGGGCTTCACATGTCCCAATCTTTTCCGTATGCGACAGTTTTATCTTGCCTCAAGAGAGAAATTATAAAGGATTTGTGCTATATTCACTCATTTATAAGGGAAAAATATATGAAAGTAGGATTGTTTCCAGGGAGTTTTGATCCCGTGACCAATGGTCATCTTGACGTAATACTTAGGGCCAAGGAGATTTTTGACAAACTTATTGTGGCCGTAGCGGTGAATGACTCGAAGACGTCAAGCGCGATGTTCTCGCTAAAGGAGAGGCAGAAGCTGCTGGAGGAAGTGTGCAGGGGGATACCCAAGGTGGAAATCATTTGCTTCGAGGGGCTTCTGCTTGAGGCTGTCAAGAAATACAAGGCCGTGTCGGTGGTCAGGGGACTCAGGGCCATATCCGATTTCGAGTACGAGTTCCAGATGGCGATGATGAACCGCGAGATCACCAGCGACTATGATACGGTGTTCCTTATGGCGAGCCATTCGTACTCATTTGTGAGTTCGAGGATGATCAAGGAGCTTGTGAAATTCGACGGCGACGTGTCACCGTTCGTGCCTCCTGCGGTAATGAAGGCGTTGAAGAAGAAAAAAAACATATGAGCCTGCAATGTTAAAAATATTTGTAAACCAGATTGATTTCAACGGCATAAGGCTTTTCGGCAAGGAGAAGGTCTCCGACATGGATTTCGGGGAGCAGGACAGCCTGGTCAAGCTGCCGGAGACGGTCGACTATGATCTGACTGCCACGCAGGTCAACGGCGGGGTCATTGTATCAGGCCGGCTCGAGATGGATCTTGAGTGCCGGTGCGCCAGATGCCTGGAAAAGTACGAATACAAGATAAAATGCGAAGAGGTCTGTCATTTCTATGAAACTGGCGCAAATTCTGAAATCGACTTGACTCCCGAGCTTCGAGAAGATATTTTAATCACTTTTCCACAGAATTTCATATGCAGCAGCGACTGCAAAGGACTTTGTCCTGTCTGCGGGAAGAACAAGAACGTGAATAGCTGCCGGTGCAGCGATGTAAAGGAAGACAACATCTGCTGGAACGAGCTGGACAAGCTGGCGTTGAGCAGCAGGAAGAAGAAAAAGAAGTGATGCCTGACACGCACGCAGTGTAGCGGATGCGCGGGTATAAAATTTTAAGGAGAGATTCCAATGGGTGTTCCAAAACGTAAAATGTCGAAGATGAAGAAGCGCCAGAGACATGGTGCCAACCGCTGCAAGGGAGTACAGGGAACGAACTGTACCGTCTGCGGCGGGGCCGTCAAGCCTCACAGGGTATGTCCGTCATGCGGAACCTACAAGGGTAAACAGGTAATAACCGTATCTGAAAAATGAAAATTGCCGTAGATGCAATGGGCGGGGACAAAGCGCCCGACGTGGTGATCGAAGGTACTGCTGAAGCCGTTGAGCTTTATCCTTTCATGGATATTGTCCTTGTCGGCCACCTGCAGAAGATCACCCCTCTGCTCAAGCAGCATGGCCTTCTGAACCATCCGAGGGTTCGGCTGGTACACGCCGAGCAGGCCGTAGGGATGGAAGAGCCCTCAATATCATCTATAAGGGGGAAAAAGCATTCCTCGATAACCGTCTGCGCGGAACTTGTCGCAAATAAGGAAGCAGATGCGGTCATCAGTGCCGGTCATACCGGGGCCGCCGTTGCCGCCACCACTTTCAGGATGAAACTCCTGCCTGGAGTCGAAAGGCCCGGAATCGCCACGGTCATGCCGTCGACAAAAGGCCATTTCGTATTCCTCGACGCCGGCGCCAACGTGGACTGCAAGCCCATTCATCTTGCGCAATACGCGATCATGGGCGAAATTTTTTCAAAGACAATGGGAGTTGTCAAGCCAAAGATCGGACTGCTGAGCATCGGGGAAGAGGATGTAAAAGGGAACGATCTTACGAAGGAGGCCTTCAAGATCATCTCCAAGATGCCTATAAATTTCATTGGAAACATTGAAGCGAAACTCCTGTATGAACGCGTTGCCGACGTAGTGGTCTGCGACGGGTTCGTCGGCAACATAGTGTTGAAATCAAGCGAAAGCCTCGCCAAGGCCATATCCGTGTGGCTCAAGCATGCATTCACGAAGAACACACTCCGCCAGGCGGGTGCAATTCTTGCGCAGAATGCGTTCAAGGAGCTCAAAGCAATAGCCGACTACGAGGAATATGGCGGTGCTCCGCTTCTTGGCGTCAACGGCATCTGCATAATAGGTCATGGAAGTTCGTCTCCGAAAGCGATCAAGAACGCGATCCGCGTTGCAGGGGAAATGGTAAAATGCAAAGTGACCGACCATATAGCCGCAAGACTGGTGGAATGCGGCGTGGCAGTCAATAAATAAATTCCGTTAGTCAGAGGGTTTTTATGGGTATAAAAATCATTGGTACAGGTTCATATTTGCCGGAGAAGATCCTTACTAACAGGGATCTCGAGAAGATGGTCGATACGAGCGATGAATGGATCCGCAGCAGGACAGGAATATCCGAGAGAAGGATATCCGCCGACAACGAACCGAGCTCCGAACTGGCGCTCAAGGCGTCGCTCAAGGCCATAGAGATGGCGAAACTGAAGCCCGAGGATCTCGATCTCATCGTCATTGCCACCATCACTCAGGACAGGATAACACCCAGCACGGCATGCATACTCCAGAACAAGCTCGGTGCATTGAATGCCGCGTGCTTCGACCTCCAGGCCGCCTGCACCGGCTTCCTCTATTCACTTGAAATCGTCAACGCCCTCATGTCGACAAACCCGAAATACAAGCACGCCCTCATCATCGGAGTTGAAAAACTGTCCATAATCACCGACTGGAAGGATAGGAATACCTGCGTCCTTTTCGGCGACGGCGCAGGCGCAGTGATTCTTGAAAAGCGCACCGGCAAGCACGACATAGGCGGCATACTTGCAAGCAAACTCGCTTCCAACGGCACTTTCAACGAGCTGATCAAGGTTCCTGCCGGCGGCTCCGAGATGCCTACAAGCGCCGAGACCATCAAGAAGAGGATGCATTACCTCTCGATGGAGGGACAGGAGGTCTTCAAGCTGGCCGTCAACGAGATGGCCAAAGCATGCCAGGACGTACTGGCGACCGCCAAGGTGGACATCTCCGAAATCCGCTGGCTCATTCCCCACCAGGCGAATCTCAGGATCATCAAGGCCGTAGGGAACAAACTCGAGATCCCCGAGGAAAAAGTCTATATCAACGTCCACAAATACGGCAACACCTCCGCAGCATCGGTAGTGATCGCTCTTGATGAGATCGTAAGATCCGGCAAGCTGGAACGCGGAGATTATGTGCTGCTCACTGCGTTCGGAGCAGGAATCACCTGGGGCGCAAACCTGCTACGCTGGTAAAAATTTCCAAGGAAATTTTTACAGAATGGAAAACTCCTCCTTGAACAGGAAAACATCATATCTTGCAGTGAACCTCATTGCTCCCGGAGTCGGACAGTTCATGGCAAAGAAATGGCTGCTGGGCACGTTGATCTTCATTGCCGGGCAGGCCTGCGCCGTCTGGATCCTCTGGGAAACAGTTTATCCATGGTATATGATCATGCAGGACGCACTGGATGAAAGAGACATCAATTTAAGCATTTTCAACTTTAAACGGCTTGTCATGGCGCTCTCCCTTCTCGCCCTGACCTGGCTGATCAGTTATGCGGAATTGTTCCTGTCGAAGGGCAAGAAGAAGCCATTGAATTAAGAAGTCTTGCAGAAATAACTTTGACAGAACGATATTTCCACAATGTATTTTGGAGTTCGACTACATTTTCAGCATTCGGCCCTGTTCTTGCCGCCGGCCTTGGCCCTGTAGAGGTTCTGGTCCGCGTTGTGGATGATGTCCATCAGATCCTTTTCAACCGAATTTCCGATGAAGCCGGAGGCCGACCCGATGCTGACAGTGACTTTAAACCCCATGGCCGCTTCAGTCTTTTCCTCGATGTTCTTCCTCAACCTCTCGCAGAGTATCCCTATACCGGGAAAATACTGATCCCGTCAGGAATACTCGGCAAATCCGAGCCTCTTTCCAAAAAGGAGTACGCTATCATAAGGAAGCACCCGGAACTGAGCCTGCAGATCATAAGCTCCCTGCCGGAATTCGAAGACATTTCACATATCATGCTTCACCATCATGAATGCTGGGATGGCACGGGATATCCACACGGCCTAAAAGGCGAAAAAATCTGTGTCGACGCCAGAATATGCTGTCTCGCCGACTCCTTCGACGCAATGAGGACCGACAGGCCTTACAGCAGCAGAAAACCCTTGGACATGGTCCTCAAGGAGATCGGCAGGTGTACGGGACAAAGATTTGATTCTTCGGTAGTCGAATCATTCAACAGGTGCTATTTTATTCTTGACAAGATCGCTCAAGGGAAATAATATGATTCGAACGCAGGCCGGTATAAAATTCAATTTGATTCTTCTGCTTTTTTCACTTTCCTTCCTTTTATGCGCCCAGTCCCCGGAGATGGAAAAGATCCTGACACCTTCAGAAAAGGAATGGCTGGAGAAGCATCCGGACATGCGCCTCGGAGTGGATTCATCCAGCTATTTCAGGGGCGTAATGGACAATAAGGGAAATTACGTCGGCATGGGGGCCGACTATGTCCGCATACTTGAAAGGAAGACAGGCGTTACGTTCAAGCCTGAACTCAGCCCGACCTGGAGCCAGAACATGGAAAAAGCAAAGTCCGGCGCGGTGGACGTTATCCCCATCGTAGCGCAGACGCCGGAAAGGGAGGTCTTCCTCAATTTTTCAGACACTATTGTCGAAATGCCCAACGTAATAATAACCAGGAAGAATAATTCCGACATCAGGAATATCGGAGACCTGTCCGGAAAAACTGTTTCCATCAACAAGGATTATGCAGTCCATGAATGGGTATCCAGGAATCATCCGCAGATAATATTGCGCCCGAAGACGGATGCCAAGGACGGACTCAAGGCCGTAGCCATAGGAGAGGTCGACGCCTATATCGGCGATCTTGCAACAGCGGTCTACTCCATTAACAATCTTTACCTGTCAGATCTTAAAATTACATCAGACATACCCTTTATAGTGAAATGGGGCATAGCCGTACGCGAGGACTGGCCGGAATTCATCCCAATACTCAACAAGGCCATTTCAAGAATAACCCCTGAAGAAAACGCAGCGATATTGAACAGATGGACGACCATCCACAAAGGCCTGGAAATCAAGGTGGTCCTTGTGTATGCAATTCCTGCGATTGTCGCAATTGTCCTCCTTACACTCATGCTCGCAAATATAAGATTGATGAAAGAAGTGTCCCGGAGGAAAAAGACTGAAGAGAAACTCCATGTTGAGATGACCAGGCGCGGACATGCGGAACTTTACAGGATTCTTTCAATTGAGATCCTTAAGATCCTCAACGAACCTTCAGATCTCCGTGATTCCATGCAGCGTGTCCTCTCCGTCATCAAGAAGCATATTGGCTGCGATGCCGTCGGAATCCGCCTCCACAGCGGGGATGACTTCCCCTATTTTGTCCAGAACGGCTTCTCCAGCGATTTCATGCTCCACGAAAACACCCTTGTGGCACATGCCCAGAATGGAGGAATCTGCAGGAACGGCGATGGAACTGTCCTGCTGGAATGCACCTGCGGCCTTGTCATTTCCGGTAAGACTGATCCTTCCAATCCACTTTTCACACCGGGCGGAAGTTTCTGGACCAATGATTCGCATCCTCTTCTTGATCTTCCACCAGGCGCAGATCCCCGGCTAAATCCACGAAACCGATGCATTCACGAAGGTTACTCTTCTGTTGCTCTCATACCTATCCGCGTTACGCAGAAGATCGTCGGCCTATTGCATCTCAATGCCATCGAGAAGGGAAGATTCACACTCGACGCCATTCAATCCCTTGAACTGATCTCAAGCCATATTGGAGAGGCGTTGGTACGCAAGATGGAAGAGAACGAACATCGCCTTGATGAAGCACGGCTCGAAAGCCTCCATAAGATTTCACAGTTCAAGGCAAAAAGCATCCAGGAACTTCTTGACCTTGCCCTTGAAGAGACCATCACCCTCACAAACAGCAAGATTGGATACATCTACCACTACAACGAGGAGAAAAAGAAATTCGTGCTCAATACATGGTCAAAGGATGTCATGAAGGAATGCACGGTTGCCAATCCACAAACCTGCTACCAACTCGACAAGACGGGGATATGGGGAGAGGCCGTCCGTAAAAGAAAGCCCATTCTCCTGAACGATTTCCCCGCGCAGAATCCGCTCAAGAAAGGATATCCTGAAGGACATGCCAAGCTATACAAGTTCCTCTCCATACCTGTTTTTGTAGATGACGAGATAGTCGCGGTCGCTGCGGTGGCGAACAAGGGGACGGACTACGACCAGTCCGATGTAAGACAACTCACGCTGCTTATGGACACGGTATGGAAATATGTCGAACGCAAGGAAACCGAGGCTGAGAAGGAACTCCTGATAAAGGATCTGCAGAAGGCCCTCTCGGAAGTGAAAGTGCTAAGCGGGCTTCTGCCAATATGCGCCAGCTGCAAGAAGATTCGCGACGACAAGGGATACTGGGCGAATCTTGAAAGCTATCTTACCAAGCATACCGACACGCAATTTTCACATGGCATCTGTCCGGACTGCGCAGAAGCGCTTTATCCCGACCTCGTGGCTGAAATGAAGAAAAGGGATGAAACTAATAAGAATTGAAACCTCCGGGATCTTCCACATCTCTCAATTTATGATTTCTGTCTAGACAGAAATCATCTCCATCCAGGCTTTCTTGGCATTGACAGTAAAGTCCAGGCATAGCTTGGAATTGCGGCTGCCATCGGGATTCTTGAGTCCGCTGTTGGCATCTACGCCGTATGGCTTTACAATCCTGACAGATTCGGCCACATTTTCTGGATTCAGTCCTCCGGCAAGAATGACCGGCACAGGCGAATTCCTGACTATTTCAGCACTGAGCTTCCAGTCATGCACCTGCCCCGTGCCTCCAACCTGGCCGGTAGTCATGTTGTAGCTGTCGAGAAGGACTGCGTCAATATATGGATAATAGGCGTCAAGAGCCGGAACCATCGAACCCTTGATCACATGGACCGCATAAATTATCTTTCCATTTTTAGGAAGGGCATCGCATATCTTCCTCACATCATCAGGGGAACTTCCGCCATGGAGCTGAAGGGTGACAACATCTGTCTTCCTGACAATGTCGAGAATAGAGTCGGCGTCGGCCATGTGGGTTACGATGACAGGAGTTATGTATGGCGTGAGCAGTTCTGCAAGCCTGGCCGCAGTGCTCGGCAGGATGAAATCGCTTGAAGCATGGACCTGCCCTACCAGCAGGCCGGCGGCGTCTGCACCAGACTTGATGACCGCGTAAACATCAGTCTCAGTTTTTATCCCACATACTTTGACCCTCATGACCGCACCTTCCGTATTATCATAGTGGGTTGCATTCACCGGGAGAAAACGCGTCAGCAGAGTGACGCGGCTACATTTTGGATTTGTTGTAGCAACGGCACTCTGTTGCCGTTCTCTTTAATTGCAACTTAGTATTTAAATCCGTTTTATCCTGTCAAGGAATACAACTTCATCACGGCTCAAAGCAGGCGGCGATTCCCCTAAGGGTGAAATCCCTGCCTCCATATTTCATTCCTGGGATATTCCTGACAAAATATCCAGCATCCCCTCCGACCGCCATGATGCTGCATTTTTTAAAACCCGCTTCCTTTACAATCCCTGATATAACTTCCTTCACGGAACCGATTACAGCAAGATCCGTTCCACTCAATATGGCTGATCTGGTGTTTTTCCCGACAGCTTTCGGTTTTACATGCGAATTTGGCACGAGCGGAAGCTGGGCTGTAAAATCATTCAGGGCCTTGCGAAGCAGCATCCTTCCAGGAAGAATCGCCCCTCCTATGAATTCCCTCCTGGAATTTACCGCATCAATCGTTATTGCAGTCCCGCAGTCGACTATTATCGCAGGCAGTTCTGCGAATTTCGCTGCTGCTGCGGCATTGGCTATCCTGTCGGCGCCTAGCGTTGACGAATCAACCCTTTTTAGGCTGACCGGAAGTTCTGAATTACATCCGATCCAGTGGATATCCCCTGCCTTGAGGAATTTCCTGGCGGCTGGAACGACGGAGGAAACAACTATCGGGAAATCCGCTGAGTGCAGGGGGATTTTCTCCCCCTTCAGGAGTTCCAAAGTCGGGAAATATCTGATGGCATGGACTTTCCCATTGGAAAACATGCAGTATTGGATTCTCGTATTTCCTACGTTTATGACTAAAAGCTTCATTATTATTCCAGACATTTTATTTATTTTCGCATGCGAAAATAAATCAATTGTTCCTGTACTTCAGAGTCAGAGTCATGTCGGCGGCGACTAAAACAGCATTGAATACATAGAGGTAAATGACATAGTCGTGGCAGTTGAGGTGCTTATGAATTATTCCGGCAAGATAGCCTAAAAGGACAATACCAAGGAAATACATGCTCTTGCCCCTGGAGACCTTGGTCTTCCACAGGCGCCAAATAGAAAAGGGCCAGGCGGCGCCGAAACATATGAGCATCAATGCTTCAAATATTGTCGTGGAATCAAAAATCATTACTGATTTTCCTTGTTCTCAGTCTGGGGTTCAACTGGCTTTTCCTGGACAGCTTCAACTGGTTTCTGCT
>JBAQUG010000468.1:0-10174 GCA_049297395.1 Victivallales bacterium | reverse complement strand
ATCTTATAGTAGCGCTTGAACATCCTGTGGAAGTGCCTGAGCGACATTGCGGACATCCTTGACAGGGCAGACAGGCGGAGGGGCTTCTGGAAGTTGCCTTCAATGAATGCAACCGTTTCCGCAAGCTTGTAATATTCCGGTGCATGGTCATCCCTCCGCCCCATGGAATATGAGCGTGAAAGGATTATCGCGATCTGCAGGAACAGCGACTGGACTGCACTCCTATATCCCGCTCCCTTTGAGGTCATCTCCGAATTAATCCCTTCAAGGATGGACACTGCCGTCCTGAATTCCTCCGGGGCGAGCTTCAGCCTGGACCTGAATCCAGACCGGCAACTCATCTTCGGCTGAAGGACAAACAAAGCCTGAAATCCGGGCAGTTCCCTGTAATCCCCCCGTTCTGGAAAGATTTTTTCCGGCTTGAACATGACATTCCAGAATTCGAGTTTTTCCGGATTCCTGAATCCATGTCCTGCCTTTCCCTGAAACACAAATACGTCTCCAGTTTCAGAGGTAGACTCGGAGCCGTTGATCACATGGCAGACCTTCCCTTCCGTAATCAGCACTAATTCACAGAATTCATGGGAATGATACCCGAAATCCCTTACAATTTCCGCCTTTGTGATTACGAAAGGGAACTCATCAGACCTGAAGGAATTCTTTGCTTTAAAAATTTTGCTGCTCATGGCATTATAATGCTACATAATGGCATGATTGTCAAGGAAAGCGCTTGTTTGTAGCAATAGAATATCTGAAGAAAAAGAGGAGCATTTCAAATAAAACTCATTCAAGAGGAATCATGACTCTGCGAACATTGAACGAATCGGTTGACTATTTTCAGAACACCATGGCATCTTGTCCGGAAAGGGATGGAAATGCCGCAATTGAAGCCGCGTGTTCCGGGGCTCGACACCAGTTCCCGGCGTTTTCCATCGGCTACAGGATTGATCCCCTGGACAGGACGGCATCGGAAAGCATCTTTACTCCACCGGAGACGAAGTTTGATGGTTCACCGGACGGGCTTCTCGCCAAAACCATAATCAGCCTGCTCGCCCCCCTCGACATGCACAATACTGTCTGCGGAACTATTTCACCGGGTTTTCTAAAGGGCATAGGTTCACCGGCAGACCTTATTCCAAGCTTTGGCATCCCCCTGTCAGATGACGGCGGAGCTCCGGCCTATACCATGACATTGGATGAAGCGCTCAAAATGCCTCCACCTGATGACGGGAGTTCCGGCAATATGCCGATATTCAGGGAGGGCATTGAAATAATAAAGGCGATGACTCCTCCTGAATTCAGGATCAGCATGCCCGATATGCAGGGGCCGTTCAACCTGGCCCACGCAATGATAGGAGACGACGCGTTTACGGAGGCGATGGTTGCACCGGAAAGATTCCATGAATTCATGGAAAGAATCACCAGTTTCTGGATTAATGCGCGCATTGCACTGGCCGGCTGGATCGGTCATGAACGGCTTTCCCCTCTTGACATGATGCCTCGCATAGCCGAATGCTCTGTGAACATGGTCTCCAGGGAATTCTACATGGAACACATACTGCCTTATGATTTGAAAATTGCGCGTGAATTCGGTGCGGTCCGGATACATCCGTGCAGCGGAGTGCATGTCTTTGATGTCACTCTTGAGAATCTGCCGGTGGCGGTGACGGAGGCGGGAAACATGATTGCCAGGATGGCCGCCCCGGTTGTTTCCGTCCGGCATGCCCTGGATATGATAGGCTCCCGTCCGGTGAACCTTGTCATCGGACAGGAACTGCCGGAGAACATGGACGACGCCTTCAGGATCGTTGCGGAAGATCTGGATCTTCTAAGGGACAATCCACGTGTCATCGTCTCAGGCTACACAGGCATTTTCTGGCGCAGGAAGGACAAGCCCGCAATTCGCGAGCTCCACCTTTCTCTTGACAGATACTGGAAGGAGAAGAAATAATCCTTACGGTGTGCGGAACGGTTCATGCGATGTATATTTCGTGCTGAAAGGCCATGGCTGCAATATCGGCTGGATTGAATTCGGCAAAAGCAATCGGCTCAATATGGGCAATTTTGAAATTGCCCCAGGAAGCTGTTTAAAACAGGAGGATAATGCAAATGACTGGAATATTACGGCCTGAATGCAGGAATCCATCCCTTCACCCGGCTACGGTGCGATCCCGCATATCATTTTTTCTGCGGACAGGATATTCCTTCTTTTCCAATGCTACGGGATCTAAAATCGGCATTCGGCATTCGGCATTCGGCAATGCCTTCACTCTTATCGAACTATTAGTCGTGATTGCGATCATCGCAATCCTGGCGGCGATGCTGCTGCCGGCGCTGAAGAACGCAAAGGACTTTGCAAAATCGTCGTTGTGCATTTCGAACCTCAAGCAGTGCGGAGTGGCTGCTTCAATGTATTCAAACGACTACGACAGCTATGTGCCTCATAGCGGAGGTTCCGCCCCCCCTCTCAACCCCAGCCCGTGGAATGCCGTATTGTATGCGGGAAATTACCTGAACTATTCCGTCACCCTCTGTCCTACCCTTAAACCTTTTTCGACCCCGGCCAACACCAATCCCGGCGGCAATATGGGCTACGGCGTCGACTATTATAACAATAAGGCGACCGGCAACTGGTGGCTTAACGGCTGGACACGCCTTACGCGGGTCTCCGCCCCTTCAACATATGGCTATATGGCCGACAGCATCATCACTGATTCTCCCCAGCAGAGGATATGGCTCATGGGGGAATCCCCCAATCTCGTCCACCTGAGGCATATGAAAAAAGCCAATACACTCTTCCTTGATTTTCATGTGCAGCCGTTGGACACGTCCGACTGCGTCAATCTCGGACAGCATTCTTTCCTCAACCCGCACATATTGCAATATTGAAAAAACATTTAAAGGAGTTTTTCACATGGGAATAATTTCCAGGAGACTTTCAATCGCGTCTGTTTTTACGGTTGTATTATTATGCGCCGCAAATCATCTCAAGGCAGAACAGGCAGTCGGAGAGACCATGCTTCTAAAGGAGGATTTTGATAAGCCTTCCGACAGGTGGTCGGCGTCAAACGGCAAAATCGAGGACGGGAAACTCGTCCTCCGGGCCGGAGGTCCCGGCCGACATAACGGCTCCCAGTTCATCCTGAATGGAAGCTTCCAGATCCCCGATTCAGGGAACTTGAAGTTCTCCTGGAAAATCGGCTCCATAGGAACTGTTGAAGGGAAAGCGGTTGATGCCATGCTCAGAATCTTCATTGCGCCGGAACCATTGGCCGGCTTTACAGAACCTTATGGGATGCCTGACGCGATTGTGCTCCTGCTCGAACGCCGAGGCGACGACAAACTCGATATTTACCTGTCGGAAAAGATCAAGTCTGGGAATGGTTTCGGAAAGCAGCTCTACTCGGCGTCAATGCCGGTGAACAGCTTCCCCTTCACAATTTCGCTCACCATCGGCAAGGACTCCTACGAAGTGAACGTCGACAAGCCTTCCGACAGGGGAACAGGGCTGCGCGCCGGATCCTATGCCGCAGGAAAATCCCCCTCCTTCGCGAAAGGGCTGAAAAGCGGGATGCGCATCGTAAACGACGGGGACAAGGAGTCACAGGCCGCCCTTGAAGGCGTTTCGGTGATCGGGCATGGGACTCCTTCTAGTCCCTCTGCGGAAGCCAAATCCGACATCCCGCAAATTCCCGTGAAATTCCAGCCCTCCCCCGGTCTCGGGCAGACCAGGATCCAGAAGGCTGCCGCCTTCCCCTCGTACGCGATCGACGCAGGAGGATTCAAGAACGTACAGCCTGTATTCAATGTCAATGTGAACGGATGGACGCGGGACAATGCCGACGACCTGGTAAAGGATCTCAACCTCAATGGGGCGAGGCTCTTCCTATGGCCTCCCACGGAGTCATATTATGTTTCAGGTGAACGAATCGTCGCACCGCACACGCCCTGGGCCGCCGCCCAATACGGGGGAAAACCGGTGGGCAGGGAGGAGGCCTTCTCCATGTTTGACAAATGGTACAAACAGGATTTCAAGACAGTGCTCGACAGCATATTCCCGGAAATCCTGAAAAAAGACAAGGGGGGTCAATTCTACCAGCTGGAACTTTGCAGGCGCTGGGGGCTCTGCGACAATCTCATATTCCACTCGCAGGTCGACGGATCGGCGGACCGCAATCAGGACGGAGTGAACGCCTATTACTCAGCCTACATCGACGCCGTCCGCAAATACGCCCCCTGGTGCCACCTTGACTACATCCAGATGACCAACGAGCCGAACTATCCATGGTGGAGCGGCCAGTTCACCACCGGAAAAGAGGCCTCCGCGACGTGGATCAGGGTATATGACAGGCTGAATAAATTCCTTCTGGAAAAATATCCGGAAACCAGGCTCATCGGCCCCTGCCTGGCCTCCTCCTCTTTCTTCTCCTGGCAGGACTGGAAGACCTGGACAGAGCCAGTGCTCCTGAATGTCGCCGTTCCCATGAAATACTACAACTACCACATGTACGACACCGGAAACCGGACGAACCTGGCATGGATGGACATGGCAAGGGCGAAGGCTCTCTCCGTAGGACGCCCCGCCCCGCAGGCGATCATAACGGAAACCAATTTCGGGCTTGGCGACAAAAGCTCCGAAGGACAGGACAAACGCTTCACGTGGTTTGCGGAACAGCTCTTCGCCTGCCTTGAAAATCCTGAAAAATTCCACACATTCAGCCTCCATCTGCTCTGCGGACAGAGCGAGAAATACCCCATCAACGAGGCATACCTGCTCATCTATAGGGGTGACAAGCTCATTCCCTCATCCAGCTACTGGGTCTACCGTACCCTGAAGCATATGCGCGGGCAGAACATCTACATCAGACGCCCGGCCGATCCGTTTCTCAGATTCGCAGCATGCTCGCCAACGGACGACACGCTCGCCGTCGCGGTCTTCAACGACAGTCCTGAAATCAAGGTATTGTCGCTCGACTCGGGAATTCCAGCGGACCAGATCGCCGAGACGAGGCTTCTCAGCGCCTATTGCCAGAGCGGAGCCGTGACACATGCCGACGACATGCTCCCGGGGGCTCCGTCATCAATCGACCTCTGCCTGCCTCCATACAGCGTCTACTCCGCAGTCTGGAAAGGCAGGCAGCCCATAGTATCCGGCCCCAAACCACTCAGGAGGGATGAGTTCTATTCGAAAACCGCTGCCGCCCCCTTCGACAAGGATATTGAACTGTCAATAGCCACCGGACGCGAACCGGTGGAGACGGAAACTGTCTCCCTCAGATTCTCATTAAGCTGCGATACGTCCAACCTGGCGGGCGTGCGTGTCTCGTTCAACGGGAATGAACTTCATTTTCTCGCCAACGAGGCCTCCCATGAACTTACAAGCTTCGTACGGGATGTCTGGAGCTTTGAAAGGGTGGTTCCGGCGTCATGGGTGAAAAAGGACAATTCCCTCAAGTTTACCCTGGCAGGAACTCCAGGCATTCTCATGTCCGCATCCCTTGTCTATGAGAACCATCCGGACAAAACTGTCGCACAATTTAATTTCAAGGAAAGAAACAGCATCCATCTTGGACAGATCAACGCCTACTGCCTTCCATTCGGGTTCATCCTTGACGGCGACACCAAGGATCTTTCGCTGGTGATCGAAAACCGGTCGGAGAAGGCAGTGTCTTACGCGGTTGAAATGAAGCTGCCCGAAAATTTGCGCTTTGTCGATGCCGGCGAACAGCCGTCATTCACGGTAAAAGCAGATGCTCAGTCCACAGCCACGATAATAAAACGTCTGAAGGCCGGAACAGTAACTTCCCCTATGAACGAGTGCGTAAAAGTGTCAGTCAGGGTGGATTCCCATACGACAAAAATCCTGGAGAGTGCAGCCGACATCTACCCCAGGATCGAGGCGGAAAAACTATCCACGCCTCCTTCCATGCTTGCCATCAATGGCGCCTTTGCCGATATCCCGGGAAAGACATGCAGTGCATCTCCGCTGGAATGCATTTCGAAATTTGCCTGGGATGAAAACTGCCTTTACATGGAGATCTCGGCCAAAGGGGAATTCTCCCCGGTTTGTCCGGAGAACATTGGCTCATTCTGGAAGAATGACTGCATCGAGTTCTTCATTGATCCCGGTAACACCAGGCACAGGGATATCGGAGTGGAGGAACGGCAGTTTTTCATATGCCCCGTGGGTTTGAACGGAGGCGCTGCGTTCGGAGGCGTGGTTGTCCGTGAAAGGCATGGCGACAGCGTCGATGTCACGGAGACAAAGGCGGAGCCGATGATCAAGGTTGCCTGCAAGGATGCACAAGGGGCTGGCTACACTGTCCGCTGTGCGATACCATGGAGCTTGATGGGCGATGGATTCAGGCCGTCAGAAGGCGCAAGCATAGGTATGGATGCCGCGATCACCGTCGCCAAGCTGGGTGTCTGCCATTCCCTCATGGGACTGAAGGGGAAGACCCATTCCCCTTTCAAATGGGGCGTCATCGTTTTGAAATGAATGGATCCAGCTGTTCTGGGGTGGATCCGCTGATGCTGGAAGCCGCCCCAGCGGACCTCCAACCCTATTCCTGCAACATCTTTGCCTGGCACCCGGACACCAGACTGATGGTTTCCGCCGATATGCGCGCGGCCCTCGCCAGACTTGACCATTGACTGACAGACTCACGCACCTCTCCGATGATGTCTTCGCTTTCCGTCCTTGCGATACCCGCAATCTCTGAGATCCTGTTGAAGTCCTTCGCGGCTGGATGCCTCCCCTCGCCGGCGACACTGGTCGAATGTTCTCCTCCGGGGCCGTATGAGAACATCAGGTCGTATGGCGGAGCGAAAGACCATTTGCCATCTGAATCCATCTTGAACGCAAAATTCCTGCCATGATCATCTCGGTTGTATGACAGGACATTGAAGACCATAAGGCGGAAGCATCTTTTCACATCGCCCATGCCTCCGGTCAGCCTGTAGCAGATCTTCAGGAGGATTTCATAGTCAAGGGAAGGCAGCCTGAAATCGGCATGGATCATGTTGCCCAGCGTATGGACATGCGTTCTCCTGTTGTTCCTGCGGTCGAACCTCCTTACTCCAAAATACGAATTGCCCCTGCCATCGGTGAACAGACGGTGTTCCGGGACATCAAGCCCCGCCTTTTCCGCCATCACGGAATAGACGTATTCAACTTTCCCGGCATCCTTGAAATCATTTTCAGCCCTGAACTTGATCAGCCAGGGATCGAAGCCTGCAGGCAGTTCATTCTCGCCGGAAACCAATTCCCCCCCGTTGAAGCCGGCAAGGATTTTCGGTCTGGCTCCGCCTGGCGAACCGCCGGCTTTCGCCAGTTCCGGAAGGACATCCTCCGTCCTGCCCTTGAGAATCTCCATGGAGTTCTTCGCAAGCCTGTACAGGTTCAGTGGCGAATCAGGGGATTGTCCGGTGTCATCCGCAGGTTCATATGCCAGCGCACCCATTCCATTGTCCCCAATGTATGAGAGCCTGTCAATCGCGGTAATGTCACGGATGTTCCGCCCGTGTGCGCGGAAAAACCGGTCCATCAGGAGAAGCCCCCATCCGTCAGGGATGGAGTCATTGAAGACCCCGTGTATCTGCCGGGGGAAGCTGTCATGGTTTTCCTGCAGCCCGGCGGCAAGCCTCAGCTTGAAAGGCGATATGTTGACGCCCCTTCCGAGAAAATCGGGATCATATTCGAAGAAGCATCTTTTCTCAGCCGTTTCCGCGAGGACTCCAACCAGGACCGGAGCTGAAGGATTCTCCTTGAGATATACTTTCAAGCTTCTCACAGAGTACCCCTCTGCCGGGACTTTTTCCCTTCAAGCTTTTCCAGTTCCGCCATCGTGCCAGCTTCATGCGGAGGGAAAAGAGCCAGGAAACCATCAAGACAGCCCAGGGCTCCGGCAATCTTCAGGAGGCTTGACAGCGATATCTTCCCAGTGGATTCGAAGCGTCTTATGCTTATCGCAGGAACTCCCGATTTTTCCGCCAATGTCGCCTGCTTCATCCGGTACTGGAGCCTCAGACTCCTCTCCTTCGCTGCAAGAATCAGGCTTATCTCCATAGGCATATAAATATTTATATTATCACTCATATAGTATCTCTTATTTATATATTTTGCATTTATAGGTTAGTATACTATCTCTTATAAAAATTACAATCCAAATTTGATCCGCTGCGGCGGTATCTCCCGGATTCCTACAGGATAAAAAGCCGGCATCCGGCAAAATAGAAATGAAACGGAGAATCGGAGCAAGAACTTCCAAAAGACTTACATATTTCTAAAAAAGGATTTATATTAGAACCAAGTCGACTACAGGACAACCAAAACGGAGACTGAATTTATGTCCATAAGAAGATTTCTGCTTTTTTTACCGATCGCAATACTGGCTGGCAGCACCGTCTGCGCAGGAGAAAATGAAATAGGTGCGGATCTTAAAACCGTCTTTGCCAGGGCTTCGGCAGGCGCTCCGATCAGGGCAGTGGCAATAGGCGGATCGATCACCCAGTCTGGCGGCGGCTGGATCGAATCATGGCTGAAAAAGACATTCCCGTCAAGCACCGTAGTCATGCGCAATACCGGAATGAGCGCGACCGGCAGCGCCCTCGGCATGTTCAGGCTCGAACGCGATGTCATCGCAGCACAGCCCGATCTGGTGCTGATCGAATACGCTGTCAACGACGGAGGTCCTGAAGATGATATAATCTGGACAGTGGAAAGCTGCGTCCGCCGGCTCAAGAGCCTGCCGCATCCTCCTGCAATCGTCATGCTCGAGGCGGCAAACCGGCAACGCCCTGTAGATACCGTTCCACCTCAGAGGAAAGTCGCCGACCATTACGGACTTGTTTCCATTGATCTTAATGCGGCAGTCCAGGCCAAGATCCAGAAGGACAACCTGAAATGGGAGGATCTCCTGTCCGACAATGTCCACATGAACAAAAATGGCAACGCCTTCTATTCCGAACAAATCTCATCAGTCCTGGAAAAATTCCTCGGAGGAAAGTCCGATGGTGCGGCCAAGCCGCTTCCGCCGCAGCTGTCGAAATACCCTCTCATCATGGACGGGACTCTTTCCTCGGTCCCTCTTGCGGAAGGCTGGAGCAAGGAACACTCTGTCCCCGGCTGGTGGGACATGTTCTTCCTTGGCGCAACATCATGCAGGACGGGTGGAAAGGTGCTGGAGATTCCATTCCGCGGAACCGTTATTGGAATTTTTTATGCCCTCGATGAATCCTATGGGGCAATGTATGCGGGCGTCGACGGAGCCAAACCCGAACTCCTCGTTTGCAACAACCGGAAAGGCTATACTTATTCAATACTTGGAAAGGATTTATCCCTGGGAGAACACATCCTGCGGATTGTCGTTCCAGAGGATGGCATCGGCACCGAAGGAGTGAAACTGGGATACATCATGACTGGCGGGGATGCAAATGCCGTGAAATCAGTTAAAACTCCCATGGGAAAATACGATGCGGCAAAACTCGCAACGCTCACAGTAGGGGCGGTGCCGAGCATTAAATGGGTGTGGACAGGCCCTTTTGGAGACGTCTCAAAGCCATGGCCTGCTGATGACAAGACCCTACCAAACCTTTCCGCAGTTTTCTGGCCGGAAACCAATTTCGAAAATGGCGTTCCCTCAAAAAACTCACCGGACGGAGGCGGCACATGGAAGAAGATCGAAAAGAATTCACAGGCTGTCAATTTTTCAACTCTGACAGGTTTAAACGACCGCGGTGTGTGCTACGCCTGGTCCGCAATAGAATCGGACACCCCTGTCAACCTCGACTGCGAACTCTCCATCGATTACTGGGGTAAAATCTGGGTCGATGGGAAGCTTGCCGTTGAGATCAGTGAGCATTCAGGCGGTCCCGTGAAACCAATTCCGATCCAGCTCCCCTTAAAGGCCGGTAAAAACAATGTTCTTGTCAAAGTGCATTCCGGAAGCCTGGGATGCATGTTCTCGCTGAGGATTCCGGAATGCCCGTCCACGATCCGTTTTATAAATCCAATTGAAACGGACAGGAACTGAGTTTTTCCTCTCCTGAAACTTGCTTTGAGTAGCTTGCGACATCCTTGGCGCAATCGGCCTCTTTGTCTTTTGCGCTCGGAGATCGCATAGCCGAGCGAAGCGACGCTTGTCCCGCGCAATGCGGAGACAAAAACTACTTA
>JBAQUG010000467.1:0-4911 GCA_049297395.1 Victivallales bacterium | reverse complement strand
GGATTGTTCCGATGGTCTTCATTTTTCGTCCTTTCCTAATGTTGCTTCAAGTGGTATGACTTCCTTGATATTTATCTGCCATTCATTATAGTTAGGTAAGTCAGACATTTTATGTCCATATAAATTTATCGACCGAAGATTTATATATAAATGGGAGGAAAACATGCCGACCAACAAGAAACAGCTCCAGCGCCTGGTCAAATTCGTAGCAATGCTCAAGGAAAACCGCTATCCCAACTGCTACAGCTTCGTGGAGGAACTCAGGAAGGATGATCTCTACGGTAATAAAAATGTGATATGCACCACCAAGACGATACAGCGTGACATCCTCACCCTTAAGAACGACTTTGACGCCCCCATTGAATATGATCCTGAACGCAAGGGCTACTACCTGAAGAGCCACGGCTGGGATTTTCCCTGCCCGCTCTTCGAGGAGCACGAGATGCTGGCGTCAATCCTGGGTGCCAGAGTCGCGGAGGAGATATTCCCGGAACCGCTCAGGAGCAGCATCAGGAAGGCAGTTGACTTCCAGCTCACCACCAACAATCCGGATTTCCTAGACACCGCATATCCGAGAGCGCTGATAATCTCATCAGGTCTGAAGGTCAGGATAGACAGGGATGTGTTCAACACGGTCTTCGAGGGCTGGAAGACACATCATGCCATAGACATCGTCTACAAGGACGTATCAGACCGGGGGTCCGAGCGCAGGGTCGATCCGCAAGTCCTGGCCTTCCAGGATTCGGCCTGGTTCATAAAGGGATACTGCCACAAGAACAAAGCGGTAAGGACCTTTGCCATACATAGGATAGAATCAGCTGAACTTACCGACAAGACCTTTGAACCGGACGAAAAGATAATCAAAAGCGTGAGGGAGGTTGGGCCGTACACCTATCCCGAGATCAGGAATGTAAAACTGATCTGCAGCAAGTCCATCAAGAAATATCTTGTCGAGAAACCCCTTCACAAGGACCAGAGCATAGAGGATGAAACCGACAAGGAGTTCACTCTGCTTGTCCCTGCCATATGGGAGACCGATCTCATCCACTTCATCCTCTACCAGGGAGGGGACGCGAAGCTAGTGCATCCGAAGGGAGTCGCGGCCAGGATAGTGAAGGCCGCAGAAAGGATTCTGGAGCTTCACAAGCAGTAGGACTTAAATGCCGACTAATTTTGCCCTATAGATACCTATTCGTCGTCCTCCGGTCTCTGCCTGACTCCTGGACCATCCTTCAATTCAGGATTGGTTCTCAGCATGTCCACAGCAAGATCAAGATCCTCTTTGCTTTTGCCAAATACAAAACGTTCCGCCCAAATCACCTGCAGGGAATTAGTAAATACTACATTTTCAGGCAGAATTCCTATTGCCTGCCCAGTTTCCAAAGCTGATAAATAGTCTCTTTGGGGAATAGAGGACATACATAGAATTTCCGCAATTTTAGGACAGGCCATGTGGATTGAAAAGCGAGTGGACAATGGAAAGTAAATCTCTATACCCTCATTTTTCAGTCCTAGGTTCCCTCGTGGCCACCTGTCGACCAGATTATGCCTAGTGACTGGATTGTCAGAAATAATAAAAGGGGTGCTGGATGGCGATTCAACAAGGAACCAAACTTTGTCCTGGAGCAATCTGGCAAATTCCGGAACGTCTTTTTGAAGAAATTCCAATGAACTACGTTTTGCATCCTTCAAGCCATATTCTCCTATGGTCCTAGTATCCCCTTCCAAACGGATATCAGCGCCCCACTTATTAATAATTATTTGCCGAAAGTTTTCCATATCATTCATAGTCATTGGCGTCCTGGTCATCTGGCACGCAATGAAATACGACAGCCATATCCTATCCTTTCCCGACAGGGCTAGTTTTCCGCTATCAATAATCTGAGCGATGATTCTCGCGCCAATGGCGTCAATTTTCTGCATAAGATTTTCCAGCTGAATCTTAATGTTGCCCTGGCAGTATTCGTAGAAGTCATTTTCGTGAGCCGAGTCTCTTACAGAAGAATTCCGTATTTCTCCGCTGGTCTTATCAAGCACCCAGAACCTTGAATTCTTCTTTGTCCCGGCAGCGAAGTTTCGCAGTAGAAACTGAGGAACATAATGTTGTTTCTTGGCCTTGCCCATACTCGCCTCGTTAATCCATTTCAATCGCCAGATATATGTGTCGTTGCAACTGTCATCAATCTATTCCGGCCATATTTAAAAACATTGACTAGGACATTTTATGTCCACATTGAACAAATTACAACTTTTTCTGCTCCTCATGTTGCCGATTTAAAACTGCTAGACTATTATTGATCTGCATGAAGCGCTTGCGTTGCATGAATGTCTATTTTTGCGATGATGCTGGGAGAAATGACGAATCAATGGGGTGAATTAATATTGATGAAGCAAAACCAACATAGAAATGGAAGCGGCTTATCTCCACGTGAATTCCTTCGGGCACGACGTCCAGAACGATTCTCTGATTCTGTAGTTGATTCTATACCGGTCCTTGACCGGCAAATTCTTGAATATTTTCTTGAGAGTCTGACGAGTCGTAGCCAGGAGACGGATTTCGAAGATTTTGCCCGTCGCCTGGCCCAGCATGAGATATGTCCGAACCTGATTCCTCATACAGGGCCTACCGGCGGCGGAGATAGCAAGGTTGACTCTGAAACATATCCTGTCGCAGATGGATTGTCTTTTGCCTGGTATATCGGCATTGGAAGAGAAGCCGCAACTGAACGATGGGCTTTCGCTTTCAGCGCCAAGAAGGACTGGCGAGACAAGGTTAAGGAGGACATCGCCAAAATTGCAGCAACACAGCGCGATTATTGCAAGGCTTTCTATATCAGCAACCAGTTTATTCCCGACAAGGTCCGCGCTGAAGTCGAAGACCAGTTGCGTACAAAACACAAACTGGATGTACGAATATTTGACCGCTCCTGGATACTTGATCGCATTTTCACCAGCAGGCTGGAAGATCTTGCCATAGATGCGCTCAAGCTCTCTCCTTCCTTGAGAAAAGTCGTGCGGAAAGGGCCTATGGATCTCCAGCGAGAGATGGACCTGGATGAAATCGAATCCCGTATTATAGATGCAACTCAAAAGGATCATCTTGGCTTTCAATTTGTTACGGACTGCATAGAAGCCGCTGAGCTGTCGCGCGAGCTCGAACGTCCACGCGTGGAGACAGACGGGTGCTTTCTTAGAGCACAAAGAGCAGCTGAAATGCACGGAGACGAACACCAGCGGATAGTTGCGGCATATGGTAAAACTTGGACTTCATACTGGTGGCACGAAGATTTCATGGCGTTTACAGACTACTACTCCGACGTCGAGAAACTTGCCTTAGTGAGTAAAAATGTCTATGATTTGGAATTGCTGTTCAATCTCTGGGTTATCCTGCATTCATTGGTTAAAAAGAAAGATCTAGAGGAGACAAAAGCAAAACTTGGCCCGAGGACAGGAAATCTTACGGCCACCTTGGATTCATTAGGTGCGGATCCTGGCAGGCCAAGTGCATCTTTGCAGGCTAGGTCACTTCGCCATTTAATGACACTTAACATTGAGCTTTTTTCAAAAAATCCTGATGTGATAGACAACACACTTCGTTCTCTCCAGGAGATAGTCCGCCAATCCGATGGCCTGATTGGTTTCCCCTTCCAGCCACTGCTTGATATACTAACCGAACTAGGGCATGTCCTGGAGGCACATCCAGTCTATGATGAACTCTTTGAAACCTTACTGAAGATCTCCGCATCCAGGGATGGAGAGGTTTCAGCCGCACGCCTGCTATGCAAACGCGGTGCTGATTTGTTGAGAAATGACAAACCATATGATGCCATCCGGAAATTTGGACGCGCTCTTGCGCATTTGTACAAGCACGAAAGCAGACATGATTTAGTCAGAGCCCTGTACCTTTGCGGAAGTGCATATGAGAGAGTCGGGCTCCTCTGGGCCGCCCGTGGCTCACTCGTAACTGCTGCATCAATTGCCATCAATGAATTCTGGACATATGCCGACGTTACTCCAATGCAGGCTGCTTGTTGCAACCGCTTGAAATGGCATGAACTCCAGCTTGGCCGGTTGCCACATGCCCTGGCATGGCATGAAATCGACAGTTTACTAAAAAATATACTCGCAAAAAAAGGATATAGCGTAAAATATCTACTTGAAGGCGAGATGGAGTTTGATGTCATTATGGGAATCCTCCTCCTGAAAGCCGACCTCTGGCAATTGAAACAGCTCTCCCAGCTTCCTGATGTCATCGACAAATTAGGCTTGGAAAATGCAGGAATTGCGCTTCGGTTTGCACTCGGATACGAGGATGAATTACCTAAAGCCCTCCTGAATGGAAACGAACGTGAACATGACCATTACGCCTTCTATACAAAATGGAGGAATCAGCCTGCCTCCGAAGACATGCCGGATGCACCCGCGTTGTATGAAGGGCAAGCAGTCTGTATGGAGTCCAAGATACTTGGCTGTTGCATCATGGTAAAATGCGACAACATTTCGGCATGTACGATGCTTGGTGAGTCACTTCTGGCAGCCTTGGAGAGTTTGCTCGCAACCGGTTTGACTGAGCATCTGGTGTCTCGGGAACCGATACTTGCCATCACTGTCCGTAAATCAGATTTCGCCACCATGCCTTTTTCATACGAATTGACAGAACCGGATGGGAAACCACATCTGCTGATCAACTGTCGCGATTTTGAACCTCACAATCTGACGATGCCAGAACATGGAGAAATCAAGAATAAACTGTTTGAATGCATAGTATGTTTACTAGCTCGCATATTCTTCCATGGAGATAAGGAAGAAGCATTCATGAAAATATTCCGTGATGAACGTGCGGCTGAACGTGCTATTAATTTTACCGGCAGTTTTGTCACATTGGGCAATGTCTTGGGGCATATGCCAAAA
>JBAQUG010000466.1:0-7890 GCA_049297395.1 Victivallales bacterium | reverse complement strand
CTCATGGCGAGGCGCGATTCCGCCTATGAGTGGGCTGCATGCCTCCTTAAGAACCTCCTGAACCTCCCCCGCGAAAAGAGGCTTGAGCTTTACAATTCGGTGATAGATCTTCTTGAAGCCGCAGTCGATTCAGGCGAGTCTATCATCCTGATCGACCAGAAATCCGGAAAGGACGCACTTGATTTCATGAACAGGTATCTTGTAATGCTGAGGGACATAGTCAAGGCAGCCTCCGCGCTTGTGAACTACGAGACTGTTTTCATCAGCAATGAAATCAGGAAGGAAGGCGTGCCTGCCCTCCCCGAATCCGAAACAAGGACGCTCAACGAGAACTTCAGGAATTCTGAACTGAGCATCTACAAGTCCATCATCAACCTGATCGAGATCAATGATCCTTCGATAAGGATACACAGGGAGACGCATCTGAAGGGCATTTCCAAGGAAAGCCTTCTGCGATACAACAAGACATACCAGGAATTTGAAAAAATCTACAAGGAATACGGCAAGTCCATATTCCCTTCTAAAACCTGAGGGGACGTATGAGACTTTTTTTCCCGTCCGCATGTTTCCTGTCAATTCTGGTGCTGGCATCTTCCTTCCAGCTCAATTCGCAGGATATTCCTGTGAAACCTCAGACTTTGGATGAGATCCAGGAGAAAGCCAAGGACGGCGACAAGGACGCCCTGCTGCAGCTTGGCAACGCATATTATTTCGGGAAATACGGGCTGGAACGGGATTATACGCTGGCATTCAGTTCGTACAGGAAGTCCGCGAAGGCGGGAAACAAGGCCGCATTGTTCAATCTCGGGCTCTGCTACGACCAGGGGCTTGGGATAAGCCGGGATCCTTTCGAAGCGTTCAAATGCTATAAGGAGGCTGCTGATGCCGGACTGCCTCAAGCCCAGTACAATCTGGCGCTGTGCTACATGACGGGTTATACCTCCGCCGAAGAACCCGACAGGAAATATCCCCGCGATGTCGGGACATCCAGGGAAATCCTTGAAAAGCTGTGTGAAAAGAACTTCCCTCCGGCTTTTGCGAAACTCGCGGAAATCTATCTTGAGGGGACCGGTATAGGAAAGAACGACCAGAAGGCGTTCTCCCTTCTGGAAAAGGGCGTCTCGCTGGGAGATCCGGAGGCCATGAGGATAATCGCAGACTGCTACTACTCCGGAAGAGGCTGTGAAAAGAATGAAGAGAAAATGCTTTACTGGCTCACCAAGGCTGTTGACGGAGGCAATGCTGAAGCATGCGCCAAGATGGGATATTTCCATGAGACAGGCCTTTTCCTCGAGAAGAACATGGCTAAAGCCCTCGCGCTATACAAGAGAGCCGCGCTTTCAGGGCTTGAAATGGCCCAGGTGAAGATGGGAGACTCCTACATGAAGGGTGAACTTGTCGGACACGATTTCGCAGAGGCGAGGAAATGGTATGAAAAAGCAGGTTTGAAAGGGAACGCACACGCCATATTCAATCTTGCGGTTTTCGCAATGGAGGGTTTCGGCGAGGACAAGGATGATGTCAAGGCCGCCAGGCTTTTTCTTGACGCCGCCAGGAAAAGCGATCCGCATGCACAGTTCAATCTCGCATGCTTCTACTTTGAAGGCCGGGGGGTCGGCAAGGATAAATCCGCCGCATTCTACTGGTTCAGGAAAGCTGCAGAACAAGGGAACGCCAAAGCACAGAGACGGCTTGCACAGTGCTATATAAATGCCGAAGGCACCGAGGAAAACATGAAGCTCGGAGTCGAATGGCTGGCCAACGCCGCTTTGAACGGCGACAAACAGGCATCGGATCTTCTGGAAAGCTTGAAATAACCAGCCGGTATTTTTTACTTCGTACGCCCGGTTTTGAATTTGATTTTTGCATAAATCGGGATAGTTTGTATCGTATATGCCGGAAATGGGCGACTTGCTGTTTTAGACGGAAAAAGGCAGTTGATCCAGCTCTAAATCATTTAATTTTTTTAACAGGAAGTTCAATTTCACAAATGGAACAGTTTCTCTGTCCACATTGCAAGAAGGTATTCAGCGTAGAGCAGAAACCGGCTGACATGATTCTCTATTGTCCACTATGCAATGGCACAGTATTCCTCCAGGCCAGCACCGGCGAACTGGTGCCTGGCGCCAATCTTGGGGGATTTGAAATCATAAAGCTTCTCGGCAAAGGCGGCATGGGCAATGTCTATCTTGCAAGACAGTCCTCAATGCAGCGCCTTGTAGCGCTCAAGGTCCTGGCCAAATCCACCGTCGGGGAAAGCGACAGAGGCATCATCGACATGTTCAACAAGGAAATACAGCTGTCCGGAAAGCTCAACCATCCCAACATCATCAAGGCAATCAACGCCGGCGAGGATGAGAACTACTATTTCATGGCCATCACCTATGTCGAAGGCGAAGATTTCGAGAAGGTGCTGGACAAGGGGCTGGTAATACCTGAGAAGGAGGCATTCTCCCTCGCGCTGAAGATCTCAAACGCCCTGAATTATGCCTGGGAAAAACATGGACTCCTGCATAAGGACATAAAGCCCGGCAACATCATGAAGGACAAGAAGGGCGAGATATTCCTGATGGACATGGGAATCGCCCAGCACATGGTTTTCGGCAGCACACAGAGGGAGAAGGAAATCCACGGCTCTCCTTTCTATATGAGCCCGGAACAGGGACAGGGGTTCCCTTTGGACTGGAGCACCGACATGTATTCGCTCGGAGCGACGATCTATCACATGATCGTGGGGGTCCCCCCATATGACTCGAAGGAAGTCACAAGGATCATAGAAAAGCATATTATGGATCCGTTTCCGGAAGCATCTGACAGGAATCCGAACATAAAGCTCAACAAGAATTCAGTCAGCATACTGAAAAAGATGATGGCTAAAAAACCTGAAGGCAGGTTCTCCTCCTGGCAGGAATTCGATTCGGCCGTAAACAAGGCATTCTTTTCAAATGCGCCGGCTGCGAGGAAGAAGATGCCGACAAAATTCGCCTTCTCGGGAAGCAAGGTCAAGAAATCGAGCCCTATCAGCCTGCTGATGATCCTTGTGAATTCGTTCATCCTCCTGATACTTGCTGTCGTTGCCGCTTATTTCATAAACGACTACAGGAAGACCAACGCCGCCCAGACTAACTTCAATATCGCCGAAAAATATTATATGCAGTATCCGCTCAACTATGATGAATCCACAAGGCTCTTCGCGCTGGCGAAGGAGACTTCCAGGGACACTAGCATATATTTGAAGGCCTCACGAAGATACGATGAAGTGTCTGCAAAGGGCGCGGCATTCATTGCAAAAGCAAAGGATTTCGACGATACCTGGGTAAAGGCCTACGGTCTCTTCATGAACCGGAAATATCAGGAAGCAATAGATCTCGTCGAATCCATTAAGGAAATTGAGGATCCGGTAAGAAAGAACGATGCCATTAAATTCATAAACCAGATAAAAGAAGCCATGAACAGCGCGAAAGCCGCCCAGCCCACCCAGAAAAACACCAAAGGAAAATAAGATGCCTTCATCCGCCCTTCCGTCCTGGCTCGAATGCCTCAACTGCAAGAGAAAATATGACCTTGGAAATGTCCGTTACACATGCGACTGCGGCGGTCTTCTTGACCTTAACCGCGATCTCAGCAGGGCCGACGGCGGAAAACTGGTTTCACTCTGGGAGAAGAGATGGGGATTGAAATCCGGGGTCGAATCCTCCGGAGTCTGGCGATACAGGGAGCTCATACTCGACGTCCCCGATGCGAAAATCATTACCAAGCAGGAAGGCAATACAAGGATGTATCCGGCAGGCAGGGCCGGGAAATATGCTGGAATCAAGAACTTCCTCCTCAAACATGAGGGTGAGAATCCGACAGGCAGTTTCAAGGACCGCGGAATGACATGTGGAATCACTGCGGCGGGGCTCTACAATGCAAAATGCGTTGCCTGCGCGAGTACGGGCAACACCAGCGCGAGCATGGCGGCATATGCAGCAACGGCAGGCATCAAGTCAGTCATATTCATCCCTTCCGGGAAGATTGCATACGGCAAGCTGGCGCAGGCCCTCGCCTACGGCGGGCTTACGCTGCAGATCGACGGCAACTTCGATGACGCCATGACACTGGTGCAGGAGATCTGCGAAAAGCTTGACATATATCTGCTTAACTCAATAAATCCGTTCAGGATCGAGGGGCAGAAGGCGATATGCTTTGAAACCCTCCAGCAACTCGACTGGAAAGTCCCCGACTGGTTTGTGATCCCCGGCGGGAATCTGGGAAACAACAGCGCTTTCAGCAAGGCGCTCATGGAACTCCATGGACTTGGTATAATAAGCAAGATCCCGAGGATTGCAGTCATACAGGCATCCGGCGCGAACCCTCTATATACGATGTGGAAGAACGACAAGCCGTTCGTGCCTGTGAAGAATCCGGAAACTATCGCGACCGCCATTAAAATAGGAAATCCTGTTTCATGGGAGAAATCATTACGCGGAATCAAGTGGAGCAACGGAGTCGTGGAACAAGTCACCGAACAGGAGATCATGGATGCCAAGGCAATGGTCGATGCATCCGGAATTGGTGCGGAACCAGCCTCATGCTGTTCAGTTGCAGGTGCAAGGAAACTCGTTGAGGCCGGAATTATTTCCAAGGATGAAACAGTAGTGGGAATTCTTACCGGCAACGTCCTGAAAGATCCCGATGCTGTCATAAACTATCATACGGACCAGCTGAAAAACATCAAAGGCACTTTCGCCAACAAGCCGAAATCCATAAAAGCGACATTGGAAGCCGTCAAAGCCGCCCTGTAGGAATCAGTACCGCTTTTTCACAATACGTATCCTGTCACTGAATTTCCTTGCCTGCGCAGTTGAAAAATCCGCGGATTTAAGATTGAAGCAGCTTGCCGTGCCTGCACCAAGGGCCAGGCGGAACGCATCAGCCGGCATGGCCCCCCTTGCAAGTTCGGCCAGAAGGACAGCGGAAACAGTGTCCCCGGCCCCTATCGGATTGAGGATCTTTCCGCAGCATGGAATCTTGTATTCGCAAACTCCATCCCTTTCAAACACGTAGGCCTTTGACGGCCCTGCGGTAATAGCCGTAAACCTGACATCATACCTGCTGAAAAAAGTCCTGGCTGCATCAAAGATATCCGTTTCCCCTGTAAGCGTGCAGAACTCGGACCTGTTGACCTTCAGGACGCTGATGCCCCTTTCAAGGGTGCCCTCAATGCCTTTGAAGCCGTCCAGCATCACAAGTTTTCCATGCTTTCTTCCTGCTGAGGCGATATCTGCATAAAAATCCGCTCCGACACCCCCGGGATATGTTCCACAGAGGGCGATGCCGGCGCATGAGGGGATTTTTTCCAGGATCTTCTTCTTTAAAGCCCGGACGGAATTAGATGGGACTTCTGCGGATGGTTCGATGAGCTCTGTCACTTCCCCTGTTTTTACGCAAATACACGTAGTGCATGTCCTGACCGGGGATTTTAGTTCAACAGAAATGTGGCTGATCCGTTCATTTCGGAGACCATCCTTGACAAGCTTCCCAGTGCATCCGCCTAGGAACTGGCAGACAATGGCTTTGGCACCCCATATTGAAGCAGCCCTTGCAAAATTGATTCCTTTTCCAGCTGGAAAAAGCGATACGGATGAAGCCCTATTTACTCCGCCTGGGATGAATTCGGGAAAGCACAGGGTTTTCTGCCAGGCGGGATTAAGTCCGACAGCAATCAGTTCACGTTTCCTATGAACTTCATCTTGACGCATCAATCCATTCGCCTTCATGCCAGATAAAACCATAGTCGGAACGGATGTTCCTGATCTTAACCTTGAGGTAGAACTCCTCGAACTGCTTCAGCGCCCAGAGAAGCGAGAAATACTCGGCGGCTTCATTGCTGCTGAAAGCGCCCTTGCTGTCGACGGCATATATCTGGCTGTGAAGGGATATTTCCTTGAGGACTGCTAGGAAAAGGTAATATTGCTCAGGAATCTTGAGCATCTCCTTATGGAATAAAAAAAGACGGAGCTTCAGGAAACTTCCATCTTTTTCGGCTTTTTTAGATTTTTCAGCGGACTTGGCAAATTCATCGGCAAACATATACAGGCCGACAGGATCAATCTTCACAGTGTTCTGTTCTGAATTTATCTTGACGGTCCATTTGCCCAGAACCCCTTTCTCGTCGCCGGCAAAAGATACTTTCATTTCCTTTTCCCTGAAATATGGCAGGATGAAATTATCATGGATGAGGATTGGCATTGGAGAGAGATTGGCTTCATCAAGAAAAGTTTTCAGGATTTCCTTCTGCTTCTTTGAAACTGTAGGATATTTCTCCAGATATCCAGGCGCAAGATCCTTTACAGACTTCCAAAATCCTGATAGGGTAGAAGGGGGTGTTTTCTTTGATTTCCTTGCCGCTGCCATAAACTTACACCATCCTACGTTTAAGTATAATAGTCCGAATATATACCGTCAAAATACAATTTTCACCCCTCCATAAGCCTTAAATACAAAAAAAAGGCGGGGAATGCCCGCCTTTTTAATGCTTTATCTCTATTTGCTCAGTCCTCTGCGACCGTATCATCCTTGGTGTCTTCCGGAGGAATAACGCTGCCTATGAGATCCTCCCATACGAATGAGAATCTATGGACCAGAGTCGTAAGTATGCTCTGTACTGATTCACCTTTCTTGACAAGATGTATCCAGTTGACGATTATCCTGCGCTCGGCAGCTTCCTTGACAGTCAGCTGATTGGCGGGTTTCTGGACGATCTTTTCGAGTTCGATCCTGAAAACATCAAGTTTCTTGTAGAATTCATCGCCGATGACATTGTAATCGATCTCACGCTCTATCTCCTGGGCGAGGATCTTTGCAATCTCCTTCGCCGTGTTTTCATCGGTAAGGGCATCGGCCGACTCGCTTATCGGCTTTGCATTCTCCCTGATGATTTTAAGAAACTTCGGGAAAAGCTCAGTCTTTATCTGCACTATGAGCTGTTTGGCATTCTGGTCGATTACATCCTTTATCAGATCCTCAACCTTCGGAATCGCCTCATGCACGGCTTCAACGGCCTTGTCCGCGATAAACGGGGCGTTTTTCTTGGTCTGTTCAAGAAGATACTTGTTCGCATCTGGAAGAATGGATTTGACGTAGTTCTTCCCCATCGCAGAAACCGCATCAGGAGTCGTATATTCCTTGATCTTTGCGAAAATGATTGATGTATAGGCGAATACGAAAAGGACAAGAATTCCATACACTATCGCATAAAGCTTCGTAGTGCTTATCATCTTGTTCTTCTTTTCCTGTGTGATCTTTGCAAGATGGTCGACTTTTGCAAGAAGTTCTATATTGTTGTTCATTTTGCACCTCCCTGGACTACAGCGGCCTTATTGCCTCTTTCAGGATTAATCTCATATATGCCGAGCTCAAGAAGAGATTCAATAAGAGCAAGTTTAATGTCGTTGGTCTCCATCTTGTCCAGCTGTTTCATATCATCGAGCTCCGAAAACTTGTCTATCGTCTTCTCCATCTTCTCGAAGTCATCAAACACCATTTGAATCCTCTTCTCCATGGCGCTCGTTATGTGCTCTATGAATACGCCTTCTGCGGCCTTGAGCACTTTCTCCATCTTGTCGGTGGAGACTTTTGGATATGTCGTGTGGATTTCCTTCTCAAGTTCGGCCAGGGATTCAGCCAGTGCTTTTTCCAGTTCGTCCTTCATGTATCCCTCCATATAGGCCTGGAGGTTGTTGAAGACTTTCTGCCCCTTGTTCTTGAATGATGGAAGTTCCTGCTTGAATTTAGCAATAAGCTGATTCGTTATTTCAGGGAAGACCTGTTTGATAAGACTTTCCTCTATCTTCTTCACATCGGGATCAGTCATCAGTTCCTGCAAATCCTGTCCGGCTTTCTGCG
>JBAQUG010000465.1:0-22403 GCA_049297395.1 Victivallales bacterium | reverse complement strand
ATGCAGCCCGGGATTTATTTCAGCATCAACATGAAGGGGGAAGCGGCCGCAGTCGTCAAGAAAGTCTCGGATGCGGGATTTCCAGTTACCGAACAGGATATGAAGGCCCTTGCAGAAAAGCTTGGCGAAAAAACGATGATAGGAAGGACCGGAGGAGCCCCGACATTCGCCGTAGGAATGGCCGAGATGCTTTCAAAATTCTTTTCCGGCAACACGGCGATGGCGCTGTGGTACCATTTCGCGATCATGTTCGAGGCGCTGTTCATACTTACGACAATTGATGCCGGCACCAGGGTCGGCCGGTTCCTGATGCAGGACCTGCTTGGCCAGGTCACGCCCGTACTCGGCCAGAACGGGACACATCTTTCAAACATAACCTCAAGCCTCATCTTCTGCGGTGCCTGGGGATGGTTCCTCATCCAGGGCGTCATTGATCCTCTTGGCGGGATCAACAGCCTCTGGCCGATTTTCGGAATTGCGAACCAGCTTCTCGCCGTCATCGCGCTCTCTCTTGGCACGACAATCCTGATCAAGATGGGCAAGGCAAGATACACATGGGTGACGTTGCTCCCTCTGGTCTGGCTTTTCGCGGTCACCATGTCCGCAGGATTCATGAAGATATTCAGCGCCAGCCCAAGGCTTGGCTTCCTTTCAAACGCGCGCGATCTGGGCGATAAGATTGCAGGAGGAGGAACGCCACAGCAAATCCTGGAATGGAAGACCCTGATGTTCAACAACTATGTAAACGCATCGGTATCGGCAATATTCATGGTACTGGTCGTGCTCATCGTATGCGCCTGTGTCAGGGAGTGGTATCTGCTGCTGTCAAAAAAGAAAGCACCTGTACTCTGTGAATCACCGTATGTGGAAGTAGAAGCAGCAGAAGTCTTATATTAATATTTTAGGTAATCTCATGTTTCTCAGAGCACTTGCTGCATTTTTAATTCTTCCGGGCGTGGTCGCCGGAATTATTCCTCTGCTCCTGGCATATTCCGATCTCTGGCGCGGTCATGCCGTCATAATACCTGGAGGAATCATTATGGGACTTGGATTCTTTCTGCTGCTCTGGTGCGTCCGCGACTTTTACGTCTCCGGAAAAGGCACGCTCGCCCCCTGGGATCCGCCGAAGCATCTGGTAGTTGTCGGCCTTTATCGATTTTCACGTAATCCAATGTATATTTCGGTATTGACATTGATAGGTGGATGGGCGCTTCTGGCCGCATCACCCCTGACTGGGGCTTATTTTCTAATCTTCTGCATCATCTTCCACCTGCGGGTGATCTTTTACGAGGAACCCTGCCTGTCGAAGATGTTCGGACAGGAATGGACCGATTATTGCGCGCAAGTTTCAAGATGGATAAGCATACATATTTAAACTCGAAGCACGAATATCGAAATCCGAAACAAGAACTAAACAAAGAAATTATGGGTCAGGACTTAGACAGCGACAAGTTTGTGATATGCCAGAACTGCGACACAAAGAACAGTTTTGGAAGCTATGAATGCATCAACTGCAGGGAAGTCCTGGAATACGGAGATACGGATGAACCGTATATTGATATTGATAAGGCTCCTGAGAAAAAGGAGATTTACAGGACAAGCTGGTTCAGGCGCAGCATGTTCTATATTCCACCTTTCATAATACTGCTTTTCATGCTGACATACTATCTGTACTGTGACGAACCCTATCTCCTTCTCCTGATAATAGTGATTTTCATGCCGTGGGCCTCGTTCTGCACGGTTGACATCTACAATGAGTCAAAACGCCGGGATGAAACCAAGAAACTGGACGTGCCGAAACAGGAATAGAAAATATTTTTTAATCCGCTTGATTTTCATTTAGAGCTGGTTAGAGTATAGACCTTTTGAATGCGAGCGTAGCTCAGTGGTAGAGCGTCACGTTGCCAACGTGAATGTCGTGAGTTCGAATCTCATCGCTCGCTCCATATCCCTGCCTTGACAACAATGACTTACGCCCAAAAGCCCGCCTTCCCGCACAACACGATTGGAGCCGATTCAAGCCCTTTCAAAATTCATAAATACATCATAAATACATCACCCCTGCTTGAGGCAATAAAACGGCTGAGTGACAACAATGCTGTAAGAATAGAACTTGAACTGTAAAACCACTTCGCCAGTCCCTCACATCCCCATCATTGCCCCGTTCACCCTCAGCCATTCCTTCTTCTCCCTGTAGTCTGGCATCACTCTCTGCAACAAAGCCCAGAATTCTTTTGAGTGGTCATGGAAACGCCTGTGGCATAGCTCGTGGGCAACAACGTAGTCCACTACGGTAATCGGGGCGAGGATGATTCGCCAGTTGAAAACAATGCTTCCATCCTTGGCACAACTCCCCCACCGTTGTTTCAGCGACTTCACCTTGACACCCCTGACGCTTACGCCAATTCTTTCTACAAGGCGTTCAGTTCGTTCTCTCAGCTTCTTTTCAGATTTTATGATGTACCAGCACGTCAATAGGTTTTTGACCTTTTCATCGCAGGAAACGCAGTTTCCACCCAGAATTCGGACATTCAGGCGACCGCCCTTGAGTTCCACTCCTTCGTTTTCCCCTGTTATGACCTTCAGCCTGTAATTCCTTCCGAGATACTGGAATGCCTCACCGCTGACAAATTCCTTCGGCTTGTGGGGATACTTCACTTCCTTGTTGAACTTGATTTTGGACAGTATCCAAGGTGTTTTCCGTTTTATCAGGGATTTGATTTTATCGTCTGGCAGGTCTTTCGGAATGATTATGGACACTTCATTGGCTGGAGACACTTGGATTGAAGCCGTCTTTCTCCTGTCCCGTCTGATGATTTTATATTCAAAACTACCCATACGTCCAAGTTTAGAGACAACAAGATGTTCTCCTATCTGTCTTGTCAATTTGGTTCTCTGTCCTGTAGCCATAAACGATTTCCCTGTCATTCAATTTTTTGTATTACCGAAATTCACCTTGGCAAGTTCTATGAAGCGTTCAATTATCTTTTTCCGTACCGTGTTATCCTCGACAAGATGCAGAAGATTCCTTTTGATTTCCCGTATGAGGTCTTTCACCTCGTCATCCTTCCTGAAAAACTCGACAATGGCGGTCTTCTCCCTGATTATGTCGAATATCTTGGATGTCGCCTCTATCATTTCAGCCTTCTTGTCCTCGTCTGGCGATTCAATGCCCATTTCAGCTTTCAGGATATTATAGAATGCGTATTCCTGTTTGCTCAGGTTCAGCTCTTCGGCTTCAGACTGCCGTTTTGTTTCAATGCTTCCCTTGACCTCCTTCAGGTTTAGCAGGAGCAAGTCCCAGTTCTCGTGATACTTTTGCAGGATATGGTTCAGCCTTTCGCTCAGCTTCTTGAAATACTCAGGGTCGGTTTCAATATTCACTGTGATATGATGCTTGATGGCGTGTTCAATCTCGCTTGCCTGTGCCTTCGGAGTCTTGAGAGAAGCCACATACGGCTCGAACTTTTCAGAAATCAGGGCTATTGGTGGAATTTTAGGGTCTACTCCTGTGGAATAGATATGCTCGTCAATCAGGCTCCTGACTTTTTCACCGCACCCAGTAATATTGAGCTGTTCATCCCTGTATCTGTTTCTTGCGGCTATGCAGAGCCTTCCCATAAGTTTCAGGTCGCCTATGTACTGAGACGCTTCCGCCCTCGGCATCACTATATCCATTGACTTCATAAACTTCTTGAAGTCAATCATGAAGTCCGCCCTGACTTTCTCATCCTTCAACGCCTCTACGCAGGATTCCTTGTCCTTCAAGTCCAGCCCTTTGAAATACGACTTCGCCTTGCTGTGGAACATTTCAAGCCTTGGCAGTTCCTCGTTTATCGGGACAAGTGCTCCCTTCACGTCTGCCGACGAGAACACTTCAAGGGCTTCTTTCAGATAGTCGGCAAGACCGTAGTAATCAACGATGTATCCCCTCGTTTTTCCTGTCGCTGTCCTGTTCACCCTTGCTATCGCCTGAAGAAGACTGTGGTCAAGAAGTTTCCTGTCCAGATACATCACCTGTTCAACTGGAGCGTCAAATCCTGTGAGAAGCATATCTTTCACAATCAGGAATGACAATTGGTCGTCAGCCATGGGTTTCTTGAATCGTTCTATCTGGAGCTTTTGTTTTTTCGGGTCGGTGTGTTCGACAATGTGTGGCTTGTCATTGTGGTCGCCAGATATGATTACAGCCGATTCTGGTGCTCCAAGCCTATCCAGAGCCTTCTTGTATCTTACTGCTGCTTCCCTGCTTGATGTGACTATCTGAGCCTTGAATCCGTTTGGCTTGATATGCGTCCTGTAATGCTCAAGAATGTCAACGGCAATCATCTCGATTCGCTTTGGAGCTTCAAGTACCGCCGCCTCCTGTCCATAGCGTTTTTTGATTTCCGCTTTCTCGGCTTCGGTCTTGTCCTTGAAATAGAAATCAAAGAGCTTGTCCAGGGAATCACCAGTAACCTTCGTGTTGCTTTCCCTGCCTTCGTACATAATTTGGAGTGTCGCTCCATCCTTTACGGACTGGTCAATTGTGTAGGTGTCAATGTATGACCCGAACTCGTTCCTTGTCTTCTGGCTTTTTATCAATGGCGTTCCAGTAAAAGCTATTTTTGGGGCATTTGGCAGAGCTACATTGAGATTCACTCCAAGTGTGGAATACTGGCTTCTGTGGGCTTCGTCAATAAGCAGGATTATCTTGTCGCTGTCATTGAGCAGTTCCATCCTTTCAAGTTCCTCATCACCCTGAAGTTTCTGCAACATTCCGAGAACAAGGTCTGAACTGTCCCTTTTCAGTAGTTCCTTGAAATGCCTTACGCTCTTTGCGTGATGGATGGTTTCATCTTGACAGTGTTCAAACGTGCCTTTCAACTGTCCGTCAAGCTGTGTGCGGTCGGTTATGAATACAATCTTGTAGTCCTTCAGCTCCGGGTCTCTTCTCATCTGGACGGCAAAGAACACCATTGTAAGCGATTTCCCTGAGCCCTGCGTGTGCCATATCACTCCGCCCTTTCCATAGCGGTCTTTCTCGGTCTTCATCCGTTTAATCGCCTTGTGGACAGCCCTGTACTGCTGGTATCTACATATCTTCTTAATAATCTTTCCGTCCACAGGCTCGAAGATGATGAAGTTCCTAATTATGTCCAGTAAATTTCTCTTGCTGAAAACTCCACCTATAATCATTTCCTGCTGTGATAGATTTGGCTTTCCGTGGGTGATTCCAAGCTTGGCGTTATCTTCACCTGCCTTGAACGGATAAGCGTCTTTCCAAGCCATATAATGCTCGTAGTCCGCTCCGATTGTTCCCATAACCGCCTTGTCAAAGTGCGATGAAACAAGAATCTGATTATACCAGAAAAGCCTATCAGCCCCCTCGTGTTCCTCTGGGACTCTTTTGTTCTGGTATCTGTGGAGCTGGTTGATTCCTTCCTCAAGAGGATTGGTGATAAACGGGGATTTGCACTCTATGACGGCTATCGGCAGTCCGTTTATGAATATGATTATATCTGGGATAATGTTCTGTTTCAGTCCGTGGATTTTGAACTGGCTGACCACAAGGAACTCGTTGTTCTCGATGTTGTCGAAATCAATGATTTTTACAGTCTGTCCCTTTCGTCCTTTACCCATGTCCTGTTCGTAGGACATTTCATTCACAAGGTTTTCATAAAGCCAGCGGTTTGATTCTATAAGCGAAGCCTGATTGATGAAGGTCAGGTCGTGGACAGCTTTGTTCAAGTTGTCATCAGATAGCCAAGGGTTGATTTTCTTGAGGGATTGCTTGAGACGGTTCACAAGGACGACATCACGCCAAGAACCTCTTTCAGGATTCGCAATGTCTGGGGACAGGGCATCGCCTTGGATATGCTTGTATCCAAGGTTCTTCATCTGCTCTATCGCAGGGGATTCAACTATGATGAATTCGTCATTCATTCGCAACTCCTAAAACAACAGTGAAATTAAAACTATTATGGAACTGTTTTTAATAAAATCGTAAATGTAACATGGGTTTCATTCTTATCTTTATTAAAAGATGCTGTATGTTCTATCCTTGTTGAGTGTTGCTCCGCTACTTTTTGAGCTATGTACAATCCATAACCCGAGCCATCTTTATCTGTTGCAATACGTTTCCCTTTTAAATATATACCAGCAGGGAGATGAAGACTTCCTGTGCATGTGTTATTGATTCTTACGACACAATTATTACCTTGCTTTTCAAAGACTATCCTAATCTCAGTTCCTTTCTTTGAATATTTTTGTGCATTTGTAATTAATGCCGTAGCAATAATAGGAAATGTCTTTTCACACATGTAAATTTTCGGGTGATATTCGCCATGAACATTAGGATGTGACAAAACAATATTTTGGCTATCATAAATTCTTGCACATTTATCGAAAAGCTTATATACATCAATAGGATGAGAACTCATGGGAAGCGTTGTCAAGTTTTCTTCGCCAGCCAATATTTCTACGATTTCAAACTGTCGGGACATCATCTCGGAGGCTTTAAATATTTTCAAAAAACTTTCGCTTTCATTTGTCATCCTTTCGGCTTCTTGCTTTACAGTTCTATTAAGTTTTTTAATTTCATGGAGTGCGTTTGAGTAATTCATCAACGCCTCTTTTTCATTCTTTTCTATTAGTTCATCATATTTTTTTAATAATTTAGAAATATCTCCAATAGCTACTATGCTAATCTTATGATTTTTCTCTGCCTTGGCAAGTTTTCTTTCTTTTTCTTCCAAGGCACCTGCTATTCTTGGATATGGTATAAAGCCTGTAATCGCCAAGCGATGTCTTTTAGTAAAAACAATTGCTGAACACAAGCCACATGGACACTGAATAACCTCTTCAATATTCCTGTTTGCTAATTTTAAATAATGACCTTTGCATTGCGGGTCAGTTTCATATCTTTTCTTGCAGAAATTGGATAATTCGAGAAAAATTCCGTCCTTAGGCAAAGAGATGACATCTAAATCGACATATGGTAAAGGACATATACTGGTTAACATAATCTCACGCAATTGTTGCAAGAGCGAGAAGCTCAAAGGTTTTTGTTATCAAGGAAACAGTTAGTTCTTTAGAAACAGATTTCGTATAATCTGAAATTGTCTCTGAGGTCTTAGCCATCTTCTTTTGATTGCCATACGAGCTTATAAGCTCGTGTTGAAGCTTATAATCCTCTTCTGAACCTGCTTTTATTTCTGTTATTTTTAAAATAGCATTCCATGTGTTTTCAAAGCTATGAGCGATTCTAAGAGTTTCCTCTATTTTCTCAAGAGATTCTTGAATTCCAGCATCTTTTAGTAAAACGCTGTCGGACATTCGGAAGAAATCTGATTGCTCAGACGACAGTGACTTAGAAGTGTATGCTATAACAATTGTTGATGGATTTACTCTTTTGATGTGCTTTAGAAGAGACAACCCTTGGTCGTTACCGAAGCCCTTGCCCACGCCACCAAAATCCAATAAAATCAAATCATATATATTTTTATCAACCTTAAAAACATTGTCTTTTGTTATATCAGAAAGATAGTCAACGGAGAAGCCACTTGCTTGCATATCTTGTATTACCTGTGGTTTTTCATCATCAACAACAAGAATACGGCTTCTTCTAATTATTTCGTCCCTTGAAAGGTTCAATGTGTAATTTTCAAATAGTTTCTTCTTTAGAAATCTTCTAAACATTTCTTGCCTCCCCTTTTATTTTACTGTGCGTATTTTTCCCGTCAGCAAATCCTGCATCAATCCCTTTTTCATATCTTGAAGCTTGTTAAGGCGTGACTTGGCTTTTTCAATCTTGGCATCATTGGCGGATAAAATGGATGCAATTTCAACTTGTTCAGGAAGAATAGGTAAAGGAATAGGGATTTCAAGGATTTGCTGATTAGTTAAGTTCGCTTGTTTAGTTCCACCTGCTTTTGTATAAAGTTCTTCTAAATATAAATCGGAGTGTAAGAAATGAAATAGGTAATCAATATGAATGCTCTTTTCAACTATAAATTTAGCAACCCGTTGATTTAAAAAGAAAATGGTCTCTGTTTGCGGAATTTGAATTGCAAAACCATAATCTCGCTTGCCCCACGTTCCTGTCATTGAAATAATAATATCTCCCGAACTGAGAAGGAAATCAGGATATTTGTCCTTAAAGTATTGCGGAAGATATATAGGGTCTCTTGAGAGGGCAAGTTGGTTTTGATATAAATTACCCATACGAATTAGTTGAATGCCATTATCAAGATAATCATTACTTGAAAATGCAAATCCCCCTTTTAGCTTTGCGTGTTTGGATAATGTATCACAAGCCCATTCTTCAGGAATCCTTCCTAGAGGCGAATCTTTGAACTTGGTATGCCCTATGCCTTTGGTGAACAGCTCCTGCATCAGGGCTTTTTTCAGGTCTGCAAGTTTCGCAATCAGCGTTTCAGTCGTTTCAATTGAACGGTCAACAGAGCTGAGGATTTCAGCGATTCTCTTCTGTTCGGTAAGAGGAGGGAGTATAATTGGAATTCCGTAAATAGCATCCCTGCTTAGGCTTGGAACACCAGTAGCTTCATTATATTTAGTTAAATCAGTGTTACTTAAAAAGTAATAAAACCACTTGGGTACATAGGACTCAAAAACTTTTGTGTAGAACAGAGTATCCACAGTCCAAAATGGTTTTTCAATAAACCTTGGCTTGTCAATCGTTCCTTTCCTACCGATAAGAACCGATGGCTTGTCATAAAGGAACTCTTTTGATTTTCCCATTACTCCGCCTGTTCCAAGGATTTGATATTTGCCATTTTCGCACACAACTTGCTTTTGGTCTTTCCCATACGCAATTTCGCAAATATCAGAGACCTTTTTTACAGACCACCCTTCAGGAACTTTATTCATATCCCAGTTCCTTTTTGATGGTTTCAAATTCCTGCGGTGACGGTAGCATTCCTTTCATTCCAGCAGGGAGTTTTTTCCGAAGCTGATATTCCGCCACGCCGATAGGGTTCTTCTTGCTTTTCAGGGAGTATTCAACTTCAAGAGAATCCTTTTCAGCGCAGAGTATTATCCCAATTGACGGATTGTCGCCTGTAGCTCTCTCTTTGTCGTTGAGAAGATTTAGATAGAAGTCCATCTTCCCAGCATATTCGGGCTTGAACTCGGTTACTTTCAGGTCGAACGCCACAAGGCATTTGAGAAATCGGTGATAGAACAACAGGTCAATGAAATATTCCTTGTCTTTCAAGGTTATTCGGTATTGATTGCCGATATAGCAAAATCCATATCCAAGTTCCAGAATGAAATCTTTGAGCTTGGATATCAGCCTGTTCTCAAGTTCCTTTTCCAGTATGGGTTCTTTGATGCCGAGAAATTCAAGATTGTATGAGCTTTTCATTGCTTCTTCAGCCTGTTCAGCCAGATGGACAGGCATAACGGCACTGAAATTGTGGGATTTGCCTTCCAGCATCGTTCGTTCATATGCCTGAGCTTTAATCTGGTTCAAAAGAACCGAGCGAGACCACCCAAAACATGCGGATGCCATAACATAATAGAGACGTTCTTGTACGGCTTTCGTCTTTTGCAAAACCAACACATTGTGTCCCCATGGAATTTCTGCGACAAGCTGCCTCATAAGTTGTGCAATGTCACCGTCATTAAGTTCTGGCACAGCTTGCGCCAGAAATGTAATGCTTTCACTTGAAGGACGTTGCGTATGGCGCACCTTGGAGAGAACCTTTTTCATTTCTGGCACAGCCTGTGCCAGAAATTCGGAGGAAGCATATTCGAGGTAGAGTTGTCGCATTCGCCATAAATTATTGACAGAATACCCCGTAGTGCCAGGGAATTCCTTCTGGATGTCCTTTGAAAGCTGTTCGACAACGGACTTGCCCCAGCCTTCATCCTTCTGCCTTTCGACTATTGACCTGCCAATGTCCCAGTAGAGGAAAATCAACTCCTTGTTTACAGTACGGGAAGCGGCAATACGGGCGGACTGAATTCTCGCCTTGATGCCAGTAAGCAAGTCAATGTATTCCTTATGATTTACAAGATTGCTCTTCGTGTTTTGTATCTTACTCATATCCCAGCTCCTTGAGATATTTCTTCATCACCTTGTCCGCCTCTGCGTATTCTGTCTCGACATCCTTCAGGGTAATCTTATATTTGTCCCACAGGCGTTCAATCTGCGTTATAGCACCAGCATCCAGTTTATCTGCGTGTTTCGCAATATCTCCCTTGGATTTTATGGAATCCTTGAACTTGTAGTAGGTCTTGTCCATCTTGTCGAAAATACACTTCAAATCGCATCCCTGAAGAGTTTCCTGTATGTAGTCGGCTTCCAGTTCGGATACTGGTATTCCCCCGTTAAGGACAGCCCTAACATCAAACTGCTCTGGTGGTGGTGAGGTGTCGGCATATCGTCTGATGTTTAGATTCCAGTCGTTCTCCTTGATTTCCGAAATCTCGACAACCCTCGAAAATCGTCTGACTTCCTCGAATTTGTCATAGGTATCAAGGATTTTCTGGATATGCTCATCTCTCAAATAATTCTGCGCCTTTCCTTCCTCGTATTCCAGTTCTGCATTGATGAAAAGAACTTTCCCTTTGCGTTCCTTCGGTTTTTTCTTGTTGACTATGATAATTGCCGTTGGAATCCCTGCACCATAGAAAAGATTTGAAGCAAGCCCTATCACAGCTTCAATCAGGTCATCCTTCAGCAGTCCTTCCCTGATAGCCTTTTCACTGCTCCCTCTGAAAAGCACACCGTGAGGCATAACCACTCCAAGCTTGCCGTCTGCGTTCAAGGATGAAACCATATGCTGGAGAAACGCAAGGTCTCCCTGTCCTTTTGGTGGAAGCCCGTACTTGAATCTGCCATAGGCATCCTGTTCAGCTTCATCACGCCCCCAGTTATCCAGACTGAATGGAGGATTGGCTATAACCCTGTCAAAAGTCATCAGCACCCCGTCCTTGGTGTGCTTCGGGTCTCTAATGATATCGCCTTTTGCAATATTGGCGTTCAGGACACCGTGAAGGAACATATTCATCTTGCATATCGCCCATGTGGAAAGATTCATTTCCTGACCGTAGAGAGAAATGTTCTTGTCGTTTCCACCGTGTTCTCCGATATACAGCTTCGACTGGACAAGCATACCACCGCTTCCACAGGTCGGGTCGTATATCTTCATTCCCTCTTTCGGCTTGAGCAGATGGACAATGAGCTTTACCACGAATGGAGGTGTATAGAATTCCCCGCCTTTTTTGCCAGCGGAATCAGCAAATTGTTTGATAAGATATTCATATGCAGCTCCAAGAAGGTCGGGACGCTCGAAGTCGTCTGTCCTCAGCCTGTGCTTTGAGAAATGGCTGATAAGGTCTCTCAGCTTGTTGTCAGGTAGTTTGTTCTTAATATTGAAGTCTATCGCCACAAGAACGCCTTCAAGAGTCTGGTTGTGCTCTTCGATGGCTTCTGTCGCCTTGTTGAGTTCTGCCCCTATGTCGTGCTTCAGGTTCTTGATGTAATTCCATCTTGCCCGTTCTGGTACGAAAAAGGTATTCGTGTATTCGTCCTCGTCATCAGCAAGTTTCTCTGCTTCTTTTTCTGATTTCCCTTTTTTCGTGTAGAACTTTATGATTCTTTCCCGCTCCTCGTCAAAGGCATCTGACAGCCTGTGAAGAAACAGCATTCCGAAGATGTAGTCCTTGTATTCGGAAGCGTCCATGTTCCCACGCAGTATATCGGCAGCTCCCCAGAGGTAGGATTCCAACTGGGATAAGGTCAGTTTATTTTCCATAACCGGCAAATTCCCCTCGGTATTTCCAGAAGTTTTAGTAGCCCTCGTATGGTTTATCATCTTGCCAGCTCATTAATCAACATGCATAAGGAGAGCCATTAAGATAAATCACAATCGCAGATAACCTATCCTCTTAGAGAGCTAATGCAAGGGTAGTCGTTTGTAGACAGGAGTATAAGGGAATGGACGGTAAAAACATGAACACATGGCACGGATTTACAGCGGTTGTTGTTGCTCATGCCGGCGAAGATTTTCGGATTGATTATCATGGTGCGAAAGAGGAGCATATCTGAAGATATCCGACGATTGAGCAACGTGATAAGCGGCCGGAAGAACGCCAGCCCTTCGGGACGGGAATCCATGCATTTGCCTTCTTCGTTGCTTCCCCCTTGCATTATTCCTGTAAACCTGATATAATCCCACCAGAGGGAGGATGATAATATGAGCCGTCGCTATAACTGGGCTGTGATCCTTGGAGACATGCAGGCGAATTTGTTCATGTCTCAGGAGACGCTTGCTGAGACATTCAAACTCAGCCAGCAGTCTATTTCAGCGTATATGCACGGCGCACGGTATCCGAGTCATAAGATCGAGCAAACCCTCCTCCACTTCGCTCTAAAGCATAATATTCCGGTAGATTACGAGCATACAGCCTATGAGCAGATGAAGATGCAGAAGCTCCTATTGACCGATGAAGGATTTGCAAGACTGCTTACGCTCTATGACAGGATGAGCGTTCCCAACAGGAAGAAGCTCATACGGTATGCGGTGAAGATGTGCGGTTGAAAGCAAGGAATTAACCAGTCGTTGGAACGGCACCGAACTTAGTGAATCACCGGTTCGGTCATCATAGAGCGTCACCGTCTCACCCTGAGCACGATGACCACGAAGAGTATTGAAAGAAAAACTATAATCATGACAAGGAACAGATTGATTATCTTCATCTGGACTGGAGGAGGAGATGCAGCCTCTTCCGCGGCAGGGCTGCCCGGGCCGAGATCCGGAAGGGAGACATTCTCTTCCTGAGGCGGCAGCATGTCGACCAGTTCCTTTTCACCAGCATCTCCGAAAGCTTTCAGGGCGGGCAAATCCTTGTCGACGGAGAGTTCGTCTTTTACAAAGGCATTCCAGTTCACGGACATCAGCATATCCGAGCCGGAGTCCGGATCCTTCAGCCCCCCGGCGCATGGATCTGAAAGCTTGTGAATAGCCGTCCTTACATTCTCGCTGTCCACCTCATCAGAGGAAAGGATCTCCAGTATCCTTCCTCTGCCGTAGACAGGGACAAGCACCGGATTATCCTTATTGCTCATGATTTCCGGTTCCATGCAGTTCAGCATCTCGAGCAGGATCATCTCCGACTTGTCGTCCTTTGAAATCCTCACGATGGACATCTTCATCGGGGTGGGTACAGGAACATTGAGTGCCGGCACAACGCTATTTTCCTCTGGAATAGTTCCAAGGTTACCATTCGCCTGCGAAGGTTCAGGAATCACGCCGGACGCCTGCCTCAATTCCCCGGAAAGCATCCGATACGCATTGGCGTCGGCCTCCTCATTACCCGAATCCACAAGAAGCCAGACGGCATTGTCACCCTTGAGGAGCCTCCTTGCGATCTCCCGCCTGGCAGGCGAATCACATATGAATCCTGCTGCCGGAAAAGTCAGATATCCGGCCCATAGCGGAATCTCGACATCGGAGACTGCCGGAAAATAAATCACCGTGAAAGGGAGCCTGTCCGGCTTGAAGGTCTTAAGTATGCCGTTCGTTTTTTCGTCAATCATGCTCTTGTCGTTGATGTCCACCTTGAGGATCTCAAGGTTCAAAGTTTTAACCTTGTTCTGGATCCTGCCTTCAATGAAACTGATCCCCTGTTCCTTACCGACAGGATGCTCGCCGCTGTAAATCACTACGGCCTTGTAGGTGTCCGTCTCCCATTTCCGCAGCCCCAGCTGGAAAAGCGGAGCGCTGTCGTCTACAGCCTCCGCAACATGGGCGGCTAAAATGATGCAGAATGAAATTAATATCCTAATAGTATGATTCATCTCGCCCTGTTCCATTCATCGGTTGCGAATTTCGCAGCTGACAATCTATCAGCTCCCCTCGAAAATCCATCTGGAATGCTGAAATTTTCAAAGCCGACTTTGAACTCAGCTGCGAATCCGCTGATCAATTCGTCCGACAAGGCGTCTCTGTCACCTCCTGAGACTTCAAGGGAGAGGCTTCCCTGATGCAGGATCCCATTTTTAGTGCGTCTCTGTGCGGCACCCGCGATCTTGCGGTTTCCGCAGAGCACATCGTACTTTGTCGGAGTCACAAAGCATCTCATGGCGGCCCTGTCCTGGACTTTCGGCGTATCTGAAGCGAGACGTCCTTCGAGCCCGAACTTCATCATCGCAAGAAGTATTGCCCTGTGGAACACATGGTAGCTTTCGACACGGTCGAGTTTTTCCAGAGGATGTCCGGCTGGAACGACTATCGTGTATGTCAGATCCCGGCCGTGGTAGACGATCCCGCCGCCGGTAGGGCGCCGTACAATTGAATATCTCGCTGATTCATTTGAAACGGATGAATGATGCTGGGTGTATCCGATTGATATGGACGGCCTGTCCCATCCGTATATCCGCAGGAGGATCCTGCCGCCAAGAATCTCCGACTTTTCAAGCAGGAGCTCGTCGATGGACATGTTCAGGGATGGCGACCTGTCGCCATCCCGCCAAATGAGCCATATTCCATTTTCAGATCGCATAAGATGTCTTTCCTGGATTATCGAAAATGTTTCCTTTCCAACTATAATGTTTCCAATTCGTACTTTCAACTGCATGCTCACACATCCCCTGCCGGGTTGCATCTTCTGGCTGAAAAGTTATTTTTATCATAGTCCGGCCTTGTAAACCGGACATCGTGATATAAAGTTACGGTTATAACCATAACTTATGATAACAACAGGCAAACATTCATGTATAACCGAAAGTCATACATAGACAGGATCAGGCCTTTCATTGACAAGCCGGCAATAAAGGTGCTTACTGGAATGAGGCGGGTCGGCAAGAGCTGTCTGCTGAAGCTCGTGGTTGAAGAACTGGAATCAAGGAAGATACCAGCCAGGAATATTATTTTCATCAGCAAGGAATCCCTTGATTTTGATTTCATCAGGAACTACACGGACTTGAACAGGCATGTCCGGAAAATGAAATCCAAGGTACGCGGAAGGAAGTATCTTTTCATTGACGAGGTCCAGGAGATAGAAAACTGGGAAAAGGCGATAGCGTCCTTTTTCGCCGAGGGAGACTTTGACATCTATATCACAGGTTCAAACGCCCATCTGCTCTCTTCAGAGCTTGCCACGCTCCTCTCCGGAAGATATGTTGAAATACCCGTCTACTCCTTAAGCTTCAGTGAATTCCTGCTCTTCCGCGGCGAGAAGTCCGCGGGCGTGGAGAAGGAGTTCCTCAACTACCTGCATTTTGGAGGATTGCCAGCCATCCACTACTTCGACCTTGAGATGGAACCTGTCTACCAGTATATAAATTCAATATATGACACCATCCTCCTGAAAGATGTAATCCAAAGGAACAGCATCAGGAATCCCGTCCTTCTGCAGAACATTGGAAGATACATATTCGACAATATCGGGAACATTTTTTCAGCAAAGCGGATTTCAGATTACATTAAATCCCAGAACCTCAGGATAAATGTCGAGACAGTCCAGAACTATGTGAATTTCTTCCTGGCGTCGTTTGCCGTCTACAAGGTGCCCCGCTATGATATAAAAGGGAAGCGCCTGCTTGAAATACATGAGAAGTACTTCCTCGGAGATATCGGCTTCCGGCACGCGCTCATGGGATACAGGGAGAAGGATATTTCAGGAATCCTGGAAAATATTGTTTTTCTTGAATTAAAAAGGCGCGGATACAATGTCTTCATTGGGAAATTAATGGACTATGAAATAGATTTTGTCGCTGAGAAGGCCAAAGAAAGGATTTACGTGCAGTCGGCATATCTCCTCGCCTCCGCGGAGACTGTAAAAAGGGAGTTCCTGCCCCTCTCCAGGATACCCGACAATTATCCTAAGTATGTAATAAGCATGGATACCGCCTTTGGAGAAGATCGTGACGGAATAAAAAGGTTGAACATTATAGATTTCCTCCTCGGGAAGTAAAATATGAAACACCTCATTTCAATTATTATTCTCTTCAGCTTTCAGGCGCTCTCGTATTCCGCGGATCAGACGGTCCAATTACCTGTGATCCGGGACAATTCAATCGACCTCTGTCCAGGCGGGGAAAATGTCAATGCCGGAAAGCAGGAACAGATACGCATCAAGGGCAACCAGCATCTGGTCGTGATGGCATTTGATACGTCTGCAATAAAGGGTAAGCTTGTGAAATCCGCTACCCTCGTCTGCTTCCAGGGCGACAAGAAGATTGACCATGTCACGATATCGACGATCCAGGCCGACTGGGATGAGTACAAGTCGAATGCGCTTACCTCAGGCATGCAGGAGGAGGACGGATGGGGCGTACCGGAGACGAGATTTCCTGCGGTCACCGGCGGGAACAGCAATTCACTCGTCTGCCACTCCTACTCGGAAATCAAGGGCGGCGCCTATAACTGGCAGGTTGATCCCGACATAGTCCATGCGTGCGCCACCGGTGCGGCATATGGGATAACGATACATGAATCAAGTTCGGACTATTCGCGCAATCCGACCATCTGGTCCCGTGAGAAGAAAGGCAGGGCGCCATATCTGCTTGTCAGTTTCTGCGACGACGAATCGATGCCAAGGAAAGCCGAGATCCTCAAGACTTCCGACAACGGGGATCCAGGCAGCCTGAGGATTGCCGTCAAGGCGCCTTCGGCGGGACTCACCTACGATGTAAAGGTCAACGGCAAAAACCTTCCGCGCTGGAATGCTCCCTACGTGAAACCGAACATGACGCAGCTGATTCCGATCCGCGACATGGGATTGAAGCCCGGGGAACCGCTGGAAATATCCATCGCGACTATTGGACGCACAGGTGAAAAAACCCAGGCCGTATCTGTAAGCACCGCCGTACCCCGGACAGAAAAGGTCGCCGTACCGAAAATTGCGAAGATCGCAGGAGCTGCCGTCACCGCCAGGATCTACGGGATAATACCGCTTGAAGACAAATACGAAGCCTCCGGCAAGCCTGTCGGAGAGCTGCCGTCGGATTATCTCACCAGGAACGAAGTCTTCGACGGCGAGACGATCCATCTGGCCGCCGCGCGCGGGGAGGTTGTCGGGTTCCAGGCGCTTATCAAGGGGACCGGAAATCTGACAGTTAAATGCGAGATGCCTGAGATACGCACTGAAATGTATGAGGCGACCTATGTCGATACTCCGAAAGGAAAGATTCCGGATCCTCTGGTTCCGTTGAAGGAGCTCGCATTATCGGACGCACGTCCTGTTCCGGTCTGTGTCGACTTGTATGTCCCCTTTGAATTTTCAAAGAAGGAAGTGAAGGGTACGCTCTCCCTCGCAAGCGGAATGAAGATACCGGTTGAGCTTAAGATCCGGGATTTTGCGCTTCCAAGAGAGGCAGGATTCACCTGTGAAATGAACAGCTACGGGCTCCCGGATTCAGTAAAGGCCTTCTACCGCCTGCAGGAAATCGCGTATGACCACCGCGTACATTGCAACATTCTCCAGTATCCGCACAGCAGCGCCGCGCCGGATGCAAGAAAATGCAACATGGACATGCGGATGCCGAACGGGCGGCGCATGAATGAGAAATACTACAACGACATCAAGCCCGGCGCGAAGCAGACATGGTGGGTTGATTTCACCGAGGCTTTCGGCCCCTACCTGTCCGGACAGTATTTCAAGAATGGATACCGCGGCCCCGTTCCTTCGCCCGGATTCTATCTTACATTCCACGAGAGCTGGCCTCTCAACGTCAGGAAGTATTTCAATGGGAACCCCGACGCCTACGAGGCATTCAAGGCTTCCCCCGCATATGCCAGGACGTTCATTGATGTGATGCGGGATTTCATTTCCCAGGCCAGGAATGAAGGATGGTCCCGCACGGAATTCCACGTCTTCCTGAACAACAAGGGAAAGCTTGACGATCCTAAATTGAACCCGTGGGTGCTCGATGAGCCGTCTTCATACTGGGATTTCAGGGCGCTCGCATACTACGCGGACCTTACGAAGCAGGCGAAAGGGACGGATTGCCCCATCCCCTTGAAATACCGCATCGACATCTCCCGGCCCGAATTCGACCGCGGGGAGCTGTCCGGCAAGGCGAATCTCTGGGTGGTCGGCATGGATGCATTCAGAAAATACAACCGTATGCTTCTCGACCGCGCCGAGCAGACAGGCGAGGAGATCTGGACATGCAGCGGCAGCAGCAACGTCGAGGATTCAAACCACTCAATACAGGCGTGGGCGCTTGAATCATATGCGGGCGGGGCCCAGGGAATCGTCCCGTGGCAGACGATCATACGCGGCAGGGAACCTCTTTCCAAAGGTGATTCCCTGGCCATTTTCGATCTCGTCGACGACGCTGGAAACGAACCTGTCATCTATCATTCGATCCGCCTGAAGGCATACAGGAGGGCCCAGCAGGACATAGAATATCTTGAACTGATGAGGAAGAAGCTCAACCTGTCGCCAGGACAGGTAGCGGCATTCATCCGCGCGTTCGTAAGCCTCGAAGGGGAAATAGTCAGGAAAAACGAAGAGGATGCAGGCGCAGTGAAGTCGGAGTATGCCACGCCTGAAAATTTCCGCCGCATGCGGGAAGCCGCAGCGGAATTGATTTCAAGATAGATTACTTTCAAGAATTTTTACGCTGTCACGGACAATCAGGCTGTACGGAAGAACGGAACGCTGTGCAAGCCGCGATGACCCGAGATGCGATTCAATGACTTTTGCGGCGATTTCCGCCAGCCCGATATGGTCTTGCGTGATGGAGGTCTGCGGCGGCGTGGCATAACGCGAAAATAATTTGTGTTCCGAGGCGATCAGGGAAATGTCTTCCGGAACACGCCTGTTGAACAATGACAGCGCGTAAGCAGTCACGATACCGGCATTGCCGCCAGGACAGAACAATGCATCGACTTTCTGTTTAAGCAGCTTGCCGATGATTTCCACGTAGCTTTCATCATGGGACAGGTGAATCAGAGCATCGGTGGCGGGGAGACCTCTTTTTTTGAGCGCCTTTATGATACTGGCGCGCCGGATGTCGGCATTGCCGCTTCCGGCCGTACCATAAACGATGCAGCCGATTTTCCGGCAGCCGCGCTCATGGAGATGCCCGATGGCGATGTCCATCCCCTGCCCTTCGTCGGAGCGTACAGAATAGACATTGGGACAATTTCCCGGAGCATCCCGGTCGACAAACACCAGCGGCATGGGAAAGCGTTCCGACCATTTTTTGAAGTCGTTCGGTTCGGCTCCGATGGCCACCGCACCGCAGAACTGAATGCTGTCGAGTCGATCAATATTGTCCTGCGGTAATACTTCGATTCGGAAGCCGTGCCTGGGCAGTACAAAAGTTAGCGCCATCATTACCATTTCCAGACAGTTGCGGATCGGATAGATTTCATTCCCTGGCAGAATGATCACTACGTTGCGCTGTTTGGTCGAAAGCCGGGGATGATAATTATGGGCTTTGGCAATGGCAAAAACATGTTCGCGGACATCTTTGCGGATATTGGGATGATGGCTGAAAACCCGAGATACCGTTGCGGGCGAAAACCCGGCGAGTTTGGCTATTTCCTGCAGTTTCACAGTAAATTTTCCTTTTTTATGATTCATTTCCAATATATTTGCATTTTTGCCGAAATCCAATATTTCTTCCATCAACCTTTTCAATAATAGTGTAGATAGAAGGTTGCTGGAAGAAATTACAGACGTTATAGTCGGAAATAAGCCTGATAATGACGGTAACAGAAGGACTGATATTATGAGTGGCTATTATGTGGTTTTTGAATCTCGTGGCAACGCCGTGCTGAAGGAATGCGAAGTTCCGGAGCCGGGCGCCGACGAGGTATTGCTGGAAAGCGATTACAGCGTGGTCAGCGCCGGAACGGAACGGGCCAACCTGATCAATTTACCCAACACTGGCACCGATGAAGGCGGTTTCCCGTTTATTCCCGGTTATTGCGGTTCTGGGCGGGTAATCTCGGCGGGGAAAAACGTTGCGAACCTGAAAACAGGCGACCGCGTAATCATCACCTGGGGAGGACACCGTTCGCACACGGTAAAAAAGGCTGACTCGGTGTTTAAGATCGAGGATGACTCCATCGGCATGCTTGATGCGGCATTCGCGAATATTGCGTCGTTTTCCTTCCTTGGAGTCCGCAAGCTGAAAATCGAATTGGGTGAATCGGTGATGGTAGCCGGAATGGGGATGCTCGGTGTACTAGCGTTGCAGATTGCCAATTTATCAGGCGCAATTCCGGTAGTCGTATCTGATTTTGATCCCACACGTCGTAAATTGGCGTTAGAACTTGGCGCCTCTGCCGCTTTTTCGCCCGATGAGGAAAATTTTGTGGAAAAGGTCAAAGCCGCTACCGGCGGCAACGGACCCAATGCGGTCGTCGAAGTCACCGGTTCGGCGATTGCCCTTCAGCAGGCGCTGGAATATATCGCCTGGGAAGGACGCATCTCATTGCTGGGGTGTACTCGGATTTCCGATGTCCCGATCGATTTTTACAAGTATGTGCACCGGCGTGGGATTTCTCTGATCGGAGCTCATACTTTTACCCGGGCAAAACAGGAATCCGCACCCGGCCGCTGGACCGAGCATGACGACTATCGCACTTTTTTGAAGCTTGTCGCCGCCGGAAAAATGCAGACCCGTCCGCTGATATCCGAAATAGTTTCACCCGACACGGCACACGCGGTTTACGCACGCCTTGCCGAAACCAGAAATCCCCCTATGGGAATCGTCTTTGACTGGAGCAAAATCAGATAAGTCAGGAAAGCCAAAAAAACAATCAATTAAAATAATGGAGCTAAGAAGACAGAACGATGAAAACCAAAAAACAAAACCGTAAGGCATTGGTGCTTGGCGGCACCGGGGCAATGGGCTTGTATCTGGTACCGGAACTTGCATCCCTGGGATATGACGTCCAGGTGGTTTCTTTGGACAATACCATATCTGACAATCCGCGCATTTCCTATGTCAAGGCCGACGCGAAAAACATTGAGTATCTGAAAGAGCTGTTGAAGGAAAAATTCGATGTCATCGTCGACTTTATGCTCTATTCGACGGAGGAGTTCAAGGAAAGGTATGACATCCTGCTTCAAAACACCGCGCACTACATATTCCTCTCGTCTTACCGTGTCTATGACGGAGCCGAGATCCCGATAACGGAAAATACTTCCAGATTGCTGGACGTGTCAAAAAACAAGGACTTTCTGGCAACCGAGGACTATGCTCTTTACAAGGCGCGCCAGGAGGACATCCTCCAGAATTCGAAATATGACAATTGGACGATTGTCAGACCGGCCATCACCTACTCGAAATACCGTTTCCAGCTGGTGACGCTGGAGGCGCCTATTGTCGTGGCCCGGGCTTTGAAGGGGCTGCCGCTCGTGCTTCCCAATGAAGCACTTTCCGTACAGGCTACCATGAGCTGGGCGGGTGATGTGGCCAGGATGATGTCCCTTCTCCTTTTCAATCCGTCTGCCTATCGCGAATGCTTTACCCTGGCCACCGCCGAACATCATACCTGGGGTGAAATCGCGGGGTATTACCAGGAGATCATCGGTTTGAAGTACGTGGCCGCCGGTACCGAGGACTATCTGAAGATCATGGGTTCATCCGGTGCGGCGCGATACCAGCTTGATTACGACAGGCTGTTTCAGCGGATTGTCGATAACTCCAAAGTTCTGCGTGTAACCGGATTGAAGCAGGCGGATTTCATGCCGCTCCGGCGCGGTCTTGAAAAAGAATTATCCGCGCTGCCGAAGGATACAGTCTGGCCGGACGCAAGTGCGGTTTGGAAAAACATGGATGACTATTTGAAGGCAATATGAAGAAAATCAAAATAGGACAGATCGGCATCTGCCATGAGCATGCATCAGGGAAAATCAATGCTCTGCGTCTATTGCCTGATGTATTTGAGATCGTCGGAGTAGTCGATGACCGGAACTCCAAATCCGCCAAATTCGCCGGCGGAGACATTAAACCCTACGACGAGCTGAAATGGATTACCGAAGAGGAGCTGTTCAACACTCCCGGTCTTCAGGCGGTAACGGTTGAAACCCCAAATTCCGATCTGGTTCCCACCGCGATGCGCTGCATGGAACGCAACCTGGCGATGCACATGGACAAACCCGGTGGCGAAGACCTGGAACAGTTCGGCAAACTGCTCAAGGGATGCAAAGAACGGAATCTGCCATTTCAGATGGGGTACATGTTCCGCAGCAATCCCGCGATGCAGTGGTGCCTGAAAGCCGTACGTCAGGGATGGCTGGGTGAAATTTTCGAAATCCAGGCCGGCATGAGCCACAACTACGGCGGCGAGGAATATCAGCAGTACCTAGGCAAATTCCCGGGCGGCATAATGTTCAACCTGGGCTGCCACTTTATCGATCTGACAGTCTCCATGCTGGGACGGCCGGAAAAGATCACGCCGTTCCTGAAATCGACTCCAGGT
>JBAQUG010000464.1:0-2647 GCA_049297395.1 Victivallales bacterium | reverse complement strand
CAATAAGGGAGGATCTCGAAATGCAACGATATGGCTCGGTCATCGAAGCGAAGAAATCCATGATTGCGGAATATAAGAAGTTACATGCCGCCGTCTGGCCCTCCGTTCTCAGGATGATAAAAAAGTGCAACATTGAAAATTATTCCATATATCTCAGGAAGCTGCCGGACGGGAAATATTATCTGTTCAGCTACTTCGAATACGTCGGCACGGACTTTGCCGGCGACATGGCAAGGATGGCGGCGGACAAGACCACTCGGAAATGGTGGGCCGTATGCAAGCCGTGTCAGAAACCGCTCAATGACCGAGCCAAGGGCGAATGGTGGGCGGCAATGGAAGAAGTCTTCCACTGCGATTGAAAAAAGTGAGGTGCTTGTATGAATTCACGACAACGTGTGCTGACTGTATTTGCTCATGAGGAACCGGACCGCGTGCCGATCTGGTGCGGCTGCTCTCCTGAGTTCCTGGAAAAGTCAAAGAGGCAGCTCGGTATTGCAGACGACGAAGCCCTGCGACAGCGTTTCGGAGACGATTTCAGGCGTGTTTCCGCAAGCTATCGCGGACCAAGGGCCCAGCTTCACGGAGACGCAACGATGCGCACCATATTCGGTGTCGAGCGACACGGCATTGGTTACGGGCAACCGACATCAATCCCGCTTGCTGAAGCTGAAACTGTCCGGGACGTGCATGATTATGCATGGCCGGATCCGAACTGGATGGACGTCGGCGGAATACGTTCAGTTCTTGCTGCATACAATGGCGAGTATGCCATCCTTGGAGGAGACTGGTCTCCGTTCTGGCATGATGCCATCCTGCCACGGCATGGATCTGAAATCGCTGAAGCGCCGGTACGGAGGACAGATAGTGTTCAACGGCGCAATCGACTCGCATCATGTCCTTATCGACGGGACCGTGGAAACAGTTCGTGAAAAGACGCGGGAAGTCCTGGATATCATGATGCCTCACGGCGGATACGTTGCCGGAGCCAGCCATGATTATATATTGGAGGAAACACCGGTTGAAAACATCATCGCCATGTGCGATACCGTGCGGGAGGAAGGCAGATATTAAGGCGGGCTCCGCCCGCAACCCAAACTCGAAATCCGAATGTCGAAATCCGAAACAAATTCGAAATTAATTTAATTTCAAATGCCCCAAACAGGAGAGAACAAGATGTGCATTAATCGAAACTTGGCAATGGCGGCTTTGCTCTGTTCGTCACTGACGGCGCTGTGCGCGGGCAAGGCGGAAAAAGGAGGTATTGATCCTATGGACACGTGTAACGTAGTTTGGACAACCCCGAGCAAGGATCACAATGGATCAATGCCAATAGGCAATGGGGACATCGGAATGAATGTCTGGGTGGAGCAAAACGGAGATCTGCTGTTGCTGTTGAGCAAGACCGACGCCTGGAGCGAGAACTGCCGTCTGCTGAAGCTTGGTCGCGTGCGTGTAAAGATTTCACCCAGCCCATTTGAAGATGGAGCCCCGTTCGAACAGACCCTCCGTCTGCGCCAGGGTGAAATCACAATTTCAGCAGGCAAGGCTGAAAAAGCTGTCACGCTCAGGATTTGGATTGACGCCAACCGTCCAGTGATCCGCGTGGAGGCAAACTCTTCATCTCCCTTCCAGGTGCAGGCCATGCTGGAAGTCTGGCGGACAAAGCAGCGCCAGCTTACCGGCGGAGAGCTTCATAGCGCCTATGGCCTGGCAGAAGCTCCTTTCCCAGTCTATGAATATGCCGATACCGTGGTCGGCGACCGGAAGAACCGCATTGCCTGGTATCACCGCAACGAGAAGTCAATCTGGGAGGACAACCTCAAACAGCAGGGCATGGCGGACTTCATCACCAAATCGAACGACCCTCTCATGTATCGCACGTTTGGAGCTTGTATCGAAGGGGATGGCTTGGTGGGTGAAAGTCCGACCTCCCTGAAGTCGTCGGCACCTCAGAAGAGTGTCGTCATCTCGATCTATCCACTCTGCTCGCAGACCAAGACGTCCGACGAATGGCTGAAGCAGCTGGATCAGAACATGTCCCGCAACCCTGCGCTCGACATCGAGAAGGATCGCACAGCCCACAGCGCATGGTGGAACGAGTTCTGGAACCGCAGCTGGATTCATGCAGAACAAAATACGCCGGCAACAATCTCTCTCCTGTCCGCCAATGGACACAATGTGAAATTCGGAATGGATCAAGACGGAGGGAATAAATTTTTAGGAAAGATTGGAAGAGCAAGTGTAATAACAAAAAACTTATCCGACGAGGAGATCAGGAATCTTTTCAAGACAGGCAAGGATGAAAAAGCATCAACAACAAAAGATTTCATATATTCAGGAACGCCCGAACTATATCAGGAGATTCAGAACACAGATGGCTTGAATGATAAAAACGGGCTGACTCTTGAGGCATGGATAATACCTGGTAAGCTTCCCGGAGGTGGCGCCAGGATTATCGACAAGACAACTCCCGGAACAGACAATGGCTTTCTTCTTGACACTTGTCCGGGAAACAGTCTGCGGTTATTAACCAAGGCAGGAACGCTGAATGTTAAAAATGTCCTTCCCGCAGATACATGGTCACATGTTGCAGCAGTTATTAATTCCAGGGAAGGGAAGATTAAACTCTACCTGAATGGAGAAGTGC
>JBAQUG010000463.1:0-9509 GCA_049297395.1 Victivallales bacterium | reverse complement strand
CTTCGCCGGGATTTCTCAGTTTAACCTTCCCCTGCCAGTTTACCTGGCAGGAAAGGGAGATTGGAGAGCTAAGGGAATGTCCCTTAGCCTCCCAATCTTTGCCTCCTGCGGGACAAGCCCGCAGGGGAGCCAATAAATACAATTTCCTATACGATGAAATTAGGCGGCCTCTGAACATCGAAAATTCAACATCGATTGGGGTGGATTTTGATTTACGAGCGTAATAACGCTCCGTGGAGTGCGGTGATTCATCACCGCTTTGTTTCGCGAAATTTATTTCGCGGCATTTTGATGGGACGGAATAAATTCCGTCATTAAAGGCGGCAATCAGGCTTCGCTGAGAAGCTACGCCCGACACGGTAAATTGCCGCACTCCAAATGCGAATTTCGCAATTCGCAGAAGATAAAGTTCGGAAATTGAATGCTGGATATTCATAAACTTTAAAATTCCAAGCAAGGACTTGGAATTTTCACCAGTAGTGGAATTCATATGGGTCGAACTCCTCCGAGATATGGTGCCCTGCGTAAAGCGAGACAGCCTTCAATTCGTCCGACATGGCCGCCACACCCGCGATGACAGGCTTGGACAAGTCAGCATAGAAGCCGAAACCCTTGCTGCCGCTGGCCACCTTCATGCTGATGGCGTTCTCCCCTTTTTTGAGATGAATCTTTACAGAGAATGCGGCCGCTTTGTTCGCTCCATTGAGAGTTTTGAAAACCTCTTCGCCGTTCACCCAGATGCGCATTCTCCAGTCGCAGCCGACCCTCAGGACTGCTTCACGGTCCACTTCGCTTTCGATGAGTGTTGCTGCATACGCGACTGCAAGGGACTCGCGCTTGCAGAAGTCCCCCAGGTTGACGAATCCTTTTTCATCGGCCTTTATGGTCGGCCTCCAGTCGAGCATTTTCCCGTCCGAACGCTTGAAGGTCGGATTAGGATTGGTGTCACCGATCACGGCACTCTCCTCACCGGGGAATTTCTCCTTCAGCATGGCTTCTCCGTCATCGCGTTCCACGAAATAAGGACCGAGGATATTCCAGTGATTGAGAATTTCAAATCTTGGTCCGAGATCGAGCCATGAGAGGCGTGCTGCGAGTTTGTCCGAAGGCTCAGTCCCGGCGTTCGTGAGAAGCCTCGCGACAAGCTGCTCAAGGCGGTACACGCTCAAGTCCACGGCCTGCGCCTTGTCCTTGTCGTCGGCATGGCGTCCGTCGATCAGGGAGGGCGATACCTGGCACAGGGTGATGCATCCCTTGCCGATTTTCCTCCGGGCGGCGAGTCCGTCCGCCAATACGACAGTTCCTTCGGGCTGGCCTTCGGAAACGAAGGCATCTACATCGACAGGCTCCCTCCAGCGAAGGAGGTTCAGTCCGACAGATCTGAAAGCAGGAGACTCTTTGACGTCCTTGACTCTCTGAAGGCTCCGTCGCATAGTTTTAAATCCCATCGCCGCCAGACGCTCGTTTGTCTGAGGCAGCAGGAAAACCTGACCGCCATCAGAGGCGAATTTCTCAATGTCGACCCATTTAAGTTCCGATTCTCCCCCGCCGATGATCAGAATGCTTTCAAGCGGTTTGTCTAACGTAGATTTTCCGGGTTCAACCCCCAGCTTCTTGAGAAGGGCTAGTCCCGCATCGTCGCCTGCATAGCATAGACGCCTGGATTGGACAGGTTTGACAGAGTCCATAAATGAGATCAGATTCCTCGCCAGCAGGGTTGCCGCCGGATCGACTCCGACGCGCCCGCTGAAATCAAGCGCAGAGAAGACGACCATGCCCCTGCCGCTCCGCCACTCGAGCAGCGGCGAATAATCCATGTCGAACTCGCAGGACAGGATGGGAGTAAATCCGGCAACCCTTGGAATTTGCGGCACACTTGAAGAAATGCCATGCGTGTTTGTCCATTTCGGGGCGTGAAGCGTCTCAGCAGGTTGGTTCTTTTCCTCGGGTAATAGATCCGGTGAGCCGCGCCAGTCGAAGAGGTCGGACGCCGACAATCCTTTCAGGACGGGGCTTGAAGTGTCGTTCGCGAAAACGCGTCTTGGCATAGCCTCGTTCGTCCTGAATCCGAGCCCCTGCCATACATCCGGTTTCTGCTCGAGGACGAGAACTTTCAACCCGCGCCTGATGTCATCAGGCGTATATGGCATCGCATCTCCGGGCTTCAAAGCCTCTCTTCCGATGATGAGCAGTTCCATGTCTTTGAGTGAATCACCGGCTTTTATATTTCTGGCATCCACCCCGATGGCCTTGAGCCACGATGATGATTTCCCTGTCGGATCAATGATGGCCGTTTTTGAATTCAACTTGATATTGTCTTGACGTGGAAACACTGTGATATTAAAACTGTCACCTTCAATATCCTTTCCATCCTGCCGGATCTTCAGCGTCAGGGAAAAATCCTTTCTTGCGTCAACCGATGGCGCATCGAAAGAAAACGGAATGAGTTTGATCTCGCCGGAAGCTGCCTTCAGAGAGAGCTTGCCGGACTGAACCGTTTTATCCGCGTCAAGAAGAGACCAGTCCATTTCGACAAGGCATTCTCCGGGACCGTCCCACACAATTGCGACTGTCTTTTCGACACGCTCCTTGCTGAAATACGTGTGGGTCTTATCGGTGTGGCGCGGAGATCCGGCGACATATGCAAGCAGAGGCTTGTTCGCCTGGCTGTAGATGTCGAAATTGGGATTCGCCCATGACGGCCTGGCGACAAGCTTCTCCTTGAGCGGCGCATAGCGCGTGTAGCCGGCATTGGGTTGTTTGGGGTTGAAACCGGGTGGGTTCCCATAACCATCGAAGACCCAATACGCCCAGCCTCCGTTTACATCCCAAGTCCTGTACGCCCTGTTTGTATTGCGCACGAAAAGGCGTTGAAAATCCCAATATGCCGGAAACTCATCCCAGTCGACATCGCATCCAAACCCAGTCTTGTTGGCTACGCTTAACTCGACAGTCTTCGCGAGACCTGCGTCAGTCTCGGATTTATAGGCGTGCTCTCCAAAATACATGGAGATATATTCAGTCAGGAGAAGTCGTTTGCTTTTCCAGAAACTGCATGTCTCAGGCTGTCCGAATTCGGCCAGGTGAACTGGCATGTCGCCGGACTTGTTCCACGCCATCGGCCATTCCTCGCGTTCCTGCAAAGGGGCGAAATTCAGGTAGGTGTTGGATGTGGAAAGGTCTCCGATGTTTCCGTCGGCGTGAGAGTAAGCCAGCCGCGTGGGATCAAACTTTTTGACTATGTCGCAGGCGGTGAGAATGGCTTTGGGCTGTCCTGAACCCCCTACCCTTTCCTTCGGATATCGCCGCCCCATGCCCTGTGGGCTTATGGCATCACGCGGATTATATGTGTTCATGCCGACGCTCCAGCCCATGACGGACGGATGATTGCGGTAGCGGCGCAGGTGCAATGACATCTCGCGCTCAAAATCCATTCTGACCTGTTCGTCCTGATAGATCTTCTCCCTGATGTAGCTGATGGCAGGGACCGGCAGCGTAACGGCAAACCCTGTCTTGTCCATCTCGTCAAGCAGTTCCCCGTCAAAGACAGGGGTTTCGCTCCAGTTGCGCCACCACATCGTGGGGTTCGCCTGGCCAATACTGGCGTTGTAGCCGATCAGCCTGAAAAAGGATAGCGCATGCACGTTGGGGATGAACGCCGTGAACGTGAGCAACCTCCAGCGGGAGGGATGACCGTTCATGATGAGTTTGCGTCCGTCAGCCCAGATCTCGCGGAATCCGAATTTGACAGGTTGTGCGGCATCAAGCTCGGAACCATCGCGGATAAGTTTGACTTTTGCGGTATAGAGATAACCGGCGTCAAGCTCCCATGGTTTCGGATTTTCCCACCTGGAGGAGATTTTGACAGTTGAGCGGCCAGCAGGGGCGGAGAATTCAGCACCTTCTAACGAGAGCACCTTCGAGCCATCGGCATCGAGTATCTCCGCAGACGCCTTCAGGTTGTTTACAACCGAGTCGGCGTCAATTTCAATCTCGATGGAAATTTCCTTGTTCCTCCAGCTTGTCTGGACGAACACATCGGAAATTCCTGCCGGACGAGGGCGTGAAATTAGTTTGACGGGTGCCGTTATCCCCATTGCCCACTGATCCATGGGAATCGCTCCGAACTCGTGTGTCCTGCAGATGTGGCGGATGCGGTCCTGTTCGAAATTCCTTGATATGTCGGTGTAGTCCCTGGTGATGAAAACCCGTACGGAATTCTCTTCCCCAGGCTTGGCCTTTGCACTTATCTCTATTTCCCCGCCAGGACGCAAAAGTTCGCCCAGTTTTTCCCCGTTCATGAAGACAATGGCATCGCCTTCAATACGTCGGAAATCAAGGAAAAATCTCTTGCCATTCAATTCCTGCGGAATTTTGAAGGACTGCTCATACCAGAGGGAGTTGACATCCTTTCGAAGGGTCTTCTCCCAGCCTTTGCCCTTGTTGTCGATTCCACCCCAGCGCCAATCTGCAGACTTCGTAGTCCCCCAGTCCTTCTCGTCAGGCAACGTCGAAGAATTCTTAGCCGGCTGGATCCGCCACGTGTCGGAAAGCGCTGACTGCGTGTCGGCCTGGACGGCCAAGGCGAACGATATGGCCGCCATTGCAATGCCTGCCCGGATGGCGGAAGCGTGCAGAATGCTTGAAAACTTGATCATCGACCGTTCCTTTCATTTAAACTTCTAGCATTAAATTTAACCGCATATGAAATTGTCACAGGCAAGATGCCTGTGCTACATTATCTCACCCATAAGGAATCATTAACGTCAATTGGAGCTGTCGGCATCGGCGCTGCGCCCATTGTCATTCCCTGCGGGTAGCCGAAATTGTACCAGTCGACATGTCCGTCAACGTAAAGGAAATTGCATCCAGTACTGTGATGGAGATAGAAATACTGGAGCCAGCGCGATAAATACCAATAGCCTGATCCTTCCGAGAAGAGCAGGAGCTTGCTTGGCCTGGCAAGGGAAGATATGCGGATGGGCGCTTCGTTAGGCCAGCGGAAAATCCCCGTAAAGACATTTGCCGTAGAGCTGGAACAGTAGCTTGAGGGAACATAATGGCTTCCATCGGCAGCCACATATTCGGGATGCTCTGAAGCCAGTATGGTCCTGGCTCCGCCAGACCTCTTGTCAGCCGGACAGAAAAGGATGCTTTTCGCGGGGACTTTGATGTCAAGGTAGCCGGCGACCTGATACTGCGGCTCGTTTCCGTTGTTCCAGGCGGCTTCGGAGCCGCGTTTCTGTGGAGGGAAGATGTCGTTGTTGTCACCAAGGTAATAAAGTATCCCCAGATTGACCTGCTTGAGGTTGCTCACGCAGGCAATCTTATTGGCGCTTGATTTCGCGTTTTTCAGCGCAGGCAACAGCATAGCCGCAAGAATTGCAATGATCGCAATTACGACTAAAAGTTCTATCAAAGTAAATATCCTGCAGGTGTTTTTCATCATAGCTTCTCCTTTTATAATTCATTCCGACAATGCCTTTGCGACAGCTTTGCTTAAGGCTTCGTATCCTTCCATTGAAAGATGAGGAGAGGAAGAAGCCCCCTTGTCATAATATTTCTTTTCCGCCATCTCCTTCTGTCCGACCAACTCTGGAAGAAGTATGCATGATGCGTTAGGCAGCTTTTTGGAAAGCGCGACCGCTTCTTCGCGATAAGCAATAAGGACGGGATCATCCGGTGTGCTCAGGGGATGGCTGGGAATGAAGACAAAATGGATGGTCTCCCGTTGGCCTCCCGCCGCCAGCCAGTTTTTTTCCAGACATGCGGCCAGCCCCTCCAGATTGTCACGATAAGCGTCACGGCTCCTACCGTCAAAACTGCCTTTTGGCCCGATGCTTTTCTCATTTTCGTTGCGGTCATTGAATCCTGAATTGATTATAACGACACATCTTTTGTCACCGTTGAGGGGCGCACGTACCTGCTGGAAGAAATCCGTGACATTCTGCCCGCTGATAGTTTTCAGCATGTCGTAAAGGGATTGTCCTCCGGCAGCATAAAGAGTATGATAGGCTATCCCTGACTGCTTGGCAGTGTTCTCCGCCTCCAGGCATTCCCCGAAGAGAGGCCCTTTTATATCTGCATTGACAGGAGAGATTGAAAACATAAGCTGGGTATTGCGTGAAGGATCTGCCGGCAGTTCGACTGTGCATGAGGTTTTTCCGAAAGATCCGGTGGAGGAGTTGATAGGAGCGGAAGCACTGGCGATTATGTTCCATGGCGGCTGGTCGACGCGGACAGACGGCAGGAAGGAGCCGGTTCCTCCCTTGAACGTGGCGTAGGCAAGACGGAATTTCAGGGGGCCTTTTACGTCCATTGGATGATCGGGCGCAATGTGCAACTGACCATTTCGCCAGTCGACGCGGGCGGAAACCTGATCCCCCAGATACCAGTAGGAGAAGGCACCGTCAGACAGTTCCTTTGGAGCCGGCCCGCTGCGCTTGGCCTCTTCCTCAGTTACGAATTGCCGGGAACACCACTTCAAACCCGTACCCCAGCAGCCGAACTTATCCTCCAACGCCTGCATCATGTATTTACTCCAGCCGTGTCCGCCAAACCGCTGGTTGCTGTCGCCTATGCCAACCACGGCAATCCTCTGCTGCCTGGACTTGCCCATCACATCCTTGCTCTTCTGGTCGACCGCATCGGCTGCGTGCAGGACGGAGCCGATTAATAAAATAGCCGACATTGAAAAAAACATTGCCAGGCATTTAAAGCGGGCCTTGCCCGCATCCCAAACTCGAAATCCGAATATCATAAATATTGCCTTTCCTGTTCAGTTTTCCTGCATAGGTTTAAGGTGCTGTATCTTCGGCACACCTTTACCGCCTTTTCCGACACGATCCAAGGTGTTGAGCAGAAGCTCAATCAGCTCCTCTATGTCAAACTCAACCATTCTTAACTTGCTTTTATAAAGATCGAGAGCGCTTGAGCCCCGGTTTGCATGCGTTGCGATCCTGACCTCTTCGCCAAACCTGATTCCCAGTTCGGCCAGAGCCGCTACGGCTCCGCGGGTCATCATGTCGTCGGTGCTCACTATCCCGTCCGGACGCATGGATGCAGGGCGATCTTTAAACAACTCCATGACCGCCCGCCAGCCCTGCTGCTCGTTAGTCTCACAAATATCAGTTTTCCCACGTCGCCAGACAAGCTCATCTTTGAATGCTACGCGATGCATGCGCATTGTTTTCTTGAACGCTTCGACGCAGGAACTGAACAACGCGCCTTTCTCACCATCCCAATACGGAAGAAGGGCGAGCCGCCGGCAGCCATCCTTTATCAGGATATCAGAGCACTGCCCGACCATTGCGGGATAATCCATGTAGACGCGGAATTCAGAATGCGGACAGTCCGTGAAACTCACCATTGGAATGGCAAAGCCCTTGATCCAATCGATTTCTTCCGGTTGCCTTGCTCCAAGAAAGATGATGCCGCTCAGCTCCTTTTTCTTAAGGCTTGACTCCAGCTCCAGATGCGATGGCAGGCCGTTTACCGAATTTTCAATATCGAGATAGAAACGGAAGCACCCGCCTCTTTTCTCAATGGAATGACGGGCGACATCTATAAACATTCCGTGGAACGGCGACGTGCCCAACTCAAAGATATTGAAGCCTGAGACAACTCCTATTGTTTTCTTCCCCACCTGGACGCCCACGAAAACACCCTGCCCATGCCGACGCTCGATCAGGCCTCTGTCCTCAAGTCCGTGGAGGACGCGGTCCAGAGTGGAGAGGCTGACACCAAGAGAGCGGGCAAGTTCCCGCACCGTAGGGAACTGCCCGCCCGGACCGAGATGTTCCGCAAGAGCCACAAGAGCGTTGCAGAGCGATTCGGTCCTTCCTATTCCGGATATGGGTTCAAGTTTGAATTTTGCCGTTGACATATAACTCTTCATTCTTCTTTTTAGATAACTAAGGCAATTTCTAAATTGCCTCTCTTGAGCTGATTGCTTAGGTTGGTGTTCACGGTCCCGAGGCCAAAAGCGCTCGGGATTGTGAACACCAACGGGCATATTACCACAACAACCGTCTTTTCCGTATTTTGCAATCAGCTCAACTGTTTCGAGTTTCGATACACATTTTAACCGACAATCCCCGATCAGTCAAGCGTTGGATTTGATTTTTTTCATATTTTCCGCCAGCATTCGCAATGGCTCAGTCTTTACGGGGGTCGGTCCCAGGACTTCTTCCTGGAACGCCACCAACCTGGTGGCATCTGTTCAATTGAGCCGGCAAGTTGCCGGCGTTCCATTCATGCAAGCAGGAAAGACTGAGCCATTACTGGCATTCGGCTCTATCCGCGCCCGGAATGCGCACGGCGCCTGAAGGATGATGGAGTCTCCCCCTCCAATTTCCTATATGTCTTGCAAAAATGGAATTCATCATGGAATCCCGTCTCCTGCGCTATCCGCTTCTCCCCCCAGTCAGTTTTCGCAAGCAGCTCCCTGCCCTTTTTTATACGCAGCCTGCGGTTGAAATTCATCGGAGTCTCTCCGAATGCATTTTTGAATGATCGTATAAGATGCGCTCCGGAGATTCCAACCCGCCTTGAAAGAGACGGTATGTTAATCTTTCCCTGCATATCGTTCGAAAGGATTTCCCCTGCCTTAAGCAGTCTTTCATCAAAAACTGAATCTCCAATGGAAGTCTTCATGCAAAATACCCGGGTAAGATTCGACAGAAGCTTCATTATTGCGGAGGCTGCTGTCAAATCGGGATGCGATTCATGTTCCATCTTCTGTGCAATCACCGATTCGAGGGATTCCAGGACAACATGATATGCCATCGGATCAAGCCTGTATGGAACCTTTATCCTTCCATATCCAACGCCGGAATACAGGGAAAGCAATTCATTGAACGACAGTTCAAGGTGCAATTCCTCTTCTGAAACCAGATCAAACGTAAAATGCTTATACGTAACCGGAGAACCGCAGTCGGTATGCGGACCGAATTTATGCGGCTCATTCGGGCTTGTAACTACAAGAAGTCCCGGTTCAAAATCGAGTTTTTCCCCGCAATAGTTGAAACATCCACGTCCCTCCGAGTAAAGAACCACATGGTAGAGCGGATGAAAATGTTCATCCCTGTCCAGAGTCCCGCCTTTGACAGGTGGAACAGGTTCACATCTCTCAGATCCTGAAAAGAGATGCCTGAAAAAATACACCCTGCCCTTATGGAGAACCTGCAGGATCTGGGTCTTGCCCTTCTGCCCTACAATATCATTTTTATACATATTTATGTTTTTTTCCTCCATACCATTCCTTGATCTATAGCATTAATATATATGCCATAATGTGAAATTAAAATGTGAACCAGATGAATAATCGACAAGGAGAATTATGGATTCAAGAGAGATTGTCCAGAGGACTTTGGATTTCAGCGGCCCTGAAAGAGTTGCCCGCTCTTTCGGCAATTCGGATTTCACATGGGGGTATTGTTCCACAAAAACACATGCCACCGACTGGAAGGAGGTCGGCGGCGGCAGGTGGGAAAGACATGACGAGTGGG
>JBAQUG010000462.1:0-11232 GCA_049297395.1 Victivallales bacterium | reverse complement strand
CGTGCTTCGAGTTTCGAGTTTTATATACGCTTAAAGCATAGAAGTGTGAAACAAAGACACTACAGCCCGTCCCTACTTTGAAGGCAAGTTTCAAAGAGAGTCATCCTGCGGGATGACGGATTAATTGAAATTGAAAAGTCAGAAGGAAAAAGGAAGCTATGAACGACTCCTAACTGCCGTAATTTCAAATTATTTTTCTTCCCCCTCTTGACAACCTTCCAATATTGCTATATTATGTAATAGGACAATAATTAATCCAGCAATTTTTCTGATGGGAGGGCGCCATGACGGGATACAGGGAAATCTTTGCAGACATCTCCAAAAGGATACAGAACTCCGAGCTGAAAGCCGGAGATAAGATTCCAAGTGTCAGGGAGATCTCCAGGCTCTTTGACGTCAATGTCAACACCGCCCTCAAAGCCTGCACCGAGTTAAAACGCGGTGGCTACATAATCCCGAACGGCCGTCATGGTTCCACTGTCGGGAAAGAGTGGAGTTCCCCCGGGGCCGGAGAGCAGAATCCCAACCGCCAGAACCACAAGAAATCCTTTCAAAAGCCGTTGAAGCTCGGGATAATAACCTACTGGGATCGGAATAAAGAGCAATGGGTGACTAATCGCGATGTTGTTATTGAACGTCTCCTGTGCCTTCGCTGCTACGAAGCGGGCGGAAGCGTCCAGAGGTTTGTCTGTGACAGGGCGAACAAAGCCAACATAAGGGCCGTCCTTAAAAAAGTGGGAGAAAGCTCATTGGACGCACTCGTAATACTTTGTCTTTATCCTGAGCTTGATCCCGAAGCTCAAAAGATCCTGAAAAAAAACAAGGTTGTCGTCAATTATATTGACTCCACCGCGTATACCGCACTTGTTTCCTGTGACTCCGTTGTTCTCGATGATGCATGGGCTTTTAAGGAAATATGCTGTCAGCTTTGGCGCAGAGGACATGAGAACATTGCGTTTGTCGGTTTAAAGTCGGATGAAGGCCAATATGACTGGAGCAGGCTCCGGGCTGAAGCATTTTTTAATACCTTGAAGGAGCTGGGCGGGAGAAAAATGAAGGACAGCTTCTTTCTTGTTTCACAAGAATTTGAAACTGACAAGCTCGTTGGCCGGCTGGACAAGTTCACCGCCGTCGTATGCGCCAATGATGAAATTGCGAATCATCTCATCGCAGATCTGAGGAAACATAAGCTCCGTGTGCCGGAAGATATTTCCGTGACGGGATATGACAATAAACGTCCTGCTTTTCTCACGGACAGTGAGCTGACAACGTTTGCCCCCCCTGAAGAGGATACGGTCAACTCAATCATTGAGCTTGTTGAAAACGGATTGAAAAATACCAGCGCTTCCCGGCGCACACAGGTCTTTCTTAATCCTGTCCTGGTTGCAAGATCGAGCTGGAAAGCCATAAACAAAAAGTAAATCAGATTATACAAGGAGGTAATTTCAAAAGTACAGGAATTTGGGGCGAGAGCAAAATAAAGAATCTCCGGCTTGCCAAGTCCGTGGGGTTCACCCATAATACCCCGTTGCTTGCGGCGGGGATAGGATGGACGGCAGGAGATTCTTTATTAGCAGACAGGTTTGGAAAGGGTTGGGGTGCGGGGAATGGAAGAACCTTTCCTTAAAAGGTTTTCACCTCCCCGCATTCAGAGTTTTGAAATCAGCTCGATAGATAAAGGAGGTTGATTATGATGCGGCTTGAATGGGAAACTTATGTGTCCGTGAAACGGATTGCTCTCGGTTTGCTTTGCACATGCATGGCATGTTCAGTCAGCCAGGCAGTTGACGAGATGGGGTCGGAAATGACAGCCGTGCCGGTTCCACATGGGAAACAGGTTGTAATTGACGGAGATCTATCAGGCTGGGATCTTTCTGGACAGGAATGGGTGGCTGTAAGCGATACTAATGCCGACCGCTTCAACGCCAAGGTTGCGGTGATGTACGACGAGGACGCCTTATATGTATCAGTGGACAGCTCGACGGGCGGCAGAGCGATGTCGAATACCAATAAACCCAACGAGCGTCCATGGCAGGGGCACGATGTTGAATTCCGTTTTGTCGCGGATCCGTCCGCGCCCTACCCGCTTGCAGTGAGTGAAGCGGAGAACAAGGATCCCTCGTTAAAGCCTTATCTGAAGCATGTGGCGACTGTGACCGCCTGGCTTGAAACTATTACGAAGACCCCGTACATCACGGTAGTGCAAGGGCCTCCGTACAAGGGGGAGCTAAAGATGGAACAGTGCGTTGGGAAAGACGGGACGCTTGTCGTGTTCAAGGAGAGTTCACCTCCTGGCCGCTACGTCATGGAAGCGCGAATTCCCTGGAAGTCCGCCAACGTGGAAACAGGGAAAAACCCGTTCAAGCCAGGTGACAAGATGACGGCCTTCTGGACTATCATATGGCCGCAGATGAGGGTTGAATTCCTGTCAACAGCTCCTGCGGGCGGTTTTGGCTGGGCATGGCACCGGATGAACATCTGGGGGCGCATTCTTCTCTCGCCTTCGGGAAATCTGACGAAGAAACACGGCACGATGGATGAGTATCTTGCAAAACTGGAAGGATCCAAGGACAAGGGAACAGGCTTTGAAATCGAGCTCCGATCCGAAATGAAGGCGAGCGTCAGCATAATCGACAAGGATGGAGGAATCGTGCGCGAACTGATCGGCGGAGAACCCCGTCCTGCAGGCAAGAGCAAGGTGTGTTGGGACGGATATGACTGGCGCGGCAATCCAATGCCCCTGGGCGAATATGACTGGAAAGCCTATGCCTCTCCCGGATTGAAACCTGTTTACCTCGGAGCTTTCAGTACTTCCGGTACGCCTCCGTACAATACCGCAGACGGCAAAGGCGGCTGGGGCGGAGACCACGGACAGCCGATTGATGTGTGCGCCGACGAGAGCGGCATTTATTTCCTCTGGGACAACAACGAGGCCGCCAAGGCATTCGTTAAAATCGGGTATGACGACAAGAACATGTGGCGCAATTCAGCCTTTGTCGAGGGTGGTTACGGCCCGTATTCGGCATGCGCCACCAATGGCAAATACCTTTATGTCATATGGGGTGGGACCAAGAAGACCTACCTTGCGAGGTTCAATGCAGCCAACGGACTCTCCGAACCTTTCAGCTCGGATACAGCCTATGTGCTGGTCAACGACTGCCAGCTGGATAAAAATCCGGTAGGGTCTGCGGATTCCTTTGACAATGTAAAAAATCCCCGTTCCGAGACCATCGGGCTGGCAGCAAATGCGACCGAAGTTTATGCTACATCCTATTCCAAAAATAAAATATTCGTGTTCAATGCGGATACTGGTGAAAAGCTCCGTGAACTCGACTGCCCATGGCCACGCGGCATATGCGTCGACAAGAGCGGCGATCTCTACGCCATTTCCTGCAATCTTGGCCGGTCGACTCATCATGCCCAGGGTTCCTCCGTGCTGCGCTTCCCGAAAGGCCAGGCACCGAGCTCCTCAGCCTTCCAGCTTTACGGACTTTCCGCACCATGGGATATCTCCGTTGACGCAAACGGACGCTTCTTTGTAACCGATGCCGGATACAGCAACCAGATATGGGTCTATGAAAAGGACAGGACGCATTTGGGCTGGATCGGGAAGAAAGGCGGCCGTCCCTATTATGGCGCCTACGACAAGAGCGGCATGCTGCATCCAACCGGAGTCTGCGTTGATGTAAATGGAAAGATAGTTGTAGCCCAGAACTCAATTCCCGCGGTATTCCAACGTTTCAGCGCTGACAGCTTCGCCGTCGACCGGGAATGGTTTGGCGAGGTCGCGTACGGTCCGCCGAGCTGGCCTTCTCCGAATGATCCGCTGACTGTCTATGCTATCTACAAGGATGATCCGAAGATTATCCGCGGGACAGTCAAGGGCGACGGTTCCAATGGCTCTGTCTCCGCCTACTGGGACATGAACAAGATGAATCTGCCTGCTCCGTTTTCCTGTTTGTCCATCTGCACGTACACTTCATGGGTGAACTTCATCGGTCCGAATGGAGTTGAATTCATGTTCGACCCCAGCACGAATAGCCCATACAACGCCCATGCGGTCTTTCGTGTCAGTGGAGACGAACTTATTCCTATCGCCTACGTAAAAAGTCTCGGCGTTGTCCCGAGCACAATGCTAAATGACCCCCCGGGGCTTGAACTATGGTCCGATCTCAACCACAACGGGAAGGTCGACGAAAGCGAGATCGTCCGCGTGACTGAACTTGCCGGACAAAAACTTGATGGCGGATTTATCGGAATGGCTTCGATGTGGATGAACGCCAAAGGTGACTTATTCCTCAGCCATACTTCCAACATAATATTCAAGATCCCAGCCAAATCAGTTGATAAAGAAGGCGCGATTGTCTGGGATACGGCAAAGGCGGGTATTGCGGCATCAGATGTCATCCCCGGCTCTGATCACGCCGGAACATCTCCCCGGGCTGGCATCCTTGGCTTCAGGGACGATCCACAGGGAAATCTCTACACATGCATTAATATTGGCAAACATGCCGGATTCAAATATGCCAGCAAGGAGTGGAACGAAGCAATGTTGCCGGGGCCTGGGCACACCGGAAATTTCAATGTGGTCAAATACGAGAAATTCGGTCCGGACGGCAAGCGGATCTGGATGGCCGGACGCAAGGCCACCGGCACTGCAAGGCCTGGCGAAATATATCACACATGGATCATGGCTGGCCTGGCCGGTGACGGATATCCTGCAGCCGCATCCGAGTGGACTCCGGTCTCCTTCTATACGCCGGATGGATTTTTTGTGGATACCGTACTTGGCGATCCGAACAAAGGCGGAGAACCGGATGAGTATTTTATCGGCGGCGGCGAGAATTTTACCGGGCGCGTCACCTGGTTCCAGGAACGTGGCGAGTGCTACCTCTACACCGGCAACTGCCATCCTAATGTCTATCGGATCGACGGATTCGGCAAGGACGGCAAAATCAAAGGGGAGATCCGTTTCGCCGGGAAGATGAATTTGGAGAAACATGTCAACCCTTATCCTCCTGTTGAAGACGTCGCCAAGGCCCCGGTGGAAATTGTCAAGCTGGTCAATCCGTTTGACAGCAAGCAGTGGGGTGATAAGCCGTCCACGCTCATCGGCAACAATGGAGGGGAACTCGCGAAGGTGAATGTCGGCTACGACGACACGTTCCTCTATGCGAAGTTCGATGTCAAGGACACGACCCCGATGGAGAACAAGGCCGACGACGAGAAACAGCTTTTCAAATGGGGCGACTCTGTTGGAATCTACCTGGGAAAATCCGGCAGACACGACAAGATCCAGGCTGGGGACATCCGCCTGCTCGCATCTGAATTCAAAGGCAAGCCAGTTGTCGTCGCCATGATTCCGGAAGGAGGATCTCTCAATCGTCCTGCGGAATATTTCACGCCTGCCGGTGGCACTTGGAAGTTTGTCTTTGTCGGTGTTCTCGACGATGCAAGCGTCCGTTTCACGAAACAGCCGAATTCAGGCTACACAGCCGAACTAAAAATTCCGCTGAAACTGCTTGAAAGCCTTGGATTGTCCGTCAAGCCCGGGGAAAAACTCTCCTTCGACTCAGAAGTCCTGCTTTCCGGGTTCGGTCAACGCGGTTTCCAGACGATGGCGCGCAACCACATGTTCACCAGCCGTTCTTTTGTCCCCGCGAAAATGGTTGACGACATTCCGTCTGAAGCGAGGCTGTATCCGGCGCAATGGGGTGAGGCGGTAATAAAGTAATACACAAAGCATGGAGAGTAATAAATGTTCATAGGAGGACGAAACCATGAAAACTAAAATCGGAGATTCCTTCTTTTCCAATGCTACGGGATCTAAAATCGGCATTCGGCATTCGGCATTCGGCAATGCCTTCACTCTCATTGAACTGTTAATCGTCATTGCGATCATCGCAATTCTCGCAGCTTTGCTTCTGCCAGCACTGAACAAGGCGAAGGAATTGGCACGGAGAATCGAGTGCTCCGAAGGTCTGCGTCATATCGGAACTGCCGCAGCTGGCTATGCAATAGACTATGGCAATTGCTTTCCCCCCGGCTCACAAAATGGCAATCATTATTTAAAGGCTGGAAAAAATGGGTTGGGATTCCTGACCCCTGACTATGTAAGTACTCCTGATATTCTTGCATGCCCTCAGTTCAATCTGAAAAGCGGTTTTGGCAGCTTCAGTACCCGTGCCGGCGCCATCAATGCAAATGTCGCCGGCTACATGTACAATGGCAATCCGTTCACGTGGACCGATTTTGTCACACCTTACGCTCCGCCATACATTGGCAACGGCTCAATGACAGGTCCCGACAAAAAAGGTCCGCCTGGCTATGGCAGTTATAACAAAGGCGGAGGAAAGCCAGACCGTGTTCTGCTGGCGTATGATGTTATTACCGAGGATCCGGATGCACGCTGGGTATTTCATCCCCATCCTTTCGACCGTACGGCCAGGGATGCAAACCTGTTCCCGATGGTTGACGGCGGCAATGGCCTCTTCTGCGACGGCCATGTGAAATGGTTGCCTGTACCCAATTGGGTACGCATGGGCGCAACTAAATGGTATCAACCTGCAATAAATAAGCCATGGGCGTCAGGAGAATAAAAAAATGAAGAAATTTTCAGAAAGCCAACTTTTAAACACTAAATTATTACGGCTGTTATGCGTATTGAGCATCTCTGTTCTCACCCTACTCTCCATCACTGGATGTGATCCGAATGAGAAGCCTGTTGTTGTCAGATTTGATGCGCCGACGGATGGTCATGTATCGATTGCCATTAACAATGCCGAGGGACGGCGTGTCCGCAATCTCGTTGCAGACCTTGATGTGAAAAAAGGTCCACAGGAAGTGAAATGGGATGGACGCGCGGACGATGGCAGCCTTGTCCCGACTGGAGAGTATAAATGGATCGGGCTGATCCGAGGAAAGCTGGATGTCCTCTACCGCGGGACATGGCAGGAAGGCAATCCACCGTGGCAATATGGCAGGACCGGCGGCTGGCTCTCCGACCATTATCCGCCATGCGCAGTTGTCTGCCTGGAGGATCGTGTGCTTGTCGGTGCAGGCGTTTCGGAATGGGGACGCGGGCTATCCTGCGTGGACATGGACGGCAAGGTGATCTGGGCCGAGCACTGGCTGACCGGGCTGGCCTGGAACGGGGCTGCCTGTCTCAAGACAGATGGTGAGCGAGTCTTTGCCATGGGATTTCCCAATTGGGTTCCAGGCTTCCATACCATTGTCGAAATAAATCCGAAGACCGGCGCCATGTGGCCTGTTGTCCGCATTCCCAATCCTCCGAAGCCAGGTGAGACCGCAGCAGTAATACCACCTCAGTGGGTTATTAAAGATAAAGATGATGAGCGGCTGAAGGACGTCAAAGGCCTGCGGCTGGTCGGTATGCACCGGAAAGGTGCTACCCGCTGGGATGGAGAGCTCTACACCAGTGACATTCTCGGCGATGTTCCGCGCACATTTGTCTATTCGACGGCCCGCGCGCCAGAGGCCAACAGCGACAGCGGTTATTACCATGGCAACAGCAAGAGGCATTACACCATGTCCTTGCTCCGAGTCCTTCCTCTAAAAATATGGGATATGGCGTGGCTTCCCGATGGCCGCTGCCTTGCTGTACTCGACAAGTCTGTAGCCATTTTAGACACCCAGACCGGAGCCACAACTCCGTTCATCGAAAGAGGCCTCGAAGCTCCGTTCGCCATCGCCGTTGACGCCAAGGGTAGGATATACGTGTCCGACCGCGGTGGCCGTGAGCAATTGCCACCAACGCCCGCCTGCACACTGCCGCACCTTGGGATGCGCCTCAGCGACACGTCTTCGCAGCAAGTCAAGATATTCGACACCAGCGGCAAACTGCTGCGGGCGATGGGGCACCAGGGCGGTCGCCGTTTTGGCTCCATTGATCCGAGGGATTTCTATCTGCCTGCCGGACTTGGCATCGACAAAAAGGGGCGGCTCTGGGTCACCGAAGAATATTATCCTAAGCGGGTAAGTGTCTGGGAGATTCCAGACGATGTGGCCGGCAAAGAACCGATTCTGGCGAGAGAGTTTTTCAGTTCTGCCGAATATGGTGAGGCAGGCTATATGCCCGACCCGAAGGAGCCGCGGAAGATCATCAGCGAGTCGCGAGGCATACTCTGGGATGTAGACATTGCGAAAGGAACGTTCCATCCGCTTAAGCTTTTTCCGAGGATTCATGGTCCGGCCAGGTCTGGCTCAATGTCCTATGATCCCGATCTGCCGTTTCCTCTCCCGTTATGGGTCGGAAGGGTCGATGCCATGACCGAGTTCATATCGTTTCAGAACAGGATCTCTGTAGATGGGCGGAGCTTCGCATGGGCATCCGGAGCGGCGGTGACGGTTATTGGAGAAGACTCAGTTCAGTCCTTCAAGCCACTGGCCGCATTCGGAAGAGTGGGAAATTATATAAGGGAAAGCGGGCATTATGGTAGCCAGTGGGTTCCCAAGGCCATCCTAGATGCCGCGAAACAGCATCCGAAATGGGCGGAACTGGTGAAGCGTGAGAAGTTCGACCCGGCGATGTCCGACCTGCCGCATGACCCGAAATTGCTCAAATGGCCGAAGGAAATTTGGCCGAAGGAAATTGACGCCTTCAACTGGACCGATGCAAACGGCGACGGAAAAATGCAGGCGAACGAAATCGTCCTTAGTCCGCTCCTGCCACAGAGCGGGGGGGCAGTCGTAACCTTTGACAAAAAACTCGACGCCATGGTGGTGGTCGGGGGTAATTTATGGAAGATGAGGCATCAAGGCATGAACTCTGCCGGCGCCCCAGTCTACGATTGGTCGAAGGCGGAACCCATGTTCAATACCGGTGTAGGAGCGCCAAGTTTCATTGGCGGCAACGCCGAGTTGCTTGTGACTCCACGTGAGGGCAATTATAACGGTGCTATCAGCTTCATAGGAGCCGACGGACATCTCCTCTGGTCCTATCCGACGCTTGCTTCCGGGCATGGCCATAGAAGGGTTCCGAACATCAAGGAGAAGGTTATGGAACCTGGCGTGATCTACGGCGGGTGGAATATGCAGGGTGTCGCCGATCTCCCCGACAGTTCCGGACGTTTCTTCCTTCTGCATGGCGGCCACGGCATGGACTATCTGATGACTCTCGAGGACGGACTCTTCATCGGAACCGTGTTCAAACCACTAAGCCCCTGGTGGGACGGAATTCCAGAGGCGAAGAAAGGGATGTCTTTAAATGACTATTCGCTCCACGATGAATGTTTCAACGGCAGCCTGGTACGGGTTGAGCGAAGCGACGGCGGCTTCGAAGCCGGACATTACTACCTCCTCGGCCTCGGAAGGAGTGCCGTGGTCGAGTTGACCGGGCTCGACTCAGTCAAACGCCTTCCCGGAGGAACCGTCAAAATCACGGGGAAGATGGTAGCTGCCGCGCTCTCGGCTGAGCTGCTCGCCGATCAGGAGCGCTGGAACAGGAAACGCGCTGGAACCTGTTTCGACATCGCACGCAACGACGGCGGCCTGAATCTCAACTTGCCCTCAACGGTGAATCTTGGGCGGATCGCCCATGATGGCATGGACGCACGGGTTTCCATATGGCATAATCTCAAAGGTCTTGGTGTTGGATTCAGATTCGGGCGTCCATACGGAGGAGCTCTCGCCAGCATTTTTCTCAATGACGCCCCATCATGGGAGCAGGTAATCCTTTATGGCGACGCCATCGAAGTCGACGTAGCGGCCGAATTACCGGATGGCGTGGCGGCGGCGGATCAGCAGCGCATAGTCTTCGCCAGGTGGCACGGCGCCCCTGTAGCCATTAAATATAGGAAAGTGAAACTGGAGGCGGTTCCCCCAGGCGCCAAAGTCCTTCAGGATAAACCATCCAACGACGGACGAGTCTGGATCGCTGAACGGTTTGATGTTCCTGCCGATGGATTCAAGATTGAGCCTTCCATCTACTACAATGACAGCGCGAGTATTCTATACCTCATCCCCTGGCAAAAGCTGGGATTTACATACTCCGAAGGGATGAAGCTGCGCATGAACATTGTGCAGAACCGGCGCAAATCAGCCGGAGGCGGTGTGATGCGGAGCGCATGGACGTCCGACGGTACCGATTGCGTGACTGACATGCTTTCCGCCCTGGAGCGCCCGGCATCGCTTTGGCGTCCCTGCGCCTTGCGTCCCAGGGACTATGTCTTTCCGCCACCCGCTCCAGACAAGGACGACGAGGTCGCCAAAAAGGAGAGTTTCACAATAGCCGCCAAGGGCAATCCCGCCAACAAGCCGGTCCAGTTTGCCGACGCCACTGTATGGCTCAACTCGACACCGGAGGCTCTTGAGATGAAATGGTACGTGATCAAGGATTCGTCGCCGTTCGTCAACAACGGCAAGGACGGGACGCTGCTCTTCAAGACCGGCGACGCCTGTGATCTCCAGATCGAATCGCCGAAGCTGGGCAAGTGCCGCTACCTCGTCACGATCTGCGACGGCAAGCCGGTTGTAGTCCGTTATCGCTACGATGCCAAAGATCCTGGACAGGGAGAAGGTGTCTGGTATCGTTCGCCCGCAGGGGAACTCTTTGTCCCGTCGGTCGAACGACTGTCCATCGAGCCGAAGATCCAGCGCGGCGACACTTGGTACACCGTCGAACTGGCCATTCCTTGGGCGACTCTCGGCATCGAACCTAAACCGGGGACAAAAATAAAATTCGAGCTTGGAATCCTCCGTTCTGACACCGAGGGATCAAAGACGATGACACGCGACTACTGGCACAGCGGGCTAAGTGGTATGACAGCCGACGTCCCCACGGAGGCCAGACCCACGGACAACTGGGGCGAGGCGGTCGTCAAATAAGAAAGCATATGGGAGATGAAAAAGTAACCGTTAAATTCGGGATTTTGAGGCCGACATGAATTTTATACGACAAAAGAATCCAGTTTAGCACTTACATAAAACAGCGGTGGTGAAATGAAAAAAATAAAAGAAAGCCAATTTCGGAACTCTCAAAAACTTGGATTTTTGCAATTGGCCCGGAGAATGAAAATGACATCGCGTGAAAGGTTTCTAAAAGCCATGTGCGGCGGCGTCCCGGACCGGAATTCCCCCAAACTTAAGTGCCGCCGCCCTGCGGGGGCTGAAAATTATATTTTATTATTCATCATCCCCACGCTTACGCATGGGGCTTCCGCCTTCGCTAAGATGCTACGGCGCGACAGGACAACATGTCGCCCTCTGCGAGGG